>JBIOWP010000018.1:0-27405 GCA_044868695.1 bacterium
GAGCAGGCGGAGAGCGCGGGGATGCGGACGCTGCTCAGCGACGGGCTGGAGAAGGCGGCGGCGGGGGTGACCTCGCTGGCCGAGGTGTGGCGGGTGGTGCACGTGGACCGGGCCAACGGCCCCGATGAAGTACCAACCGACGGGAACGGGGGAACGGGGGAACACGGGAACGCGATCACGGGATTGGAGGCAGATGCGGGTTCCCCAGTTCCCGCGCTCCCGCGTTCCCGTTAGTCAGTTCTCAAAAAGAGGTGGCGGGGCCTGGTCGATGTCCCCAACCGGATCCGGCGCGGGATCCCCCTCGGTACGGTGGACAGCTGGGCCCCGCTCTTGTTGCCGCGTTTCTACGGCGTTCCGGCCAACGCCCCATCGGCCTGCACCAACCCGGCGCCGACCGCATCACAGAACTGACCGCCACAGTCGGTATCCCATGAAGGGCTGTAAACGGGGGAAATTCCAAGGGCGGGGTCCTGACTGAAAAACGGCTCCTGGATGTTAGCGCGGCTGTCGGCAGCAGGGAGCGGGAGGGCCGTGGCCTTCAAGATTGTCTCGACCGCGGGTTGAGTCAGTGTAGGGTTCTTTTCCAGCATGAGCGCGGCAACGGCTGCCACAAGGGGCGTCGAGAAGCTCGTCCCCGCCAGGAAGAACAGGCCGGCTTGCGGCCCATGGCGGAAGGGGGCGACCGTCCATACCCCCGGAGCGACGACATCCAGTTCCTGGGGGTCACCCACGACACTGGTGCCAAGGTCAGGGATAGCCCTCCCGCTGAAGAAGACAACGTAGGACTGTAGGGCCTCCAGGGAGGGTGAGACGCCGTCGGGGTCGTTCCCCACGTTGAAGTTGATCCAAAACGAAGTGTTCAAGCCTGTCGAGAGTATGGGCAAGAATTGGCGCGTCCACCCCACTGCCCCAACTGAAATGACCTCTGGATACGCCGCGGGCCACCCCATGCCCAGTTCGCCCGAATTTCCCGCGGCGGCCACGACAATGACCCCGGCCGCGATGGCGTCCTGAATTGCCATCCGCTCGAGCACACTCGGATCACCGGTCGTACTCAAGTTGATGACAGTCGGGCCGATGACACCGTTCTGCTTCAGGCCCGTGACATATTCAATCGCTGCGATGATCCGCGAGCTGAACGTCGTCGCCAGCCCGTTGGGAAACACCTTCAGGGGAACAATCAGCGCCCCCGGGGCCACACCATCCGCCAAGAAGGTGGGATCAGGCACCTTGAAACCGATGACGTGTGCGGCGACCGCAAGGCCGTGCCCCACGGTATCCCTCTCCCACAGGTTGGCAGGGTTTGAAGCGTGAAATTCATCCACCGGCACGAAGTCGTCTGCAGTCGCTCCCCCGCCCATAAAAGCCCGTGCAAGATCCGCCCGCACGCGCTCCTCAGGCAGAAACTCGCGCCAGGTTCGAATCAGGCCGGTATCAATAACGGCGACATGGACGCCGGCCCCGCTTTGGGTGACTTCCCGTGGATCTGGATTTCCGATGATCCCTGACTCCTGAACGTCCACTGCGTCAATGATGTCGGTATCCCAATGGCCGACATCGGCCAGGAAACGAGGTTGATCATCCTCGACGCGCGTGACAAAGGGCAGGGCTTCAATGTTCCGACGACCGTTCGGCCCCTTTGGTGTGACTGCCACAAGATTGTATCGGTGAATCACTCCGTGGACGGTGCCGGAGGAGCCAATCTGCTCGAGCATGGTCTGCGTGACCTGCCCATGCGTCGCCACGATGAGCCTGCGCGGTCCAGTTCGAGTTCCGTGTGCGGAGACCGCAGGCGGGCGGTGGCCGATGACGTGCGGCTCCTCCGGCAGCTGAGTCATGCCCGGGCTTGGGAATCCCGCAACACTCCCTAGGATGATCGCAAGCATCAGGGCGATGGTGGGAGATCTCATCCCGCGTACGACCCTCCTATCATATCTTTCCCTGGACCGTGGCATCTCTATCCTGCATCTGGGGAGACGTTGGAGCCTGCGGCCGGGCGGTCTGCAGTTCGGGCCTGTCCCGGAAGTTTGCGTTAAGCTGCCCGCTCGGTCGGTGGAAGATTGGACGATGGCATACCATATCATAAGAGATATCGGATGTGCCCGTCTTCTCTTGAGCCCCTTGTCGGTTGTGCCCTTCTTCCACCATATTGACGCTGATTTTCCCCGCGTGCTAGAATCCGCACACAACGGCGACGACGGGGAAGAGCGGCACGTGGATGGTCCCACGGGTGCGTGCGCCCGTCCCAGGATGGACGGGCGTTGCTATTTCGGCAACCAGGCTCACCGTGAGGCGATAGGGTGGGGATGTTTGAACCGGTGTCGGCCAAAGTGGACTTCCCCGCCATGGAGCGGGACGTGCTGGCCTGGTGGCAAGCGCAGGGGATCGTCCAGAAGTACCTGCGCAGGAATGAGCGCGCCTCACAGCGGTGGTCGTTCCTGGATGGTCCCATCACCGCCAACAACCCGATGGGTGTGCACCACGCCTGGGGCCGGACCTACAAGGACCTGTTTCAGCGATATGCGACGATGCGCGGCTTTCGCCAGCGCTACCAGAACGGCTACGACTGCCAGGGGTTGTGGGTGGAGGTCAACGTCGAGCGCGACCTGGGATTCCGAAGCAAGCGCGACATCGAGACGTTCGGGATCGGCCCGTTTGTGAACCTGTGCAAGGAGCGGGTCCTCACGTATGCGGCGCAGATCACCGAGCAGTCCATCCGTCTGGGAATGTGGATGGACTGGGAAGATCCCTCGCTGCTGCGGACGCTGGCCGGAGGGATGCGCAGCGATCCGTCGCGCCGGATGACCGTGGCGGGACGCGCCGGGCCCGTAACCGCGACGGTGGAGCAGCTGGTCGGCGCGCTGGGCTCCCCCGAGCTGGGCGGGTCGTACTTCACATTCTCGGACGAAAACAACTACCAGATCTGGGCCTTCCTGAAGAAATGCTGGGAGCGCGGCCTGGTGTACAAAGGACATGACGTGATGCCCTGGTGCCCGCGCTGCTCGACCGGCATCAGCGAGCACGAGATTGTCACCGAAGGCTACCAGGAGCTCACGCATCCGGGGGTGTTTCTCCGCTTCCCGCTCGCCGGCCACGCCGGCCGGGCGCTGCTGGTGTGGACGACGACGCCCTGGACCCTGACGAGCAACGTCGCGGCGGCGGTGCATCCCGACCTCACGTATGCCGTTGTCCGCGCGGGACGCGACGAGCTCGTGCTCGCCGAGGGGACGCTTGGCGTGCTGCAGGGCGACTATGCCGTCGTCGAACGGCTCCCCGGCAGCCGGCTGGTGGGGTTGCGCTACCAGGGCCCCTTCGACGATCTGCCGCCGCAGCAAGGTCTCGAGCACCGCGTCATTGCGTGGAAGGATGTCGGTGCGGAGGAAGGCACCGGCATCGTGCACATTGCGCCCGGCTGCGGGGCCGAGGACTTCGCGTTAAGCAAGGAGCACGGGCTGCCGGTGATTGCCCCGATCGACGAGTTCGGCATCTTCACCGCTGCGTTTGGCTGGCTGGCCGGTAAGCGGACGGACGACGCCGCGCAGCCGATCATCGACCACCTGCGCACCCGGGGGGTGCTGTACAAGGTCGAGCCCTACACCCACCGCTACCCCGTGTGCTGGCGCTGCGACAGCGAACTGATCTTCCGGCTGGTGGACGAATGGTTCATCGCCATGGACCCGGTGCGCGCGCCGCTCATGGAGATCACCACGCGCATCCGCTGGTTCCCCGCGTTCGGGCTGGACCGCGAGCTGGACTGGCTGCGCAACATGCATGACTGGATGATCAGCAAGAAGCGCTATTGGGGCCTGGCGCTGCCGATCTACGAGTGCGCGCAGTGCGGCCACGTGGAGGTCATCGGATCGGCGGAGGAACTGCAGGCGCGCGCCGTCGACGGGTGGCAGGTCTTCGAGGGCCACACCCCGCACCGGCCCTGGGTGGATGCGGTCAAGATCGCGTGCAGCAAATGCGGGTCGGCGGTGGCCCGGATTCCCGACGTGGGCAACCCCTGGCTGGACGCCGGGATTGTGCCGTTCTCCACCACGGGGTACCGGACCGACCCGAAGACCTGGCAGCAATGGTATCCGGCGGACTTCATCACCGAGAGCTTCCCGGGCCAGTACCGCAACTGGTTCTACTCGCTGCTGGTGATGGCCGCGGTGCTCGACGGCCGGGAGCCGTTCCGCACGTGTCTGGGGTATGCCCTGGTGCGCGACGAGCGCGGCGAGGACATGCACAAGAGCAAAGGCAACGCCATCGAGTTCAACGAAGCCGCCGACCGCGCGGGCGTGGACGTCATGCGCTGGGCGTACTGCGTCCAGAATCCGGCAAGCAATCTGAACTTCGGATACGCGCTGCTGGATGACGTGCGCCGCCGGTTTGTCATCCCCTTGTGGAACGTCGTCAGCTTCTTCATCACCTACGCGAACCTGGAACAGTACGACTTTGCGGCGCTGGTGCGCCGCCGGCCTGCGTTGAGCGTCCTCGACCGGTGGCTCCTGTCGCGGGTGAACCGCCTGGCGGCGACCGTCCGTGAGCGGATGGACGCGTACGATCCGGTGGGGGCGAGCCGCCCGGTCGAGACGTTTGTGGACGATCTCTCCAACTGGTATGTGCGGCGCAGCCGCCGGCGATTCTGGAAGAGCGAGGATGACGGCGACAAGCGGGCCGCCTACTACGCGCTGTATCACGCGCTGCGCACCCTGTCCCTCGTGCTCGCGCCGTTCGTGCCGTTTCTGGCCGAGCGCATCTACCAGACCCTCGTCCGCCCGGTAGAGCCCGACGCGCCCGAGAGCGTCCACTTGTGCGATGCGCCTGAGGCAGACCGGGCGCAGCTGGACGAGCCGTTGGAGGTGATGATGGACGGCGCGCGGACGCTGGTCGCCCTCGGCCGCGCCGCGCGGGGCCGCGCCCGCATCAAGGTCCGCCAGCCGCTGCCGGCCGCGCTGCTGGTGACCCGGCACCGCCAGATCCGCGACCAGCGTGAGCTGCTGGAGTACATCGCTGACGAGCTCAACGTGAAGGCCGTCCGGTTTGTCGACGATCCCAGCCGCTACGTCTCGTTTGAGATCAATGTGCGCTTCGATCTGCTGGGGCCGCGGCTGGGCGCCCGGGTGCAGGAGGCGGCGCGGGCGGTCCGGTCCCTGGATCCCACTGCCGTGCTGCGGACCCTAGAGCGTGACGGCCGCCTCAGCATCCAGCTGGACGGGGGTGAAGTAGTGCTCTCCCGCGAGGAGGTGGTCGCGCGGATGCACGAGGCGCAGGGGTACGCCGCGGAGGGCCAGGCCGGTGAGTTCGCGATTCTCGAGACCGCCCTCACCCCGGACCTCGTCCTGGAGGGACAGGCCCGGGAACTGGTCCACAAGATTCAGACTCTGCGCAGGGACGCCGGCCTGGCCGTCGACGACCGCATTCGAGTGTTCCACGATGGGGGCCTCGGGCCAATTTTGGAGGCTCACCGGGCATATGTTCAACGGGAGACCCTCGCCGTCGAGATCCGGCAGGATGCCGGCCAAGCGCAGCACGACCTGCGGCTGGACGGCCGGCAGGTGCGGGTCGGGATCGTCAAAGCAACGCGTCCGGCCTAGGGGATCCTGCAGCAAGTGCGAGGACCCAAGATGCATTGCGAATTGCGGATTGTGAATTGCGAATTTGGGTACAGGGAATCGTTCTTCAATTCGAAATTCACAATGCGAAATTCGAAATCGCCGTTTCGACGTCGCAGCCATCGGAGCATGGAATGACCCAGAAAGTGATCGGTGTGGTTGGGGGTCTGGGCCCGTGGGCCACCCTCGATCTATTCGAAAAGATCCTGCGCTTGACGCCGGCCCAGACGGATCAAGATCACCTGCGGATCGTGATCGACAACAATCCCAAGGTCCCGGATCGGTCGCCCGCCATCCTGGGACAGGGCGCAGATCCCACCCCGGCACTGGTGGCCACCGCACAGAACCTAGAGCGGGCGGGGGCGGACTTTCTGGTGATTCCCTGCAACACCGCGCACTATTTCTTTGACCGGATCCAGTCCGCCGTGTCGATTCCTGTCCTGCACATCATGACCGAAGTCGCCGCCGCGGCCCGGAAGGACGTGCCGGAGGTTCGGGCGCTCGGCGTGCTGGCCACCGCGGCGACGATGGCCTCGGGTCTGTACCATGAGGCCTGCGGGCGGGAGGGGATGACGGTGATCGGCCCGGACCAGAGCGGGCAAAACGCCGTCAATCGCGCGATCTACGGCGTCAAGGCCGGCCGCACGGGCCCGGACGTGACGCGGGGCCTGGTGGGCGTGGCCGAGGGCCTCGTGGCCCGGGGTGTGCAGGCGATCGTCTTAGGCTGCACGGAGCTTCCGTTCGTGCTGAAGCCGCAGGATGTGCGCGTGCCGCTGCTGGATAGCAATCTTATCCTCGCCCGGGCCGCCGTCCGCCTGGCGACCGAGACGCCCGCACCGGCGAAGGCCCGCGCGTAGCCCGCCCAGCGCTACAGGATTTTCCTGTGCGGCCGCTACTTGCCAATGGAGGGGTCATCGGATACACTACCGACAGCCGAAAGCGCCACGCACGTGTGTACGGCATGATCGGAACCGGTCGCAGTGATGCCGTGTCTCGCCGGGGACAGGAGGATCCTGCATGGCACCAAAGACGGTGAAATCCCGCAGCAAGCCCGCGGCGCGCCAGCGCACAGGCCGACCGGTCGCGCGACTGCGCTCGGGACAGGTGCGAAAGCCTGCCGCGGTCGCCACCCGCGTGGCCCCCGCCCCAAAGCCCTTCAAGGGGAAGCTGCTCAGCAAGCGCGAGGTTGCCGAACTGCGGCAGATGCTGGAGTTGGAGCGGGACCGCCTCATGGACGAGCTGGAGGCGATGGAGGAGCACACACCCGAGGTCGAAGAGCAGGTCGGGATGGACATCGGGGGCGGGTACGACGAAGATCTCGCCGATGTGGCCAGCGTGACCTTCGAGCGCGAGAAGAGCGTGGCGCTGGAGTCCAGTGTCCAGCAAACGCTGTCGCAGGTGGAAGAGGCGCTGCAGCGGATCGAGGACGGTTCGTATGGCCGGTGCCAGCGCTGCGGCAACCCGATCGACTACGCCCGCCTGAAGGTGCTGCCGTACGCGACGCTGTGCATCCGGTGCAAAGAGCTGGAGGAGAAGTCGGTCCGCTGATCGGCGTGCCGGCGCAGCGAGTCCGTGCTGGAGGGATCACCGCCGCGGTCGTGGCGGCGGATCAGGCCCTCAAAGCAGTCCTGGTGCACAGCGTCCCCCTGGGGACGTCGATTCCCATACTTCCAGGGATCCTGAGCCTGACGCACGTGCACAACTCCGGCGTCGCCTTCAGTCTGCTCCCGCAGGTGCCGCTGCTGGTCCCTACGGCTATTGCCTTGACCCTGATTGTCCTGCTCTTCTACAATGAGGCGCGGTGGGTGCGCCAGAGTCGGGCGCAGTGGGCGCTGTCACTGCTCTGCGGCGGAGCTCTCGGCAACCTGATCGACCGGTTCCGCCTGGGAGCGGTGATCGACTACATCGACCTGCAGGTCTGGCCGGTCTTCAACCTGGCGGACGTCGCCGTCACCACCGGTGCGGCGTTGCTGATGCTTGCGCTGTTGAGCCGCCCAGACGCTACATCCCAGGTCCGAGGTGACTGATGAAACCGATCCTCTTCCAGCTCGGGCCCTTTCCGATCTCCTCGTTCGGCTTGTTCCTGCTGCTGGCATTCGTGGTCGGCATCGCGATGGCGCGGCGACGGGCCGCCGTCCTGGGGATCACGCCGCCGCAGATGCTGGACATCGCGCTCTACATGATCATCGGCGGGATCGTCGTCGGCCGCCTCGGATACGTCGCGGTCAACCTGCAGACGTTCGCCCAGGAACCCCTGCGGATTCTCACCATCTGGCAGGATTCGGGTCTGGTATTTTTTGGTGCCCTGATCGGCGGCGCCGCGGTGGCGGTGCTGTCCGCCCGGGTACGGCAGATCCCTGTCCGCCGGTTTCTTGACGTCTTTGCTCCGGGCCTGGCTGCAGGGTACGCCGTCGCGATGCTCGGCGCCCTCCTGCACGGGTTGTATTTGGGCCGCCCGACTACGGTGCCATGGGCGGTCCAGATGGTCTTTGAACAGCGGCATCCGACGCCGATCTACCTGCTGATCGCCTCGGTGGGCACCTATCTTGTGCTGCAGGCGCAGGAGCGACGCACGACCGGGGATGGAACACTCTTCTTTCTGTGGCTCCTGCTGCACGGGGTCACGAGGTTTGCCGTCGAGTTCTTCGTCGAGAGCCCTCCGGCCGTGGGACCACTGACGTTGGCCCAGATTGCCAACCTCCTCGCCGCCGCCGCGGCGGCGGCCGGGCTGGCGCTGACCCTACGTCCACAACCGGAGCCGGTGATGCAGCATCCCGTCGAGTAACGGGACGAGAGAGCATCATATCTACTTCGTCGACGCCGCCCACGCGGGCACTCGTCTCGATGCCTTTCTGACCGCGCACCTGCGTGCTCATTCCCGCTCTCGCATCAAAGCTCTGGTCGAGGGCGGGTTCGTCACGGTGGACGGCGCTCCGGCCAAACCCGCGTTGCATGTGCGCCGGGGGCAGCGGATCGAGGTTGTCGTCCCGTCGCCTCCGCCCGCCGCCGTCACGCCCGAGGCCATTCCGATCGACGTCGTGTATGAAGACGCCCACCTGCTCGTGGTGAACAAGCCGCCGGGGCTCACCGTGCATCCGGGGGCCGGGCGGTCGTCGGGGACGCTCGCCAACGCGATTGTCGCCCGCGTGCCGAATCTGAGGGGCGTGGGGGGTCCGCAGCGGCCGGGCATTGTGCACCGGCTCGACAAAGACACCTCGGGCCTGATGGTGGTGGCCAAAACACCTCAGGCCTACCACGCGCTGCAGGCGCAGGTCGCCGGACGGGCGATCGGTCGTACGTACCTGGCCCTCGTCAATGGGGTTGTGCCGGACGATGAGGGGATCATCGCTGCACCGATCGGCCGCCACCCGCGCCATCGCACCAGGATGGCCGTGGTCCCCCGCGGCCGCGAGGCCGTCACCCGCTATCGCGTGATGGAACGGTTCGCCCGGTACACCCTCGTCGAGGCCAAACTCGTGACCGGCCGGACGCACCAAATCCGTGTCCACTTTGCGCACCTCGGCCATCCTATCGCCGGCGACCCGGTCTACGGTGGGCGGCCCGACGAGCTGGGTGTCGGGCGCCAGGCGCTCCATGCCTTCCGCCTGCAGTTTGCTCATCCCATCTCAGGGACCGAGATGGTATTCGAGGCCCCGCCGCCGCGGGATGTCGCTGCGGCGGTGGAGTGCGCCAGGGCGCAGGGGGTGGAGCGGGGCCGGCGAATGGGGCGGCACACGTGACGATGCCGGTGATGCGCGAGAAGGCCCGGGTGATGGATGCGGATGCCGTCCGCCGGGCCCTGGTGCGCATGGCCCACGAGATCCTCGAACGCAACCGAAGCGCACAGCAGCTGGCCATCGTCGGAGTCCGCACGCGCGGGGTACCGCTGGCGCAGCGGCTGGCAGCGGCCGTCGCCGGCATTGAGCAGGTGCAGGTGCCGGTCGGCACGCTCGATATCACACGCTACCGCGACGACCGTCCCGACCGGAGTACGCCGACCGTGCGGCCCGCCCCCCTGCCGTTTGACGTCGCGGGAAAGACGGTGGTCGTGGTGGACGACGTACTGTACACGGGCCGGACGGTGCGCGCCGCGCTCGACGCGTTGATCGATCTCGGCCGGCCCGCCGAAATCCAGCTTGCCGTGCTGATCGACCGCGGCCACCGAGAAGTCCCGATCCGGCCGGACTACGTAGGCAAGAATCTGCCCACGTCGTCCCGCGAGCACGTGGCCGTGCGGGTCGCGGAGGTTGACGGCAAGGATGAAGTGGTGATTGAAGAACCTGCAGACGGGAACGCGGGAGCGCGGGAGCGCGGGAACGCGACTCCTCAGCAGTGAGGTACAGTCTCTACCGCGCTCCCCCGTTCCCTTGTTCCCCCGTTCCCGGTAGTTTGGGTGTCACGTGCACCGTCCGCTCGTGTGTGTAGGTGACCACCCCAGGCTTGGCGCCCTTGGGCTTTCGTACGTGCCTCCGCTCTGTGTAGTCGACGGCTGTGGTGGTCGACCCCCGCGCGGCGCTGAAATAGGCGGCGATGGCGGCCGCCTGGTGCACGGTGCCTTCGGCGGGGTCGCGCGGGCCGCGCTTGATGATGACGTGCGCACCCGGCACGCCGCGGGCGTGGAGCCAGATGTCACCCGGTGAAGCGAGCTTGAACGTGACCACGTCGTTTTCTCGGTTCGTGCGGCCGACGAGCACGGTGACTCCACCGGCGAAGCCGAACCGTCTCGGGCCGGAGGCGGCGAGGACCGGGCGCGCGCGCGCCCGGCGGGCACGAAGGTATCTTTCCTCGACCAGCTCGCGGCGCAGATCGAAGAGATCGTCGATGGTCGTGGCCTGCTCGATGAGGGTTGCCGCAGACTCGAGGTACGCGCGCTCTTCGGTCGCCTTGCGCGCCCGCGCGTCCAGCACCGGACGGGCCGCCCGGACCCGTCCGTACCGTTTGAACAGCCGCTGCGCATTTTCCACGGCGGTCAGGGTGGGGTCCAGTTCGATGGTCATCGGTGCTCCGTCGAATCCCGGCAGCGTGACCTCCGCCGCACCGCGGGGAACCTGCGAGGCATAGGCCAGCAGGAGTTCGCCGTGCCGGCGGAGCCTGCCGGTCTGTTCGGCCTGCTGGAGCGCACCCGAGACCTCACGCTCGGTCCGCTCCACCCGGGCCAGCCCCGCCCGCACCGCACCGAGGAGTGCCACGCGGAGCTCTTCGGTGCGGGCTGCTGCGCTGTGGCGCCCCATGACGATGTCCACCGCGGCGCTCATGCTCTCTGACGGTACCTGGCGGAGAGCGGCAAGATGCGCCAGGGGAAACGCCGAGTATCCGACCGGTTGGTCGCCTTCGTAGTAGATCACTGGGGAAAATGTCCCCGCCGTCACGGTGGTCGCAAGCTCGTGCAGCGCGTCCCAGAGCCTGCGTGCTGCGCCGCTCTGACTGCGCGCGGGCGCCAGCGGGTCCCCTCCGGCGCGAGCAACGAGGTGCGCCGCCAGAGCGGGGCTGAGCCCAAGCACCGAGGCGACCACACGCGCGGCCAGCGGCTCCTCGGACGCTGAGAGTGCGGCGTCCAGCGCGGCGTTCGTCAGGGCGAGGGGTGAGAGACGGTCCTGAGGTGGTAGGACGTATGGCCGGCCGGGCAGGACTTCGCGGACCGAGGACTTTGCGCGCGGTACGGGCTTCAGGCTGCCGGCGATCACTCCGTCTTCCACCAGCATGAGGTTGCTGTGACGGCCCATGACCTCCGCGATGAGCTCGACCGGGCCCCCCGTGGTGTCCAGGGCCAGCACCAACACCCGCTCGAACGGCGGCTGCCGCACACCGGCCAGCCGGGCCGACTCGAGCCGGCTGCGGAGCATCTGCGCAAATGGGGATGTCTCGCCCCCCGCGGCCCCGGAGGTCAGATGCACACGCGCCCAGCGGGGGTGAATCGAGCACAGGATGGTGCCAGTGCCGGCTGCCCCGCGCAGCATGAGCGTGACCTCGTCGGGATCGCCCTGCGCGACCCGCGTGAGGCGCGATCCCACCAGGCCGGCGATTTCCCGGGCCACCGCGGCCAGCACGACACTGTCGAATGACGTCACGAGGCGAGCCATTCTCGACACACGATAACGCAGCCTCCATTGGGAAGCAACTTCGGGAGCCGGGATCGGGGAGCCGACGCCGCTCAGCTGCAGTTTCGGATCCCTGATCCCGAATCCCTGATCCCGAAGTTCCGTGTGGAACAGGAACCCACTTCCGCGGACAAGAATCACGTTGCAACATGATTCGCAGCATGACAGGCTTCGGCACCGGGGAGACGCTCACGCCGGCGGGCCGGTTCACGATCGAGATCCGGTCGGTGAATCACCGTTTCAGCGAGGTGCTGGTCCGGCTGCCCCGCGATCTGTCGGCGCTGGAAGATCGGGTGCGCGCCGCCGTGCAGGCGCGCGTGTTGCGGGGTCGTGTCGAGGTGACTATACTGAGGGAAGAGCGCGGGTCGCGTCCCAAGACCGTCAAGTGCGACCCCGATCTCGCGCGTGCATACGCCCAGGCGTTGAGGGAGCTGGCCGACGTCCTGGGCGTTTCCGGCTCCATCGGCCTCTCGGAGGTCGTCGCCCTCCCCGATGTGATCAAAGTGGAAGAGACGCGGGAGGATGTAGAACTGCTCTGGCCTGAGCTTAGCGGCGCTGTCGGACGTTCAGTGGAGGTGCTCGTGGCGATGCGCGAGGCCGAAGGGCGCCGGCTCGCCGCCGACCTGCTGGGGCGGCTGGGCCGCATCGAGGAGCTGACCCGTACGGTGGAAGCCCGCGCGCGCACAGCGGCGGCGGACTACGCCCAGCGATTGCGCCAGCGGATCGCCGAGCTGCTGCGCGACGTGCCCGTCGACGAAAATCGACTTGCCACGGAGATCGTCATCTTCGCCGAGCGGGTCGACGTGAGCGAAGAGGTGACCCGGCTGCGGAGCCATCTCGCGCAGTTTGAATCGGATGTGGCGAACGCCGACGGCGCGATCGGCCGCCGGCTGGAATTTGTGCTTCAAGAGATGGGCCGTGAGACAAACACGGTCGGATCCAAGGCCAGCGACCTCGAGATTACCCGCGCGGTGATTGCCATCAAGGGCGAACTGGAGAGCCTGCGCGAGCAGGTCCAGAACGTGGAGTAGCGCCCCGCACAGGTGATCGGCAACGATGAAGGATGGGATCGAAGAGCCCCGGCTGATCAATATCGGATTCGGCAACATCGTGGCGGCCGGCCGGATCATCGCCATCGTGGCTCCCGACTCCGCGCCAATCAAACGGATCATCCAGGAAGCGCGCGACAAGGGGGCGCTCATCGATGCCACCTATGGGCGCCGGACGCGGGCCGTGGTCATCACCGACAGCGGCCACGTCCTGCTGTCCGCCGTTCAGCCCGAGACGGTGGCCCACCGCTTCCTGGCCAGGGGCGACGACGAGGAAGAGCCGCTGACGTGATTATCGCGATCGGCGGCCCCATCGGCGTGGGGAAGAGCACGGTCGCGCGCGGGCTCGC
This sequence comes from bacterium, assembly GCA_044868695.1. Classification (GTDB taxonomy): domain Bacteria; phylum Sysuimicrobiota; class Sysuimicrobiia; order Sysuimicrobiales; family Kaftiobacteriaceae; genus JBIOWP01. The sequence continues at coordinate 13,101 of JBIOWP010000018.1, forward strand.
GAGCTCGCTCGGGTACCGGTATGTCTCCGGCGGTGAGGTATTCCGCGATTTGGCGCGCGAACGCGGCATTTCCGTTACCGAGGTCAACAGGCTCGCCGAGCACGATCCTGCCCTGGACCGCGAGCTTGACCGGCGTCAGCGCGAACTGGCTCGCGCAGGCGACTGCGTGGTGGAGAGCCGGTTGGCGGGCTGGATGGTAGACGCCGACCTGAAGGTCTGGCTGCGGGCGCCGGCGGAGATCCGCGCCGCCCGCGTCGCGCACCGGGAAGGGCAGCCGGTGAACACCGCTGCCGCGGAGCTGGTGGAGCGGGAGCGGAGCGAGTGGGCGCGCTACAAAGCCGTGTACCATATTGACGTCAACGACCTGTCTCCGTACCACGTGATCATCGACACCAGCTACTGGAGCGCCGAGTCCATCATCGACACCCTGGCCGGTCTGGTGCGGTCGATGCTGAGGCAGGAGAAAACCGTAGGCAGAAATCAGTAGCCGGTAGGCAGTAGTCAGTGGGCAGTCAACAACACAGGAGTGGTCCGGTGATGGCAGAGACGCGGTTGGCAGGGAAGTGCATCGTGGTCGGCGTCACCGGCGGCGTCGCAGCGTTCAAATCGGCGCACTTGGTGACGGGGCTGCGCAAGCAGGGCGCGGAGGTTCTCGTCGTCATGACACCGGCCGCAGCGCAGTTCATCTCACCGCTGACCTTCCGCGCGCTGTCCCAGCACCCGGTCGTCACAGACCTGTGGGATCCGGAGAATCCCGAGAACGAACCCCACGTGGTCCTGGGCGAGCGCGCCCACCTGTACGTCATCGCACCGGCCACCGCGCACACGCTCGCCAAACTGGCGCTCGGGCTCGCCGACGACGCGGTCTCGGCGACCGCCCTGGCGACCCGCGCGCCGGTGCTGCTCGCCCCCGCGATGAGCGACACGATGTACGAACATCCGACGACGCAGGAACACCTGGCGGTTCTCCGGCGCCGCGGGGTCAGGGTGGTCGGGCCGGTCGTCGGCTGGCTGGCGTCCGGCAAGGAGGCCATCGGCCGCATGGCGGAGCCTGAGGCCATTCTCGAGGAGATTCTGACGATTCTGGAAGCGAAATAACGGAAACGGGAAACGGGTCTCGCGAAACCGGTAGTGAAGGAACAACCCCCCTCGTGTACGCCGACGTCGCGCTGAACGTGCCGCTGCGCGCCGGCGACCGCGTGTTCACCTTCTCCGTTCCACCCCCCCTGCGATCGCAGATCGCGCTCGGCACGGCGGTCCGCGTGCCGTTCGGCCGCCAGGCCGCGGTGGGATTCGTCGTGGCGGGCAGCGAGCAGACGACGCGGCGCGTCCGGGCGATCGCAGGCGTCGAGGACCGCATCCCGCGTTTGCCCGCCGACCTGGTCGCCCTCGCCTGGTGGATGGCGGAGCGCTACGTGTGCTCCGTCGGAGAAGCCGTCGCCGCAATGATTCCTTCGCTCACCGCCGCCCTGCGCAAGCGGCCGGCAGGTGCGCCCGCGATCGTCGCACCCGCGCCTGCTGCTGGCCCGCCGGCTGCCCCCACAGGCGTCCTGCCGCTGCTCGAGGAACGCTCCCACGCGGTGGCGGCCATCGGGGAAGAGTCACGCTTCGACGCCTACGCCGAGGCGCTGCAGTGGGTCCTCGGTCGCGGCCAGGGCGCGCTGGTCTTGGTCCCCGAAGTCGCCCAGGCGGAGCGAATGGCCGTGTGGGCGGCGCGGCGCAGTGGCACGCCGGCCCTCCTGCTCGCGGGGCACCTTCCGGAACACGAGCGCTGGGAGATCTGGAACCAGATTCGGTCGGAGAAGATCCGGCTCGTCGTCGGGACGCGCCTCGCGGTGTTTGCGCCGTTCCCGCGCCTCGGGCTGATCATCGTCGATCACGAGGAGGATACCTCTTATAAGGAAGAACGCGAGCCGAGATACCATGCGTGCCGCGTGGCCGAGCAGCGGGCGCGCGCGGCCGGCATTCCGATCCTATGGGGAACCCCGGCGCCGTCGCTGGAGGTGGTGAAGGCGATTGAGGACGGCCAGGCGGCCGCGGTCCCGCTTGCACCGGCGTCGCGCCCGACGGTCGCCGTGTCGGATGTGCGCGCGGAAGCCGGACCGCTGGGCGGACTGTTTGGCCGAAGACTGTACCAGGCGCTGGCGCGGACCCTCCCCCGGGGACGGGCGATCATCTTTGTGCCGCGCCGAGGGTACGCAGACTTTCTGCTGTGCCATGAGTGCGGCGCCGTCCCTCGCTGCCCGCGCTGCGGGGTCGCGCTGACGTTTCATCTCGAACGGGGGAATTCCGCCCCCCGGCCGCGGACTCCCGCGCGCGTTGCGGAACTGCGGTGCCACCTGTGCGGCCGTGTCGAGCCGGTGCCGGAGGTCTGTCCGGCCTGCCAGGGGACCCGTCTGCGTCCCCATGGCCTCGGAACGGAACGGGTTGAGCAGGCCGCGCGCCGGTTGTTTCGCGCGGTGCCGCTGCTGCGCCTCGACACGGAGAGCGCCCCGGATGAACCATCCCAGCAGAGAGTCTGGAAACAGTTCGAGCGGCGGGGCGGCCTGCTGGTCGGGACGCAGCTGGTGATCAAAGGGGTCGGCCAGGTGCGCGCAGCGGTCGTCGGCGCGGTCGGCGTGGACGCCGGCCTGCACCTGCCGGACTTCAGGGCGGCCGAGCGCATGCATCAGATGCTGGTCCGCCTGACACGGCTGGCCGAATCGGAGATGATCATTCAGACGTTCTCCCCGACTCATCCAGCCCTCACGGCGGTCGCCAGGCAGGACCCGGCGAAGTTCTACCGGGATGAGCTCGCCAGCAGGCAGCGGTTCGGGTATCCGCCGTTCCGGCCGCTGATCAATCTGATCACCACGGGTCCGCGCGAAGACCCGGTGCGGGCCGCTGCCGCCGAGCTGGCCGAAGCGCTGGCCGCCGCGGGAGAAGTCCTGGGCCCGTCGCCGGCGCCCATCTCCAGACTCCGCGGGCGGTTCCGATGGCAGCTCCTTATCAAGGAGCGGGAGGACCTCGCGGTGCGGAGGCGGCTGTCCGCGCTGCTCAGGGAGTGGAAGCTTCCCAAAGACGTAAAGCTGACCGTCGATGTAGACCCGGTGGACTTGCTCTAGTAGACTGATGTGTCGATGGAAGTCATCACGGTAGACAGCCCGAAGGCGGGCGTGCTGCGGCGGCGGGCGAGGGCCGTCGGCCGCGTCACCACGCAGGCTCAGCACCTCGTGGACGAGATGGTCGAGGCGATGCATGAAGCGCATGGCGTCGGGCTGGCCGCACCACAGGTCGGCGTCAGCAAGCGCATCATCGTCGCCGAAGTGGACGAACGCCTGCACGTCCTGATCGACCCGAAGATCGTCACACGCGAGGGCGAGGAGCTCGGCATCGAGGGATGCCTGTCCATTCCCGGCATCGTCGGCGAGGTCCCGCGGGCCGCGAGGGTGGTCGTGAAAGGGAAGAACCGCAGGGGCAGGGGCATCACCCTCAATGCGGAGGGGATGCTGGCCCGCGTCCTCCAGCACGAGGTCGATCACCTCGACGGGATCTTGTTCCTCGATCGCGTCGTGGACAAGTCCACCATCCGCGACGTGGCGGCATCCACGGAGGTCGAGGGCGCCGTCACGACCGGATGAACGCGGACCACCGCCCTGCACCGCCTGGTGCAGGGCGCCGCCCTGTACCGTCTGGTACAGGGCGCCGCCTGCGCGCCATTTTCCTCGGCACACCAGACTTCGCCGTTCCCTCGCTGCGCGCGCTGCTGGATCACGTCGACCTCCTCGCGGTCGTCACTCAACCCGACCGGCCGCAGGGCCGGGGCCGGCGGGTGGCACCCCCGCCGGTGGCGCAGCTGGCACACAAACTTGGCCTGCGGGTGCTGCAACCGGCGCGGTTGAAAGGTCCCGCCGTGGTGGAGTCCCTGCGTGCCCTCGGGCCCGACATCATCGTCACGGTCGCCTATGGGAAGATCATTCCGCCGGAGATCCTGGGCCTGCCGCCGATGGGCTGTGTCAACGTTCACCCGTCCCTCCTCCCCAGGTACCGGGGCGCGTCCCCCATCCAGGCCGCCATCGCCGATGGCTTGGCCGAGACCGGGGTGACCATCATGTATCAGAGCGAGACGCTCGATGCCGGGGACATCATCCTGCAGCGCCGGGTGCCGATCGACCCGGCCGACACCGCGCGGACCCTGGAGGCCACACTGGCCGCGGCCGGGGCGCAGGCGCTGGTCGACGCGCTGCGGCTCGTGGCCGAGGGCAAGGCGCCGAGAATGCCGCAGGATCCGTCGCAGGCGACGTACGTCGGAAAGTTGAAGAAGGAGGACGGCCGGATCGATTGGACGCGTCCGGCTGCGGCGCTGGTGAATGTCGTGCGTGCAATGGATCCCTGGCCGTCGGCGTACACACAGCATCGCGGGAAGCTGCTGAAAATCTGGAAGTGCGCGGCTGTCCCGGAGGCCTCCCTCGCCCAGCCGGGCACCGTCGTCCGCATCGGCGAAGGCGAAGGCTTCGTGGTGGCCGCCGGGGAGGGCGGGCTGCTGGTGCGCGAAGTCCAGCCGGAGGGCGGGAGACGGATGACGGCAGACGACTATGCCCGCGGCAGCCGCCTGCTTGTGGGGGAACGGCTTGGTGAACTGACTGACGGGAACGCGGGAGCGCGGGAGGGCAGGAGCGCGTAACCGCGCCCGGACGCTCGGGTTCCCGCGTTCCCCTGTTCCCGCGTTCCCGTTATAATAGGTGGCGGAGGTGTCCTCCATGCCGTTTCTGTACTACGATCCGACGTTTGTTATTCTGATTCCGGCCGTCATTCTGGCCTTCTTCGCGCAGTGGAAGGTGCAGTCGACCTTCCGGCGCTACGCCGGCATCCGCGCTGGGACGGGGTACACTGGCGCCCAGGTGGCCGCAGAGCTGCTGCGCCGCCAGGGCATCACCGACGTCAAGATTGAGCCGATCTCCGGCGTTCTGGCGGACCACTACGACCCGCGGGCGAAGGTCCTCCGGCTTTCTCCGGACGTGTACCAAAGCAACTCGCTGTCGGCCGTGGGCGTCGCCGCGCACGAGGCGGGCCACGCGCTACAGCATCGCGACGGGTACCGGCCGCTGGCCCTGCGTTCCGCCATCGTCCCCGCCGCGAGCTTCGGCACGACCGCCGCGATGATTCTGTTCGTGCTCGGGCTGGTGACCGGCGCGACGCGTCTGATGGACCTCGGCATCCTGTTCTTCTTCGGCTATGTCTTGTTCGCGTTGATCACACTCCCGGTCGAGTTCAATGCGAGCAACCGCGCGGTGGCGCTCCTGCAGGGGCAGGGGCTGGTGCTGCCGCAGGAAGCGCAGGGAGTCCGGGCCGTGCTCAACGCCGCCGCGCTGACCTACGTGGCAGCCGCGACCATGGCCGTGTTGCAGCTCGTCCGCCTGCTCGTCCTCCGCAACGCCCGGGACGACTAACCGAGGGCGTCATCGTGTGCGGCGCGGCGGCCTTCCGCCTCCCAGGCGGGCGAGGTCGCCGCGCTGCCCTTTCCCTGACACGCCATGGGAACGACACCGGCGCTCGAACTCAACGGGTTGACGCTCGACGAGCTTGAGGCGTTTGCCGCGCGGCTGGGGGAGCCGGCGTACCGGGGACGGCAGATCGCGCACTGGATGTACCAGCGCGGCGCGGCGTCGTTCGCCGAGATGACGGATCTCCCCGTCGCGCTGCGGGCACGCCTGGCCGGCGCCGCGGGCATCACAGCCCTCCTTCCCCTGACCTCCGTCACCGCGGACGGCGGCGATACCGCCAAGCACCTGCTGCAGCTCCACGACGGGGCAACGGTCGAGACCGTCGTGATGCGGTATCATGACGGCCGCCGCAGCATCTGCGTCTCCACGCAGGTGGGCTGCGCCATGGGATGCACATTTTGCGCCACCGGGCTGGCCGGTCTCACGCGAAACCTGACGGCGGCTGAAATCGTCGCGCAGGTCACGCTGGGACAGCGCGTGAGCGGCGACCGCATGACCAATGTGGTCTTCATGGGGATGGGCGAACCTCTGGCGAATTACGACGCCACCTTGCGCGCGGTGCGTCTGCTCAACGCGCCGTATGGGCTGGGGATCGGCATGCGGCATCTCACCGTCTCGACCGTCGGCCTGGTCCCGCAGATCAGGAAGCTGGCCTATGAACGCCTTCATCTGACCCTGGCGATTTCGCTGCACGCGCCGACCGATGAGCTGCGCGACCGGCTGGTACCGGTGAACCGCCGGTGGCCGGTGGCGGAGCTGCTGGACGCGGGAGCCGATTACGTGCGGCAGACCGGACGGCGGGTGTCCTTCGAGTACGTCCTCATGGAGGGAGTCAACGACAGTCCGGCGATGGCCGCCACCCTCGGTGAGCTGCTGCGCGCCCGGTCCGAAGGCGTGGCCGCCGCTGCCGACAACCACACGGAGGACGGCATTCCTGTCGGCATCTCCGACCACGGAACCGAGGGGCCGTCCCCCCGCGCGGCGCTCCCGTTCCACGTCAACCTCATTCCCTGGAATCCCGTGTTCGGCATGCAGTACCGCCGGCCGGGCCGCCAGCGGGTGGACGCCTTTGCCCGCGAGCTCCGCCGACGCGGCCTGGGGACGACCGTGCGCCTCGAGCGCGGCGTGGAGATTGACGCCGCCTGCGGCCAGCTGCAGCGGACCCATGGCGTGGGGGTAGCCGCGGCCCCGGCAGGGAACGAGGGAACTAGGGAACGAGAGAACCAGGAAACCAGGAAAAGGCGAGGTAAGGGCCATCGCGAAGCAGATTAGGCAAGGGGACGCCGACACGTGATTGCCAGCGGGCACGTGATCGCAGAGCGCTACGAGATCCTCGACCGGATCAGTGAGGGCGGGATGGCCACGGTGTATACGGCCCGCCGGATCGGCGACGGCGGCATCGTGGCGCTCAAAGTGCTGCGCGAGCAGTACGCGACCGATGCCGAATTCGTCGAGCGGTTCCAGCGTGAAGCTAAAGCCGTCAGCGAGCTCGTCCACCCCCACATGGTCCGGGTCTACGACAGCGGACGGGACGCCAGTGTGCACTACATCGCGATGGAGTACGTCGAAGGCAGCAATCTGAAGGAGTACATCCGCCGCGAAGGCCGCCTGGCCCCGGACCGGGCTCTGCAGATCGCCGCGCAGGTGTGCGATGCGCTGGAGTTTGCGCACGCCCACGGCATCGTCCACCGGGACATCAAGCCCCAGAACATCCTCATGACCGGCGATGGACAGGTGAAGGTCACCGACTTCGGCATCGCGCGGGCCCTCAGCTCGGTGACGATCACCCAGACCGGCACCGTCCTGGGATCGGTGCAGTACCTGTCGCCCGAGCAGGCGCGGGGCGTGGCGGCGGGCCGTTCCGCCGACGTGTACGCCCTGGGAGTCGTGCTCTACGAGATGGTCACGGGCCAGCTGCCGTTTGACGGCGACACGCCCATCGCGATCGCCCTGGCCCACGTGAACAAGACGCCGCCGGCGCCCGGCAGCCTGGTGCCGGGGCTGCCGGAGCGCGTCGAAGGCATCATCCTGCGCGCGCTCATGAAGTCGCCAACCGACCGGTATCGCTCGGCCGGTGAGATGCGCGCCGACGTGCTGGGTCAGGCCGACCTGTGGCGGGTGCCGCCGCCGCGACGCGTGCTGGAAGAAACGCCACCCACGATGGTCTTGCCGGGCGAGGCGGTGGAGGTGGAGGACCCGCAGAGCCGCATGCGGTCCCTGGCGCTGACGGTGGGAGGTGTGCTCGCGGTCGTCGTGGTCGGGCTGTGGGGCGGTTGGCGCGCGTTCAGCGGCTACCTCGCGGTACCGGAGGTCACGGTGCCCAATTTCGTCGGCCAGCCGCTGGAGGCCGCTGAGCGCATGGCCGGGTCCGCGGGGCTCGCCCTGCAGGTGACCGAGCAGGCCTACAGCCCCGACGCCCCGCCCAACTCCGTCCTCTCGCAGGATCAGGCAGCGGGGAAAGTGGTCAAACGGGGCCGGGTGATCAACGTCATCGTCAGCCTGGGCGCAGAGACCGTGATCGTCCCCGATATTGAGCGCCGCTCGCTGCTGGAGGCGCGGCTGCTGATCGACCAGGCCCGCCTGCGCATCGGCGATCTGCGTGAAGCGTTCGACGAACAGGTGAAAGGCGGCTTTGTGATCGAGCAAGATCCCCAGCCCGGGGCACGTGTGGAACGGGGCCGGCCCATCAACCTCGTTGTCAGCAAAGGTCCCCAGCGGCTGGAGATGCCGTCCCTGGTTGGCCGCCCGCTGCCGGATGCGCGCCGGCTGCTGCAGGAAATCGGCGTAACGTTGTCCGAGGTGCGGACCACGACCGCGACCGACATGGAGCCCGGCCTGGTGGTCGAGCAGTCGCCGCGGGCGGGCATCCGCATCCGCGCAACCGACGCGGTGACGGTGACCGTCAGCGTGCGGCCCGGCGAAGAGTCCACCCCGCCCTCCACGCCGGTCGTCACCGCGCAGGTCCAGCCCTCGCCGGGACCTGACGAGAAGTTGACGACGGTGCAGATGGTGGTGCCGGCCGGCGACCCGAACCAGGAGATCAAGATTGTGGTCATCGATGAGGCCGGCGTCCGGACGGTGCTGCGCAAGGTGCTGCCCCCCGGCACGCGGCTGAACGAATCGCTGCGGACCCGCGGCTACACGATCATCCAGGTGTACATCCAGGGCCGGCTCATCCAGGAGATCCGGCCGTGACGGCGCCCGTGCGGATCGCGGCCAGCATCCTCGCCGCGGATTTCTCCCGCCTGGGGGAGCAGTTGGCAGAGGTGCAGCGCGGCGGGGCCGACGCGGTGCACGTCGACGTGATGGACGGCCGGTTCGTGCCGGAGATCTCCATCGGCCCGGTGATCATCGAGGCCGTCCGGCGCAATACGCCGCTGCCGGTCGAGGTCCACCTGATGGTGGTGGAGCCGGAGCGGCACATCGAGCGCTGCGTCCGCGCCGGCGCGTCATCGGTGACGGTGCACGTCGAAGCCGCGACGCACCTGCACCGTGCCGTCCAGCAGATCAAGGATCTGGGCGCGAAGGCGGCGGTGGCGCTCAACCCGGCGACGCCGCTGGTGAGCGTCGAGCCCATGCTCGGCGACCTGGACACGGTGCTGCTGATGACCGTGAACCCGGGATACGCGGGCCAGCGATTCATCGCCTCCGTGCTGTCCAAAGTGCGGGAGCTCCGGCAGTGGATCGACGCGAGAGGTCTTCGGACCGACATCGAAGTCGACGGCGGCGTCAACGCGTCCACCGCGGCGCAGGCCGTTGCGGCCGGCGCGGCCGCTCTGGTTGCGGCGTCGGCGATCTTCCAGAGCGAAGGCGGAATCGAGGCTTCGGTGCGGCGGCTCCGGCAGGCGGCGCAACTGCCGGTCCAAAAACAGTAGGCCGTAATCAGCTGGCAGCATGCCCACGCTCTTCGTCACACACCCCGATTACCTCAAACATGAGACAGGGCCAGGCCACCCTGAGCGTCCCGCGCGCCTGCGGGCGATCGCGACCGCCATCGAGCGCTCCGGTATGGGCGAGGCGTTGGACCGGGTGTCTGCCGAGCCCGCCGATGAAGATCGCATCGCCCTGGTCCACACGCGGGAGTACATCGGCCGCGTGCGGGACATTGCGCGCCACGGCGGCGGGGCGCTGGATCCTGACACCGTCGTGTCCCCGCCGTCCTATGATGTGGCTCTGTTGTCCGCCGGCGGGGCCGTGGCGGCGGTCCGAGCCGTCGTTGAAGGACGCGCGCGCACCGCGTTCGCGGCCGTCCGGCCCCCAGGCCACCACGCCCTCCCCGACCGCGGCATGGGTTTCTGCCTGTTCAACAACGCCGCCATCGCAGCGGCGGACGCGCGGGGACACCAGGGTCGCGCCCGGATCGCGATCGTGGACTGGGATGTCCACCACGGCAACGGGACGCAGGAGATCTTCTATCGCGACGGGGGTGTCCTGTACATCTCCACGCACCAGGAACACTGGTATCCGGGCACCGGCACGATTGAAGAGACGGGCGCTGCAGACGGCGCAGGGTTCACCGTCAACATTCCCCTGCCTGCGGGGACGGGCGATGAGGGCTACCGCCTCGTATTCGAAGAAGTGGTCGTCCCCCTCCTGGTGGCAAGCGCCCCGCATCTTGTGATCATCTCGGCGGGATTCGACGGGCACTTCGGCGACCCCCTGGGCGGGATGTTGCTCACCGCCGGGGGGTTCCGGACGCTCGCCACCCTGGTGCTGCGCACACGGCCGGACGGCGCGGGGGTCGCGGGGGTGCTGGAGGGAGGGTACGACCTTGTCCACCTGAGCCACTCCGTTCTGGCCACGATCCAGGCCCTCACCGGGCAGACGGAGTCCATCGACGAAGGGCCGCCCCCCGGCCCGGAAACCCCCTATCAGGCCGTCCGGGCGCGCATCAAGCAGGTCCGCAGCGTCGCCCGCAACCACTGGAACATCTGACCCGGCCGGTAGCCCAAAACAAAACGAGCGCGGCTGAATTTTCCGTGGAGATGTGTGACGTGAGCACCTAAGGGTGGAACCGTTTTGTGACGATTAGCCGTTAGGATAGAGGAACCCCCGGGGACAGCGCGAATAGCGTTAGCCGCTCCCCCGGATATGATGTCGATGGCGCAGGGTCGCACGATGCATCGTCCACTATTGCAGGGCGGGGCGTGGGGAGGATCGCGATGACGAGCCAGCTGACCGGAGACGAGACGGAGCCGTTGCTGCAATCACCCGAAGGACCCGCGGGTTTGGAGAGCCGGATGCCGCCGCTGGCCGAGCGCCAGATCATTCAGGGAACGGTTGTTCGGGTCGATGCCGAAGGCGTCCTGGTGGACGTGGGCGCGAAATCCGAAGGGATCATTCCCCCGAATGAACTCTCTCCCCAGGGCGCAGCCGCCGAGGTCACGGTCGGCGAGCGCATCGATGTCATGGTCGTGCGCGTCGAGGGCGAAGAGGGAACCATTCTGCTCTCCAAACGGCGCGCGGACTTTGAAATGGCCTGGCGGCGCGTCCAGGACGTTCACCAGACCGGCAAGATCCTACACGCGATGGTGGTCGACAAGGTGAAGGGCGGTCTGGTGGTCGACCTGGGGATGCGGGGGTTTGTTCCCGGGTCACACGTGGATCTCTCCCAGGCGAAGGGCCGCCGGTTCGAGTGGTTCGTCGGGCAGTCGATTCCGCTGAAGGTGCTGGAAGTCGACCGGCCCAAAGGCCGGGTGATCCTGTCTCACCGGCTGGCTGTCGAGGAAGAGCGGACGAAGCGCAGGACGGATCTGCTGGCGACACTGCAGGAGGGCATGGTCGTGGAAGGGGCGGTGAAGCGCCTCACCGACTTCGGCGCGTTCATCGATCTGGGAGGCACCGACGGCCTCCTGCCGATCAGCGAGATGTCGTGGACGTATATCAAGCATCCGTCCGAAGTGATCCGGCGCAACCAGCACTTGAAGCTGACGGTGCTGCGTGTCGACCGCGAGGCCGGCCGCATCTCGCTGGGCCTCAAGCAAATTCTCGAGGACCCCTGGCACACGGTGAGCGGGCACGTTCGCGTCGGCGACATCGTCAAGGGCAAGGTCGTGCGTCTGGTGTCGTCGGGCGCGTTCGTGCGCCTGGGCGATCTGGACGCGTTCCTGCCCATCGCCGAGGCGGCGGAGAAGCGTGTCGGGAGGATCGAGGAAGTCTTCAAGGTCGGCGATACGGCCGAGGCGATGGTGACCGAGATCCGGCCCGAGGAGCGACGGATGCTCCTGTCGGTGCGGAAGATGGAGCGGGACCGCGAACGCAAGCGGGTAAAGGAAGTGCTGCGGCAGCAAGAAGAAGAGTCGCGGGTCACCATCGGCGACATTGCCGGCGCGCTGCTGCAGCAGGCCGTGGCGTCCGCTGTCCGCAAGCCCGATGGCGAGTCCTCAGAACGGAACGGCGAGGAAGATGTGCCGTCGGGATCTTAGATAGCCACGGTCTTTCTGTCATTGCGAGCCCGGTCTTTCTGTCATTGCGAGCCCGTAGGGCGAAGCAATCTCCTATCCAAACCTGCTTGCGGTCTACCGTCCACCGATAGTTCCCGTGTTCCCCAGTTCCCGCGTTCCCGTTATAATGGGATAGCGCGTCGGGGAGTAGCGCAGCTGGTTAGCGCGCAGCGTTCGGGACGCTGAGGTCGCCGGTTCAAATCCGGCCTCCCCGACCAGTGTTCTTTCGACTAGCCGCGGGAGAGCGAGGCCAGAAGGTTCATCACGTGCAGGGCCAACACGGCGGCGTACACGACGGTCACCGCCCGCAGTGCGTAAAGCGCTCGTTCCTGCCTGGGAAAGCCTGCCTGCAGCACCGCGACGACCGCGACGGCCAGCCCGCCCAGCGAGACGGCTTTGACGATGATCGGCCACCACGTCAGCAGGAACGGCCTGACCCACGGGTTGCCTTCAAGGAACGCCCCCTGGCTGAGCCCGAAGTACGTGTAGAGAAGATCCAGCTCGTTGGCGATGAACAGGAGGATGTACCATCGCCACAATTCCCTCTTGAGCACGCGTCCGCTCGTCATCACACCATCCGCTGGGGGGGTGTTCTCAGATTCCACGGCGGGTCGTCTGCTCCCTCTCTCGATCCGATGAGTCCCGGCGGCATTATCACGGAGGTCAAGGTCACCGCGACGGGTGACCGGCAGGAATTTGTCTGCCGCTTGGTCGACCGCTCGGCAGCCCACGTGGTCGTTCTCTACAAGACAAGGGAAGCGACGCGAGTGGGTGACCTGCGGCTGCCCAAGGGCACGATAACGTACGGGTACTTCTGGCTGGGCCGGCCGTACACCGTCTATCACTGGGTCCGGGGCAACGGCCGGACCCTGGGGTTCTACGTGAACCTGGCCGATGAGGTCCGCATCCATCCCGGGGCGGTGGAATGGCGCGACCTGGCGCTGGATCTGCTCTTCAGCCCCGACGGAGCCCGAGTGCAGATCCTCGACGAGGACCAGGCCGGCTCACTCCCGGCCGGCCTCCGGGCCAGGGCGGACACGGCCCGCGCCCACGTGCTGACCCACCGCGATGAGCTGCTGGCGGAGGTGGCGTCCGCGACCGCCCACCTGCGCCGCCGGCGCGTCCGGCCTCCTCAAAAGGATTCACGGACCGGGCCGCGAACCCCCTAGAGGAGTTTTCGCCCGATCGCGCGACAGACTTCACATTCCAACACAGCATCGGACGTTCCTGGGGCGAAACCAATGCGGGATCTGCGGGACTGGTATTCATATCTGGAGCGGTCCGTCAAGGACGCTCGCCCTCCTTCGACTTCCCAGCGCGCCGCCGTCACGCCAGCCGGAGCTCCATCTGCGTCGCCCGCACCGGTGAGCCGGGTCGCGCCGGCCCGCCCCGCTCCCGCGACAGGGGGGCGTCCCCGGCAGCTGCGAAAGGGCGGGATGCCGATTGAACTCCAGCAACCGCTGCCGATTGAGCTCGGTCCGCGCCGCGCCGAGCGCCGGGCGGGCCGCCCGCCGCTCACCGAGACGCGAGAAGAGATCATCCGCCGCCTGCTCGATCCAGAGCTGACGCTCCACGAAGCGGCGGCAGTGCTCAACCTCAGCAAGGCCACGCTGCGCCGCTACACCGACCAGGGCAAGCTCCCCTGCCGCCGGACCGCGGGCGGGCAGCGCCGGTTCCGGCTCTCCGATATCCTGGCGCTGCTGGAGCGGCGGGGAGAGGAGCCGCAGTGACCGTCGCCCTGGGGGCGCGCACTGCGCAGGCGATGCGGATCGCGATGTTCAGCGAATCCTATCTCCCGCGCGTCAGCGGCGTCGTACACTCGCTGACCGCGTTCGTGTCCGCGCTGCGCGCGGCCGGCCACCGGGTGTTTATCGTCGCCCCGCGTGTGCCGGGATATCAAGACCTCGACCCCGATGTGTTCCGGTATCCGTCTCTCCGCACCCGGGAAGCGGACTTCCCTCTGGGCATTCCCTACACCCCGAGCCTCGCGTCCGCCCTCGGGTCTCTGCATCTCGATGTGGTCCACGCCCATGCGCCCTTTCTCATGGGCGCGGCAGCGGCGCAGCTGGCCAGGCGGCGGCGCCTCCCGCTGGTCTTCACGCACCACACGCTGTACGACGAGTACGTGCACTATGCACCCGGCCCGAGGTGGCTGTTGCGGCGGCTGGTGCGCTGGTACACCACGCGCTATGCCAACCGGTGCGACTGCGTCATCTCCCCGTCGCGTGGCGTCGCGGCACGCCTGCGCGCGCAGGGCGTCCGCAGCAGGATCGAAGTCCTGTCGACGGGAGCCCTCGACCCGCAGATAGTCGGATCCCTCGATCCGTCTTGGGTGCGGCCCGCGTTTGGCCTCCCGCCAGGTCCGCCGCTGCTGGTGAC
>JBIOWP010000019.1:0-2587 GCA_044868695.1 bacterium
CGATGGTCGCGATCATCATCACCAACATCTGGCGCGGGGTGCCGTTCTTCGCGATCACCATCCTGGCCGGCCTGATGACCATCAGCCAGGACCTCTATGAGGCGGCGGAGCTCGACGGCGCGGGCGCCTGGCAGCGCTTCCTCAACGTGACGCTGCCGCTGGTCAAGCCGGTGCTGCTGGTGGTGCTGCTGCTCTCGCTGGTGTGGACCATCGCCGACTTCCAGCACGTCTACGTCCTGACCGGCGGCGGCCCGGCCAACTCGACCCACCTGATCGCGACCTACGCCTACCAGGTCGGCGTGGGCGCCGGCCTGCTCGGGGAAGGGGCCGCGATCTCGCTCTTCATGCTCCCGGTGCTGTTCGCCGTCGTCTGGATCCAGCTCCGCTACCTGCGACGGCTGGAGGACCTCTAGTGCATTGTAACCTAATTAGAGTTAATATAGGTCATGGCATGATCCGGGAGGAACGCCATGGCCAATCGCGTTCGGCCGATCACGGTCAGCGAGGCCGACCGGTATGAGCTCGAGCGCCTCCAGCGCTCCCCGTCCACCCCGGCGGGGCTCAGCCGCCGCGCCCGCGCGGTACTGCTGATGGTCCAGGGACTGTCGGGGGTCGCGGTGGCGCTCCGGACGGGGTATACCGTCGTCCAGGTCAGCCGGCTGCGGCGCCGTTTTGCTGAAGGCGGCGTGGCCGGCCTGCGGGAGCGCCCCCGCCCGGGCCGCCCGCCGACGCTGACCGCCCGCCAGCGCGCCCGCGTGGTCGCGCTGACGCTGGGGCCGCCCGGGCCGGGGGTGACGCACTGGACCACCCGGGACCTGGCGCACCGGGCCGGGGTGTCGCACACCACCGTCCATCGGATCTGGAAGGCCCATGCGCTCCAGCCCCACCGGCTGACCACCTTCAAGTTCACGACTGACCCCCAGGCGGCCGAGCGGATCGAGGACGTCGTCGGGCTGTACCTGCACCCGCCGACGAGCGCGGTGGTGCTGTGTCTGGATGAGAAGACGCAGATCCAGGCGTTGAGTCGGACGCAGCCCTTGCTCCCCCTGCGGCCGGGCCTGCCCGCGCGGCAGACCCACGATTACCGCCGCAACGGGCTGACCAGCCTGTTTGCCGCGCTGGAGGTGGCGAGCGGGCGCGTCGTCGGGGAATGCCGCCCCCGGCACACCGGCGCGGACTTCCTGGCGTTCCTCAAGCGGGTGGCCCGGGTGTATCGCGGCCGCGAGCTGCACGTCGTGCTCGACAACTCGTCCACGCACTCGACCCCCGCCGTGCAGGCCTGGCTGGCCGCCCATCCCGCGGTGCAGCTGCATTTCACGCCGAAGGGTGCCTCGTGGCTGAACATGATCGAGGCGTGGTTCGGCATTCTGACCCGGAAGTCGGTCCGTCGAGGCTCGTTCGAGACGGTCCGCGCCCTGATTCGGCATATCCAGCGTTACATCGAGCAGTGGAACGACCACCCGACGCCGTTCGTGTGGACGAAGACGCCCGGTGACATCATCAAGAAAGCCCTTCGCCGTGGTCATTAACATGACTTTGCGGACGGAACACTAGCCGACACTCGCCCCAGACACCTGCCCGAAGCTGTCAAGCGAAAAATGCGGTCCGGAGCGGCCGAGGGGCCACTTCGCCTAGGCTCTGAGACCTCCGCCACGAGGTGGCTGGAATTCCGCCCGAGGAAATCAACGATGGCGTGGACCGTGCGCCTTCGAAGCAGCTTGCGCACACCTGGGTGCCGCATTCCAGTAGGTGGTTCACGGGCCCCTCGTCACCGAAGCCACGGGCCTTGCACAGTTCCGTGCCCGCTGTCCGAGGTTCAATCGCCGGCTAACGGAATTGGAGCAACTAATCAGCGAATTCAGCGGATCCTATCTAGCGGCTTCGCACTCCGTCCCCTTCGATAACCCATCGCCCGTCTATTTCCGGCGGCTGTGTACACTGAATCGCAGCATCGTTGCCAGTGGCAGATCCTCGACGACCCACCTGGCTGCCTTTACGGGGTCCGCGGTGCCCGAATAGCAGAAGTCGCCCCGCCGGTCCCGCAGCAGTTCCGATCGGCTCTCGCCATTCACCCGACGGCAACGCCCCCCGAAGAGGTACGTCATGAACATCAGGTCCACGAGCATCGATTCCATCCACGGCACGTCGTGCGCGTAGCCAGCGACGAAGTGAGCGCGCGTGGTCTGCAGGAACCTTCGGGCTGTCGCCTCGTTGCCGAAGCTGCAGGCGCTGATGATGAATCCCTTGTCCCGGCTGCCACGACAGGCGTTGCCGATCGTCGCCGCGTTGACGTCCCCGAGTAGCGCCTGAATCCGGCCGGCGGTGCCGTGTGCGCCGATGTAGCAGTGGGACAGGCCGGGCTCGCGAACGAATTCCCCGAGGTAGTGCACCAGGTCATCCTTGCCGTTGAACCGTTGCGTCACCACCTCGAGATGAAGCGCGTCTCGGAGCCCCATCAAGAAGGGGCCCACTGACAGGTCTGAGCGGAGGCCATGGTCCCATGGCGTCTCCAGAACCAGTAGTCCCTTCATCGGTTCCCTCCCTTCGAGCCTACTCGCGCTCGAAGCCGTGATTAAGGAACTTCAGC
>JBIOWP010000020.1:0-16285 GCA_044868695.1 bacterium
ATCCCGGCGGCGGCGCGATCAGGTCCGGCGGGTAGCCTTCGATCGGCACCAGCTGGGCCGCCTGGGTCCGCAGGCTGGGGAACGCGTTGCGGAGCCCCATCGTGTAGGGATGGCGCGGGGAGGCGAAGACCTCCCGCACGCTGCCGGCCTCCACGACGCGCCCGGCGTACATGACCGCGACGTCGTCGCAGAGGGCGGCGACGACAGAGATGTCGTGTGTGATCATCAGCAGGCTCACGCCCAGCGTCGCCTGCAGCTCCCGCAGCGTGCGCAGCACCTGATGCTGCACGATGACATCCAGCGCCGTGACCGGCTCATCGGCGATGATCAACTGGGGGGACAACGCCAGCGCCATCGCAATGACCACCCGCTGCTTCATCCCGCCGCTGAGCTCGTGCGGGTACAGCCGCAGGCGGTGGGGCTCCAACCCCACGAGCGCGAACAGCCGCTCCGCGCGCTGCCGCGCCTCGGCCGCCCCCAGGCCGCCCCGCAGCCGCATCGTCTCACGCAGTTGGTCGCCGACCCGGTACACCGGATCGAGGCTGTCCATCGCGGCCTGCGGGACCATCGCGATGCGCCGCCACCGGAAGGCCGCGGCCGCCTCGCCGGATGCGGCGGTGAGGTCGGTCCCGTCACACCGCACCGCGCCGCCGGCGATCCTCGCGTTGCGGGGCAGCACGCCGATCAGCGCGCGCGCCAGGGTCGTCTTGCCGCAGCCGCTCTCGCCGACCAGGCCCATCGCCCGCCCGCGCTCCACCGACAGCGTGACCTCCCTGACGGCGTGCACGGCGCCGTGGACCGTCTGGTACTCGACCGACAGGTTGTCGATCTCCAGCAGCGGCATCGCGCTACCGCCGCCGCAGGCGCGGGAAGAGCAGCTCTTCATACCCGCGGCCGATGAAGAACCCGGCCATGACCGCCAGCATGATGCATATCCCCGGCGGCACGAACCAACTGAATGCCTGGCGCGTCAACGCCTGCGAGTTGTAGGCGTCCTGGAGCATGAACCCCCACGAGATGACGTTGGGATCGCCGAATCCCAGGAAGCTGATGCTGGCCTCGGTGAGAATCGCCCACCCGATGGCGAGCGAGCCGTAGAGAAACGACAGCGGCAGCACGTTGGGCGCGATGTGCACGAACATCGTGCGCAGGTGGCTGGCCCCCAGCACCTGCGCGGCCTCCACGTACGAGCGGGTGCGCAGCGACAGGACCTGCGACCGGATTACGCGCCCGGTGTCGCGCCACAGCAGCAGCGTCATCACTAGCACGGTATTCCAGATGCTGGGCCCCAGGAACGCCACCAGCACGATCGCCATCGGCAGGAAGGGGATCCCGAAGGCCACGTCGGCAAGCCGCATCAGCAGCGTGTCGACCCACCCCCCGTAGTATCCGGCCAGCAGGCCCACCAGCGTGCCGAGCACGACCACCCCGAAGGCGGCCACGAACCCCACCGCCAGCGCGGCCCGCGAGCCATACAGCAGCTGTGAGAAAACGTCGCGCCCCAGGTTCGTCGTCCCCAGCCAGTGCGCGGCCGACGGGGCCGCGTTCGCCGCGACATCGCCGTCGGGGAGGTAGATCAGGTCGTGCGGGTTGTACGGCGCGACCACGGGCGCGGCCAGGGCGACGACGAGAAACACCGCGTAGATGACCAGGCCGGTGAGCGCGTACCGGTCCCGCCGTGCCACGGCCCAGGTCACCCGCAGCGCGTCGCGCCACGTCGCCGTCGAGCGCGCCAGGGGCAGCGGGGCCGCGCGCTCACTGCCGCTCATAACTCACCCGCGGATCGAGGAAGCTGTACAGCAGATCGGCGATGAAGTTCATGAGAATCATCACGAGGGCAATGAGGAAAAACGCCGCCTGCGCGACTGGATAGTCTTTCGCCGCCACCGCCCGGACCAGCGTGCGCCCCAGCCCCGGCCAGCTGAAGACGTTTTCGATGATGACGTTGCCGCCGATGGAGTACCCGATCCCCAGCGCGAACGCCGTCACCACCGGGAGCAGCGCGTTGCGCGCTGCGTGGCGCAGCAGGATCGTCCGCTCAGGCAGCCCGCGCATCCGGCAGAAGGTGATGAAGTCCTCGTCCATCACCTCCAGCATCGTGTTGCGCATCAGCAGGGTGGGCAGGCCCTGCAGGTACAGCGCCAGCGTGAGCGCCGGCAGCGTCAGATGCCGCAGGAAGTCCCAGCTGAACACCTGCGCCCACCAGCCGGTGTACACGGTGCCCGGGGTGGTCGTCCCCGATGACGGGAACCAGTTCAGGTTGAAGCTGAAGATGGCCAGCGCGAGCATCCCCACCCAGAACTCCGGCGCCGCGCGGGTCGCCAGCACGGTGGGGATCCCCCACGTTTCGATCCGGCTGCCCCGCTTGGCGGCCAGGAGCGCGCCGCCCAGTACCCCCACCGCGTAGGCCAGCAGCAGCGCCGACAGCGTGAGCACCAGCGTGTTGGGCAGCACCTGCCACATGACCTGGCTGACCGGCTCCCGGCTGAAGAATGAGCGGCCGAACTCCATGCGCATGAGGTTGCGCAGATACACGGCGTACTGCACGTGTAGCGGCCGGTCCAGCCCGAACTGGCGCCGGAGCGTCTGTTCCAGCTCGTCGGTAAATGTGGGGTCGATGTAGGCGACCAGCGGGTCGCCCGGCATCAGCCTGAAGATCAGAAACAGCAGGGTGGCGACGACCCACAGGACGAGCGCGGTTTGGAGCAGCCGGCTGAGGAGGAACGACAGGCGGGTCACTTGCGTCACATGAGAACGCACCGGGGGCGGGAGGACGCGCCTCCCGCCCCGCGCGTGCTTACTTCACGGCGAGTGTTTCGACTTTGCCCTTCGGGTACAGCAGCCGGCCGTCGGCGTCCCACTCGAAGCCGGCCTTGGCCAGCGCCTCGCGCGCGGCCTTGATGTTGTAGTCCCACTTGGGGACCTCGGGGTTGTACCAGAACTCCAGCGCCGGGGATACGAAGGAGTCGGCGATGGTGGCGTACCCCTTGTAGACCACCGAGCGGATCGCCTTCTTGTTGGTGGCCATGTTGAGCGCGTGCCGGACGGCCGCATCGTCAAATGGGGGCCGCCGCAGGTTAAACGCGAGGAAGCGCATCCCGATGTCCATGGTCGACACGACGGTGATGAACTTGTTGTCACTCGCGAGCCGGTCCAGAATCTGCGGGTCCCCACCGTAGAACGCGAGGAAGTTCAGTTCGCCGTTGCGCAGCCCACCCAGGACCGCCTCCGTGTTGGGCACGATCCGCAGGACCCACCGCCGCATCTTGGGCGCGGCGAAGTGGTCGGGGTTGGCCTCCAGCACGATCTCCTCCGACTTCTTCCACTGCACGAACTTGAACGGCCCGGACCCGACCGGCACCTGCTCCTGGTAGGTTTCCGCGTTCTCCGGCTTCTTGGCCAGGTCGGCCAGCACCGGCTCCCAGATGTGCTTGGGGATGAGGTTCAGCTTGGCCAGGGTACTGGTGAGGAACGGCGCATACGGCTCCTTCAGCGTGAACCGGATCACCGAGTCGGAGCGCTTCTCGATCTTCTCGACGATGGTCACGAACGGCTTGTACATCGGGACCTCGTCGCCCTGCGGGGCCGTAAAGGAGAAGATGACGTCGTCGGCGGTCACCGGCTTGCCGTCGTGCCACTTCATGCCGCGCCGCAGCGTCACATCGAGCGTGACGCTGTCGACCCAGTCCGCCTTCTCCGCCGCCCACGGCTTGGCCAGGCCGTCCGCGCCGACGCGGAACAGCCGGTCCCAGATCAGTTCGGTGACCCATGAGTCCGCCGCGCCGCTGATGAACAGCGGGTTGATCGCCTTCACGATGTCGTTGGCGTTCAGGATCATGTCCTGCTGCGCGCCCTTGGGCTTCGCGGAGACGAAGGTCCAGAAGTTCTTCAGCCCGATGCCCTTCTGCTCGACGATGCTGGTGGACTCCCACACCGAGTTGTTGTAGGCGTAGCTGCTCTGCGGGAACACCAGGAAGACGTAGGGCGTGTCGCGCGCGATGATCTTCTGCGCCTCGTTGAGCAGCTGCTTGCGGGTCCGGAGATCGGTCTTGATCCGCTGCGCCTCGGCGATGAGGTTGTAGTTCGAGTTGGTGTATCCGACGAAGTTGTAGCCCCGCGCGGCCGTCGACGAGTGGAACAGGTTCATCGCAAACTCATCGGGATCGGACCGCTCGGGCCGGCCGACCATCTGCCACATCGTCATGTCCCACTTGTCGCGGCTGTACCAGACGTAGTCCGCCATCTGCTCCCACGGCATGACCTGCACCCGGACCCGCAGCCCCAGCTTCTCAAACTCCGGGGCCAGCAGGCGGGCGGTCTCAAACTCCGGCGGATCCGCGGCCTGCGGGCGGGTCAGCAAGATCAACTCCCGCACCCTGCGGTCCGGTGTCTGTCCCGACGCGACGGCGCCCAGGGCCAGCGCCAGGACGATCGCGATCACAAGCATCCGAACTCCTATCCGTGCCATGAGTCCCCTCTCCCTTCCACTCCCGTGGATGTGTGCGCGGGCAGTCCGCCCGCCTTGCGCGCTAATTTGACGCGACCCGCATCGCGGCCAGCTTCGGCGGCACCGGGAACGCGCGCTTGCTGTGAGCCAGTCCGGATGAGACCAGCGCCTCGAGCAGCTTCAACGCCGCGTACACCGGGTTCACCACCGGCACCCCGGTCTGCTCGGCGATCGTGCGGTGCGCCTCCAGGAACCCCATGCTCATGCAGCCCAGCACCAGCGCGTCGGCGCCGTCTTCGGCCACGGCGGCGCGGCCCAGCGCGATCATCCGCCCGACGCTGCGCTCGCGGTCCTTGGCCAGTTCCAGCACCGGGATGTCCACCGCGCGCACCGACGCCACCTTTTCGCTGACGCCGACGCGGTGGGCCAGGTGCCGCAGCGAGGGAACCACCGACTCGAGCACGGTAACGACCGAGAAACGGTGGCCAAGGGTGCAGGCCAGCAGCATCGAGGCCTCCGCAGGCCCGACCACCGGCATCTCCACGAGCTCGCGCGCGGCGTCCAGCCCCGGGTCGCCAAAACACCCGATGATCGCGCCGGCATACCCGCGCCGGGCCGCGTCCTGCACGTGGACCAGCGTGCCGGGGATGGACAGGTACTCCTCATAGGCCGACTCGATCGAGCTGGGGCCGTCGGGCACGTCGGCGATGTCCACCTCGGTGCCGGGAGCGGCCAGGCGCTGCAGGATGGACCGGCGTCGCTCGACCTCCCGCGGTCCCAGCGGCGTCTTGCTGAGGCTGCCTGGAAGAATGTATAAGACCTTCATCGCGATCCTCCGAGTACGAAATCCGTACTCCGAACGCCGTCAAGTTACCGTCAACCGCGTGCTGGAAGGCCCAGAATGGGATTTTCGCAAGTCTTCTTCGGGTCAGGCGCGTTCCCTCCTGCGCATCCACGGGGGAGTTCCCCGGAACGGGGCGGAGGGGCACAGCCGGTTCAGCGGGCAGGCCGCGCACAGCGGGCGTTTCGCGGTGCAGACCTCGCGGCCGAAGTAGATCAACATTAAGGAGAAGGCGTCCCACTCCCCACGGGGCACGACGGTCATCAGCTGCGCTTCGATCTTCTCCGGGTCATCGGTGAGCGCCAGGCCCAGCCGCTGGCTCAACCGCCGCACGTGGGTGTCCACGACAATGCCCAGCCCGTCGTCGTGCTCGGTGCCCCCGCCCCACGGCTCCAGCCGCTTCGCGGAGAGGATGACGTTGGCGGTCTTCCGCCCTACGCCTTCCAGCGTCAGCAGTTCGTCCATCGTCAGCGGCACGCCCGCGCCGAACCGCTCCACCAGCGACCGGCTCATGTTGATGATGGCCTTGGTCTTCTGGCGGAAAAACCCCGTGGGCTTGACGATCCGCTCCACGTCGCGGGCACGCGCGGCTGCGAGGGTTTGGGGCGTGGGATACCGCTCGAAGAGCAGCGGGGTGACGCGGTTGACCATCGCGTCGGTGCACTGCGCCGAGAGAATGGTGGCGACGAGCAGCTGGAACGGATCGCGGTGGCGCAGCGGCAGGCGGATGTCGGGGTAGCGGCGGCGCAGCACCTCGATGATCCGAAGCACCCGGCGCCGGCGCTGGGCGGGGCGCTCAGCGGAAGGCGAGAGAGTCCTGCGGGCGATCGACCGGGCCGGCATGGGGGCGCAGTGTTGATTCACCGCGCCCCATGCCCATTCCTCATCCGTCCCCCGGCCAAAGAAGGAGGGGACTGTCCCCTCCTTTCAATAGCCCAGGCTGGTCATCTGGCGGGGGCTCACGTGGGTCATCTGACGGCGTTGTAGTAGTTCACGCGACCGTACGCCCAGTAGCTCCCCGTGCCCGGAATAGGATCGGCGGTGCTCTCAATCCGGGCCCGGACGCAGGCGTTGGTGGCGCACGTCCCGGTCGCCCACACGAGCGCGGCGAGCCCGGCCACGTGGGGCGCCGCCATCGAAGTCCCGGACAGCGCGTCGTACTCCGGGAAGTAGCCGTACCAGTAGCAGAGGAAGCACCAGGTCCAATCATCCTGGACCGTCGAGAGGATGCCCACCCCAGGGGCCGCCACGTCGACCCAGGAGGCGCCGTAACTGCTGAACGACGCCCTGGTGTCGCTGCTGTCGGTCGCCGCAACCGCAATGCAGTTCGCGTACGCGGCCGGATACGTCCTGGCCGTGCTCCCGCTGTTCCCCGCAGCGCAGGCCAGCACGGCGCCCCTGTTCCAGGCGTAGTTGATGGCCCGCTCCAGGGTCTTGTACGGAGTGTCGGTCCCCAGGCTCAGGTTGATCACCCGGGCCCCGTTGTCGGCCGCCCAGCGGATCCCGGATGCCACCGCGGAGAGGGTGCCCGATCCGGAGTAGTCGAGCACTTTGACGCCCATCAACCGCACCGCCCAGTTCGCTCCGGCCACCCCGGCGGCGTTGTTGGTGCATGCCCCGATCGTGCCGGCGACGTGCGTCCCATGCCCGTGGTCGTCGTTGCCCGACTCGCCGCTGACAAAACTCTTGATGATGATCGGGTTGGACTGGCGGCAGCTCACCAGGTCGGGATGCCCGGTGTAGTCCGGCCACCAGTAGTTGGGATCCCCGACGTCGATGCCGGTATCGACAACGGCCACCGTGACGGCGCCACTCCCCTTGGTCACGTCCCAGGCCTGGTAGGCCCGGACGACCGCCCACGCCCACTGCGTCGTGCAGACATTCACGGACGTCCAGTAGCAGGTCGTATTGTCATAGGGATCGTCGGGGTCCTCAAACGTGTGCAGCAGCCCGTTGGGCTCCGCAAACTCCACCAGCGGGTTGTGGGTCAGCGCGCGGATGGTCCCCTCGACAGACCCCGCGGGCACCTTCAGGACGTACACCCCCAGGCCCTCGAGGCGGCCGTGAAGGCGGGCGCCGACGGATCGTGCCACCACGGCCGGGCTGACATCGCGCGCAAAACTGACGAGGACCTCGTCCGGGACCCGGTCGGCTGCCGGCCGGGAATCCACGGCCGGCGCACCGAGACCTGCGCCGGACCCAGCGAGCACTACGATCAGGGAAGCAGACAGAACCAGCACGAGGCGGTTCATATGGCTCTCCCCTTTCTGAAAGGCTGCGCTGATAGTGTACCGAGACGCTGCAGGATAGCGCGGTCCTCCAGCACGAAGCCATGCTGCGAGCGGCTGGCAAGGAGTGGAGGGTCTTCAATGGACTACCGGCGGCGCGTGGACGGTGCGAGAGAGGCAATGGCCCGTGGCGAGATTGAGTTGCTGGTGATCCCGCCGGGGGACGACCTGCGGTATCTCGCGGGATTCTCCACGCTGGCCGATGAACGGCCGACCTATCTGTTCGTCACAGCCGACTCCGCATTCAGTATTATGCCCGAGCTCAACGCGGCCCAGGCCAGGGCGCACCTGGCCGACGGGATGCTGACCTACGGCGACGCCGAGGGACCGGCCAAGGTCCTGGCCGCGGCTCGCCGCCGTCTGGGTGCACCTCGCCGGATCGGCGTCGGGGACACGATGCGCGCGGACGCGCTGCTCCTGCTACAGCAGCAGTGGAACGGCGCGGCCTTCGTCCCCGCGTCAGAGGTCCTGGCGCCGCTTCGGATGCGCAAGGGCCCCGAGGAAATCGCGGCGCTCCGCCGGGCCGCGGGAACTGCTGATGCCGCGGTCCAGGCGGCGTGCCGGGCCTGCCGGCCCGGCGCGGCCGAAGCCGACGTCGCCGCAGCGGCGGACGCCGCGTTCCGCGCCGCGGGCGCCGCAGAAGTGAAGTTCGCGATCGTCGGCACCGGGCCCAACAGCGCCTTCCCGCATCACCACACGGGCGCGCGGCGCGCGCAGCCCGGGGAGCCCGTGCTCTTCGACCTGGGCAGCCGGGTCGACGGGTACTGCTCCGACATCACCCGGATGGCCTTCGTGGGGGCACCGAGCGCACGGTACCGCGAGGTCCACGCCGCCGTCGAGGACGCCGTGCAGGCGGCGCTGGCCGCGATCCGGCCCGGCGTGCCGATCAAAGACATCGACCTGGCCGCCCGAAAGACAATTGAGCGGGCGGGGCATGGGGCCCAGTTCGTGCACCGGACCGGCCACGGCATCGGCCTCTCTGAGCATGAGCCGCCGTCGATCACGCACACGAACGAGCTGCCGCTCGAAGCGGGAATGGTGTTCAGCGTGGAGCCCGGGATCTACCTGTCTGGGGAGTTCGGGGTGCGCCTCGAGGAGATCGTCGTAGTGACGCCGCGCGGCGCCGAGGTGCTGAGCGCTCTGCCGCGCGACGTCACAGTCATTTCGTAACTGTAGAGACTGTGCAGACCGTGGTGGGGTGTTCCTATTTGAGGGCGCTCGCGAAGTTCACGCGCCCGTACTTCCAGTAGACGCCGCTGCCGACAATCCGGTCGGCGGTGCTCTCGATGGTATTCCGCACGCAGGTATTCGTGTTGCATGTTCCCCGGGCCCAGATTAGAGCGGCCAGCCCCGCCACGTGGGGCGCCGCCATCGAGGTCCCGCTCATCGCGTCGTATCCAGGAGAGATGCCGTACCAGTAGCACAGGAAACAGGTGTTGTAGTCGTCCTGGATCGTCGACAGGATCCGCACACCGGGCGCGGCCACGTCGACCCAGTCGGCTCCATAACTGGAAAATGAGGCCATCGCGTCCGCCTCGTCCGTCGCGGCCACGGCGATGCACGCGGTGTAAGCGGCGGGGTAGGTCCTGATCGGCGTGCCGCCGTTGCCGGCGGCGCAGACCAGCACCGCGCCTTTGCTCCACGCGTAGTTCACCGCCCGCTCCAGCGTCTTGCTGGTCTGAGATCCACCTAGGCTGATGTTGATGACCTTGGCGCCGGCGTCGGCGGCCCAGCGAATGCCGTCCGCCACCGCCGCGTACGTCCCCGATGCCGAATAGTCCAGCACTTTCGCGGCGAGGAGTTCGACCGTCCCGTTCGCTCCCGCGATGCCGGTGCCGTTGTTGGTGCACGCGCCGATCGTGCCGGCGACGTGGGTCCCGTGGCCGTTCTCATCGTTGTTCGATTCTGTGGTCACGAAGTTCTGGACCAGCACAGAGCGACAGCTCACCAGGTCCTCGTGCCCGGTCGGGTCCGGAATGATGTATCCGGGATTTCCAATATCGATTCCGCTGTCGACCACGGCGACTTTCACTACACCGCTAAGCGGGACGTCCCAGGCCTGATAGGCCTGCACCTTCGCCCAGGCCCACTGGGTGGTGCAGGCGCCGTCGCTGGTGGGATAGCAGGTCGAATTGTCATAGGGATCGTCGGGTTCGTAGAATGCGCGCGCGATTCTGTTCGGTTCGGCGAAACGCACGCGGGAGTCAGTGCTGAGGATGGCCACGGCGGTGTCGACCATGCCCGCCGGCACTTTGGCCACGTAGACGTCCAGCCCCTTGATGTACTTGACTACGTCCCCGGCCACCATATCTAGCAGGAGGTTCACGTTGGTCCCGGGCTTGACGTTGAGGAGGACTTCGTCAGGAACGTACGATCCAACCGGACCCGACCCGGTCGCGCCGCTGCCCGGCCCGGCAGCGAGGAAGGGCAGGACGACCAGCATCACGAGGACGATCCCAGCCCGTCTCATTTGGATCTACACCTCTTGTCAGCGGTCTCGCGCGGGACACTGCCGGCACGGATTGGGAATGTGGCTGCAGTTGAGACAATCGGCCATTCCCGGCGGGGGATGAGCGGCAGGCACCGGTCCCCGAGGTTCGGTGCAAGGTTGAGAGAAGATTTGCGGGTTCTTTGCCTCACGTCAGGCGGCGCGAGACAGCACGAAGCCGAGGGACAGGAGCAGCCCGATCCGCTGGTGGAGCTGGGCCGCCGCGCGGATGCCCCCTGTGGTCAGCGCGAGCGGCGCGGACTCGCCTCTGACCACCGTCCACGTGCGGGCGGCCTGCGGGATAGTGAGGGCGGTAAGGACCGCAGCGGGGGGTAGGACGCGGGCCCAGATGCCCCAGGCGACCGCGAGGTACGCTCCCACTACGAGGACCAGAAAGTGCGCCCGCGTCAGGGACGGGCCGATGAACGTCGCCAGCGTGCGCTTCCCCCTGGCCAGATCTCCGTCCAGATCGCGCAGGTTGTTCACCACGAGTATCGCATCGACGAGCGCGGCCAGTGGGAGCGCGGCCCAGAGCACGGGGGTGGTGACCTGCGCGGTCTGCACGTAGTAAGCGCCGCCGGTCGCCACCAGCCCCATAAAGATGAAGACAACGAGATCGCCGAGGCCCACGTAGCCCAACGGCAGCGGGCCCCCCGTGTAGGTGTAGCCGGCCGCTACACTGAGGAGGCCGATCAGCAGGATCGGCCAGCCGCGCGCGGCGATGAGCGCCACTCCCAGGAGGGCGCCGAGCGCAAACAAGACAATCGCGCCGGTTCGCACCGCTCGCGGCGGCAGCAGCCCCTGTTGGATGACCCCGCTGGGACCGATCGACTCAAACGTGTCCACGCCGCGTATGTGATCAAAGTAGTCGTTGGCGAGGTTGGCGCCGGCATGGATGGCGACCGCCGCGCCCAGGGCGGCCAGGAAGAGACCGGGCGAGAAGCGGCCCTCGGCGAACGCCACCGACGAGCCCACCAGCACCGGCGTCGTCGAGGCCGTAAACGAGAACGGACGGACGGCCCGCCACCAGACGCGCACCCACCGGGCTCCGGGCTTCGGGCTCCGGGGCCCGGGGCCCGAGGCCCGTGAGTTTGTCATGTCCGCCACGGCAGCGCCTTGCGCTCGAGCCACTCGAGCGCGATCGTGGCCAGCCACCCCAGCGCGGCGGTCACCAGCAGCCCGGCGAACATCACCTCGATGGAAAAAATCTGATACGCGCGCCAGATGAGAAACCCGATCCCCGCATCCGATCCCAGCAGCTCGGCGCCCACGATGACGATCAGGGCGAACCCCATCCCCAGCTTCAACCCCGTGAAGATGGACGGGAGCGCGCCCGGCCACGCGATCGTCGTAAAGACGTCGACCGGTCGCGCGCCGTAGGCGCGGGCGATGTTGAAGTACGCCCGGTCCAACCCCAGCACGCCCGCCATCGTATTGAGCAGGACGAGAAAGAAGATGCTGAGCGCCACGATGCTGATCTTCGACGCCTCTCCAATCCCAAGGTAGAAGATGATCAGCGGATAGACGGCGATCTTCGGAATCGGATAGATCGCCGCGACGATCGGCATCGCCAGGGCGCGCACGAACCGGTTGAGTCCCATCGCCAGGCCCAACGCCACTGCCGGCGCGGCTCCCAGGAGGAAGCCGGCCAGAATGCGCCGGACGCTCACCCCGATGTGGAACGGCAATACGCCGGTGCCGGTCAGCTCTGCGAGCGTCCGCAGGATGGTGGTCGGCGGAGGCACGAACCGCGGATCCAGCACGCCGGTGCGGCTGAGCACCTCCCAGACGGCGAGCAGTCCCAGAGGGGAGATCGCGGCCAGCCACCGCTCCGCCCCGCGCCTCATCGCCGTCCCGTCCTGAGCACTTCCTCGCGCAGTTCGCCCCACAGTCGCGCGCTCAACGCGCCGTAGGCCGGATCCCGGCGTATGATCTGGAAGTCACGGGGCCGTCCGAATGGCACCGGCACCTCCGAGATGATGCGCCCCGGCGCCGCGCTCATGAGCAGGACGCGGTCGGCCAGCCGGATGGCTTCGTCGAGGCTGTGGGTGACGAAGAGGACCGTCGTGCGGTCCTCCTGCCAGATGTGGAGGAGCTCGTCCTGCAGCAGCAGGCGGTTTTGCTCGTCGAGGCTGGCGAAGGGCTCATCCATCAGCAGGATGTCGGGATCGGTCGCGAGCGCCCGGGCGATGCTCACGCGCTGGCGCATCCCTTCGGACAGCTGGTGGGGAAAGGCATCGGCAAACTCCAGGAGCCCGACGCGGACCAGGTGATGCCGCGCGCGCTCGGCGCGCTCCTTCGCGCCCACGCCGGCAAGGCGCAGGCCGTAGGCAGCGTTGTCCAGCACCGTCATCCAGGGCAGGGTACTGATGCCCTGGAAGACGAGGGTGGTCGTCCCCCCGCCGGCGTGACGCCGGGGGATGCTGGCAGTGCCGCCGGTCGGCTCCGTCAGCCCGGCAAGGATGTGCAGCAGCGTGGTCTTCCCACAGCCGGAGGGACCGATCAGCGCGACGAACTCCCCTTCGCGCACCGCAAAGGTGACGTCCCGCAGCGCGACAAACGGCCCCCGCCGTCCGGGGTAGACGTGGGTCAGGCCGTTGACGTCGATCCGCGCCGCGTGGGGCGGCGCCGCTGCGATCATCTCCCCGCAAATGGGCCGATGATGGTCAGCGCCTGGCGCACGAATGACGTGTCGATGTACGTGGCGGGATCCAGCGGCTTCTCATAGGTCAGCGATCCGCGCTTGCGGAAGAACTCCTGCAGGCGTTTGAAGTCGTTGAAGTTCATCCGGCCGTCGGGTTCGTGGAAGGGCGGCCGGGCCTTTTTCACCACCGTCGCCGGAACACCGGTGTACTTTTCGACGATGCGGGCGATCTCGTCCCGGCGATAGCCGTCCCCGTACAGATCTCGCGAGGCCCGCAGCCAGGCCACCATGAACCCCGCCGCCTGCTTGGGAAAGCGGCGGATGAAGTCGCCGCTGTAGTAGACTGCCGTCACCTGGACGCCGTCCACGAAATCCTGGCTCAGCCGGACGATCTGGCCCTGCTCCTCGGCGAGTGTGGTGAGCGGTTCACCCAGCAGGCCGGCGGCGATGGCGCCGTTGGCGAGAGCCGCGGGAACCTCCGGGAAGTTCACCGCCACGAGCTGGACATCGTCGATCGTCAGCCCGCCGCGCAGCAGGGCGCTGTGCAGCCAGAATTCCGTGGCCGACCCGACGACGTTCACGGAGACTTTCTTCCCGCGCAGGTCCGCCACGGACCGGATCTCCCCGCTGTCGTAGGCCTTCTTGCTCACGACCAGCGGCGTGCTGACCGGCGGCTTCTCGCTGTGCACCGGCCCGACGACCTTGAAATCCAATCCGCGCGAGGCGGCGTTGAACAGCGCGGCCCCCAGGCCGCCGATGACGACCTCGGCGCGCCCGCTGGCCAGCACGACGAACGAGGACGCGCCTCCGGGCGTGCCGATGAGCTCGGCGTCGATGCCTTGCTCCGCAAAGTAGCCGCGCTCGATCGCGACGTACAGGGGAGCGAAAATCAGCACCGGCACGTGCACGACGCGCACCTTCACCGGCGGCGCCTGCGCGTCCACCGGGGCGCTCCACGTTCCCGCCAGCAGCAGGACAACGATCAGAACTATCAAGTTGTGCGTCATTGCGCAAACCTCCAGACCCCGTCGCGCAGCACGAGGTGCTGCCGCGGATAGATGCCCCCGCCCCGGTCGACGAAGGTCACCTCGTCGGCGTGAATGACCAGCACCGGATACTCGGGATTGGTGAAATGGCGCGTGAACTCCGGTGCAGCCTGCCGCAGCTGCTCCCGGGCCCACTGTTCATCGTCGCCGGTAACCTCGTTGACGGTCCCCACCCCCTGCAGCCAGGTATCCGCCTGCCGATCATCAACAGCGAACGCGGCGCGCGGATTGATGCGCAGGTGGGCGAGCGTCCGTGCGCGTTTGCCCTGGCAGATATAGACGTCGAGGCCGCGGGCGACGTAGAAGGCCGTCGCCGCCCACGGTTCATCCTCGTGCGAGGTTGCCATGGTCGCCACGTGCCGCGCCGCCAGGTGGCGTTGCACCGGGCCGAGGATCTGATCGACCGTGAACTCCGGGCTCACCCCTTCGCTCCGATGCTCCGCAGCAGCAGTGAGCGCAGCGCGGGCAGGCGGGCCAGCAGGTCGCCGGCTCCGGACAGCAGCCACTGCGTGATGACCTCGGTCAGCGCCCCGATCCAGGCCTGCGCCGCGAGCCCCGTATCTTGTGGCGGCACATCACCCTCGGCCACCGCACGGTCCAGATGGCGCTGGATCACGCCGGCGAAGCGCCGGTGAATCTCCAGACGCTTGTGCTCCAGCGCAGGCCCCAGGCCGACCGCCTCGATGAGCAGAATCCTGACCAGGTCGCGCCGTGCCGCCGCCGTCTCCAGCACGACCCGCAGCGCTGCTTCCACTTTGGCGAGCGCGCCGCGCTCGGAACCGATGACGCCCTCCACTCCCCGCTCGACGGCGGCGGCCATCTCATCCATGAGCGTCAGGAAGATTCCCTGCTTGCTCGGGAAATAGTGGTAAAATGCACCCTTCGACGTTCCGGACGCCGTGACAATGTCATCGACGACAGCGCCGTGGTACCCCTTGGCGGCGAACACCTCGGCCGCGGCGGTCAAGATGCGGTCTTTGGTGGGCGTGTCGGCTCCCGTGCGGTGCATCAGTAGGGGCGGTGGCGCCCGCGCCGAATAGACCGACGCGTCGGTCTGACCCGCGCCCCAACAATAACCGAGGGCTCACAGCAGTGTCAACCGAGTCCTCAAAAGGGTCAGGCCCTAATGAAGACGGTTCACCAGCACGCTGGCGGGGAGGGACGTTGATGGCGATCCATCTGACGTTTCAGACGGCAGAGGGAGCGTTCGCCGGCACGGTGGAGGAGGGAGGGGTCTTTCACGAGGCCCTGGAGCGGCTCCTGCCCGAGCATCTGCGGGTGGGCCGGCGAATTACGATCCGGACGCCGCGCGGGGAAGCTGTCTATCCCGATATGTTTGTCGGAGAAACGGCCGCCCACTTCGCCACACAGACATTTGCCGTCGCGAGTGAGCCCCTCCGCGGCCTGCCCGGGGCGTGGCGGAACCTCGGGTTTGATCACCTGGCGATCGCCGTGGCCGACCGGCAGGAAGCACGGCGGTTCTTTGGCGATGTTTTGGGCATGCAGGTGATTCGCGAGGACGACCACCAAACAGTCCTGACCACCGGCCACACGGCGATCTTTCTCTTTGGGACCCGCCCCGGACCCCTCAACCCGGGGATCCCGTCGCACGTTCACCACATCGGGTTCGTGGTCGACGACCTGGAAGCGGCCTGGCATACCATACGCAGCCGCGGCCTCCAGTCCGACTACATGGTGCTCGAGCGCGACGAGCGTTGGTCACTTTACTTTTTCTATCAGAACGGCGACGCGCGGTTTATGATCCAGCTGTCACAGATTAAGGACGGATACCGCGGCTTCGCCGACCCCCATCGATTCTCCGACCTGATGTATGACTACAGCCGGGGGCGTTACGGGGTGCGATTCGGCGATCGGCGCGGCCCTGCGGATTGACTGCCTCCGCCCCGCTTCCTGCGCCGCCCACCGCCGGTCCTACTCGTCGGTGCCAGGCACCGACGAAAATCGCGTGGTTGCCCACCAGCACGTACCCACCGGCCCCACGAATAGCTCACTTGAGTCATGGACATCCCCCCACCCTACGCCTATTAATCGGTGACAGGCACCGACGAATTTCGTGCGGAGGGCGGGGAACGACATGGTGCGTCCACCTCGACTGGCCTTCGCCGAGGCAACGTACCACATCACCGCGCGGGGGAACAATGGTTCAGACATATTCACGGATGACTACGACCGTTATGCATATCTAGCGCTTCTGGCCAGGTGCGCCAGGGCCCAGATGGTACGACTTTTCGCCTACGCGCTTATGACAACCCACGTACACCTCGTGCTCCAAACCACGGCTCCCAACATCTCACAGGCGATTCATGTCCTGCACAGTCCGTATGCGAATGCATTCAATCGGCGGCACGGCCTCCGGGGGCACCTGTTTGAGGGCCGGTTCCGCAGCAAGCTCGTCGGCGACGATGCGTATTTGCTGGAAGCGACCCGATACACCCACTTGAATCCGGTGCGCGCCGGTGCCGTCAAAAACCCCAAAGACTTTATCTGGACGAGCTACCGGGCTTACATCA
>JBIOWP010000021.1:0-2437 GCA_044868695.1 bacterium
AAGGTCATGTCGTGGTACGACAACGAGTGGGGATACGCCTGCCGCGTGGCCGACCTCGTGGCTTACATGGCGGAGCGGGGCCTCTGAACAAGAAGACCATCCGCGACGTCAGGGTGGGCGGGAAGCGCGTCCTCGTGCGCGTGGACTTCAACGTCCCCCTGGATGACGGGAAAATCGCCGACGATCGGCGCATCCGCGAGGCCCTGCCGACCATTGCCGAACTCCGCCGCCAAGGCGCGCGGGTGATCCTAGCCTCCCACCTGGGCCGTCCTGATGGCAAGGTCGTCGAGGCTCTCCGGCTGGATCCCGTTGCGCGACGTCTGAGCGAACTCCTGAGCGCGCCGGTCCGCAAGCTCCCTCACTGCGTCGGGCCGGCGGTCGAGCGCGCCGTGTCGGCGATGCGGGACGGCGACGTGGTCCTCTTGGAAAACCTGCGGTTTCATTCCGAGGAAGAAGACAACGATGACGCGTTCGCCCGGGCGCTGGCCTCGCTCGCCGACGTGTACGTCAATGACGCGTTCGGAACAGCCCACCGCGCCCACGCGTCGACCGTCGGCGTCACCCGCTTCCTGCCGGCGGTCGCCGGGCTCCTGATGGAAAAAGAGCTTACCTACCTCTCGCGCGCCCTCGAGGATCCCCGGCGTCCGTTCGTCGCCATCCTCGGCGGCAAGAAGGTGTCGGACAAGATCGGCGTCATCCGCAACCTGCTGACCAGGGCGGACACGCTGCTCATCGGCGGCGCGATGAGCTACACTTTTCTCCGGGCGAGGGGGCTCTCGATCGGCGCATCGCTGTGCGAAGAGGACAAGCTCGCCCTGGCGCGGTCCCTGATGGAAGACGCTGGGAAACGCCGGGTGACGCTGCGGCTGCCTGAAGACGTGGTGGTCGCGGAGCGTTTCGCAGAGGATGCGGTCCACCGCGTCGTGCCCGCCGAGGCCATTCCCGATGGCTGGATGGGCCTCGACATCGGACCCCGTACCGCATCGGCCTATGCAGAGGTCATTTCACCCGCTGGCACGGTGATGTGGAACGGGCCGATGGGCGTTTTCGAATTTCCGGCATTTGCCGCGGGGACACGCGCGGTCGCGGAAGCGATGGCACGGTCTAAGGCGGTGACCATTGTCGGGGGAGGAGATTCGGCCGCGGCGGTCCAGCAGATGGGTTTGGCCGAGCGCATGACCCACATCTCGACCGGGGGCGGCGCATCGCTCGAGTTCCTTGAGGGCAAAGAACTCCCCGGCGTCGCCGCGTTGCTCGACCGCTGAGTATGCCCAGAACCCCGCTCGTCGCCGGCAACTGGAAGATGCACAAGACCGTGGCGGAGGCTCGCGAACTGGCTGCCGCCGTCGTCCACGGCACGCTGCCCCACGGCGTCGAGGTCGCGCTCTGTCCTCCGTTTACGGCGCTGGCCGAGGTATCGGGGGTGCTCGCGGATTCCGCCGTGCGCCTCGGGGCGCAGGACCTGTTCTGGGAGCCTCAGGGCGCATTTACGGGCGAGATCTCTCCGGTGATGCTGCGCGACTTCCGCTGTCGGTATGTCATCGCCGGCCACTCAGAGCGGCGGCAGCACTTCGGCGAAAGTGATGAAGTCGTGGCGAAAAAGGGGAAGGCCGCGTTCGCCCATGGGTTGATCCCGATCGTGTGCGTGGGTGAGCGCCTGGAGGAGCGTGACGCCGGCCAAACCGACCGTGTCGTGACCCGGCAGCTGGAGATTGCCACCGCCGGGCTCTCGGTCGATCAGATTCGCCAGTTGGTCGTCGCCTACGAGCCGGTCTGGGCGATCGGTACGGGGCGCGCGGCCACGGGGCAAGAAGCCAACCGCGTGAGCGGCATGATCCGGGCCACCCTGGCTCGAAAAGACCCCGGCGCCGCGGAGCACAGCCGCATCCTCTACGGGGGCAGCGTCACGCCGGACAATGCCGCCGAGTTCAGCCGGCTGCCCGAGGTCGACGGCGCGCTGGTAGGCGGTGCGAGCCTGGACGCGCAGAAGTTCTTGGCCATCGTTAGAGCGTACGCACAGGGCGCGCCGTGACTCGCTATTCACGCCCCGTGGTTCTCATGGTAATATTCATTACATGAATACTGCGGTGCTTGTGATCCACTTCTTCCTGGCCTTCTTCATTATTGGGGTCATCCTGCTGCAGGGACCCAAGGGTGAGGGGCTCGGTGCAATCGGCGGCAGCGCCCGGATGTTCCACGGCCCACGGCCGCGGGAAACGTTCTTCACTAGGCTGACTGCCGTCAGCGCGTTGCTGTTCGTCATCTCCTCGACCTACCTCGCGTTCTTCAGGCAGTAAGAGGGCCCGCTCGCCTTGCCGCGTCGTTTTGCCTCGTCCTATAATGATCGCAGCGCCTAGTCGTGCCGGGATGGCGGAATTGGCAGACGCGTACGCTTGAGGGGCGTATGGGTTTCCCGTGGGGGTTCAAATCCCTCTCC
>JBIOWP010000022.1:0-3013 GCA_044868695.1 bacterium
GCGGCCGCGCTGCTGCAGACTGCGGCCGGGTGGCTGGGCAGGCCGCTCACCGACGCGCAGGTCCTCCGGATGTTCCGCTACCTCGAGCTGATCGGCGAGCACAACCGCAGAGCCCGTTTGACCGCGATCACCCGGATCCGGGAGGCCGTGCGGCTGCACATCCTTGACTCGCTGCTCGCGGTGCGCGGCGGAATTCCGCAGGGGGCGGCGCTGATCGATGTCGGGAGCGGCGCCGGTCTGCCGGGCATCCCGCTGGCTATTGCCCGCCCCGACCTCTCCGTGACCCTGCTTGAGGCGTCCGCCAGGAAGGCAGCGTTCCTCGAGGTGGCGGCGTCCACGCTCGCACTGCCCGTTCTGGTGGTAGGCGCGCGCGCGGAAACTGCGGCCCACGAGCCCCGCTTCCGGGAACGCTTCGACATCGCGGCGGCGCGCGCCGTCGCCCCGCTTCCTGTCCTGTGCGAGCTTACGCTACCATTCGTCCGTCCCGGTGGGAAGGCGGTATTACTCAAGGGACCGGGGGTGGCGCGCGAGCGCGACGCCGGAGACCTGGCCGCGGGGCTGCTGGGGGGCGGGCTGCCCGATGTGATCGAAGACCGCCTCCCCGGCGGAATCCGGCGCTCCCTCGTGGTCATCCCCAAGGTGGGCGGCACGCCGCCCGTGTATCCCAGGCGGACCGGGTTCCCTTCCCGGCGCCCCCTCGCACAATAGGGAGTCCCGTCAGGCGGGACGGTCGGAGGGGCGAGCGAGGGGACTACCGAATGAGGGTTTGGTCATGGGCCGGGTCATCGCGGTCGCAAATCAGAAAGGCGGAGTGGGCAAGACCACGACCGCCGTCAACCTTTGCGCTGCGCTGGCGCTGGCCGGGCATCACGTGCTGCTCGTGGATGGAGACCCGCAGGCGCATGCGACGAGCGGCGTGGGAATCCCACGAGCCGCCGTGGGGGTCTCCCTCTACGACGTGCTGATCAACGGCGTGGCGATGGCCGCGGCCCTGATGCCGACGCAGATCAAAGGCCTCGATCTCACCCCATCCGGGATCCACCTCGCCGGGGCGGAGGTCGAGCTGGTCGCAGCCGCCACGCGCGAACACCGGATGCGGGACGCGCTGCGGCCGGTCCGAGGCTGGTATGACTTCATCGTGATTGACTGCCCGCCGTCGCTCGGGCTGTTGACCCTCAACGCCCTGGTGGCCGCCGATGAGATCGTGATTCCCATGCAGTGCGAATACTACGCGCTGGAGGGGCTGGCGCAGCTGGTCGACTCTCTTGCGTTGATCCGCCGCCAGCTCAACCCGTCGCTGCGGGTCGGCGGGGTCGTGTTGACGATGTACGACGGCCGCACCAATTTGTCTGCGCAGGTCGCCGCCGAAATCCGCAAGCACTTCCCCGGAGAGGTGTTCCGTGCCAGCATCCCGCGGAGCATCAGGGTCGCGGAGGCGCCTTCCTTCGGGCAGCCCATCGTGACGCTGGACCCCACATCGAAGGGGGCCGAGGCCTACCTCGCTTTGGCCCAGGAGGTCGCCGCGCGTGCCGGACAGCCCGCCGCCGTCGGATAACCCCAGACTCATCGCCACGGACGCTTCAGCCCGCCGGCGGGGGCTGGGACGTGGCTTGGGGGCGCTGATTCCCGGCGCGGAGGCGCGGGTGGAGGAGCGGGCAGGTGATGTGCCTCTCTCCCGTCTCAGGCCGAGCGCGTTCCAGCCGCGCCAGGCGATGGACCCTCAGGAGTTTGCCGGTCTGGTCGAGTCGATTCGCCGGCATGGGGTGCTGCAGCCCATCGTGATCCGGCCGGCGGCCGAAGGATTCGAGGTCATCGCCGGCGAGCGGCGGTGGCGCGCCGCCGAAGCGGCCGGGTTGTCGACCATCCCCGCCGTGATCCGCCCGCTGTCCGATCGAGAGGCGCTGGAGCTGGCGCTGGTTGAGAATCTGCAACGGGAGGATCTGGGCGCGCTGGAGCGGGCCCGGGCCTACCGCCGGCTCACGGACGATTTTGGCATGACCCAGGAGCAGGTTGCCGAGCGGGTGGGCAAGAGCCAGCCGTCGGTCGCGAACTCCCTGCGACTCCTGCAGCTGCCCCCGCAGGTGCAGGCCAGCCTGGAGGCGGGACGCCTCTCGGAAGGCCACGCCCGGGCGCTGCTCGCCGGCGGCAGCCAGGCGGCGATTCTTAAGATCTGGGAGCGGGTCGAGCGCCGTGGGCTGTCCGTCAGGGAGACCGAGGCGCTGGTGCGGGCAGGTATTTCACGTGAAATACCCGCCCGCTCGAAGGCCAGGGATCCCCACCTGCGCAGCGCCGAGCGGGACCTGGCCCGCAAGTATGGGACGAAGGTGTCTGCGGTCGGGAGCCGCCGCCGCGGCAGCCTCGCGTTCGCGTACTATTCGGAGGAAGACCTGCAGCGTCTGCTCGACCTGTTCCTGGACTAGACGCGAGTCCTCCGGGTCGTCCCCTCCGGTTGCGGGAGCCAGCGATGCGCCCACCGCTCGACTTCGCCGAGCACGCGCTCCAGATCCCGCCCCTTTTTGGTGAGCCTATACTCGATGCGAACCGGCGTCTCCGGATAGACGCGCCGGACCACCAGACCCTCAGCCTCCAACTCCTTGAGCCGTTCCGACAGCAGGCGGTCGTGCAGGTCGGGGACCGCGTCCAGGATCTGCCCAAACCGGCGCGGCCGGTCCATGAGAGCGCGAACGACTGCGCCGGTCCAGCGCTTGCCGACCAGCTCGATGGCGCGGTGGAACCGGGGACACACGTGCTCTGCGCTGTCATGGGTCACGCTGCGGCTGTGCATTGTCTCCTCCCCCGCCCACATTCTAACCAATCGTATGTAACTTGACAAGTGGAAGCGACCGGCCTATCATGGCTTACGAAACATTAGTAACACGAGTAACACGCTGGATGTAAGCTATGGAGGCGACAGAGATGGATGGTGCGCTGCTGTTGCTGCGCGTGGTGGTCGGCCTGCTCGTGGCCGGTCACGGCGCGCAGAAGCTGTTCGGATGGTTCGGCGGTCCCGGCA
>JBIOWP010000023.1:0-9028 GCA_044868695.1 bacterium
CAGGTGGGATGCCGGGGTCCCCCGGCATCCCACCGCTATGTGTTCTGAGGCGCGCATGCGCGACCGCACGCTGAAGTGGGCCCTGCTCCTGCCGGCGGTGGGATGGATCTTGACCTTTACGATCTACCCGCTGGTCTCATCGCTGCGGCTGTCGTTTCTCAACTGGAACCTCACCTCGCCGGCGACCTGGGTGGGGGTTGGCAACTATGTGAGGGCGGTCCAGGACCCGCGGGCGCACAACGCGCTGTGGGTGACGGTCGTCTTCATCACCGCCACCGTCACCGCCGAACTCGGGCTGGGCCTCGTGCTGGCGCTGCTGTTCAACCGGCCGATGCGCGGGCTGCGGGCGCTGCGCGCGGTGGTGGTCGCGCCGCTATTTACGTCTCCGATCGCCCTGGCGTTTCTGGGCATGATGGTCTTCCACGAGGAGAGCGGGCCTGTGTCCCAGCTCCTCCATGCGGCGCACCTGCCGAAGATCCCGTGGCTCTCGGATCCGGCGATGGCGCTCACGTCGATCATCATCCTGGACATCTGGCAGTGGACCCCGTTTGGATTCCTGGTCTTTCTTGCCGGGCTGCAGGCGATGCCGGCGGAACCGATCGAGGCCGCTGTCGTCGACGGCGCGAGCCGCTGGCAAACGTTCCGGTACGTCATGCTGCCGCTGCTCGGCCCGGTCATCGTCACTGCGGTCCTCTTCAAGTTCATCTACTCGGCCAAAGTCTTTGACGTGGCGTTCGGCCTGACCGGCGGCGGGCCCGGGATCTCTACCGAGGTGCTCGCCTTGTACATCCACCGCCAGGGCCTGGAGTTCTTCAACCTCGGCTACGCCTCGTCACTGTCGTACCTGTTCCTGATGCTGGTGAGCGTCGTCGCGATGTCGCTGCTGCTGCGCGTGCGCAGCCTGTACGAGGTGGCCGGATGACGCTGCGGCTCAACGGCGAGCGGGCGCTGCTGTCGGTCTTCCTCGTCGCAGTCCTGATCTGGGTGCTGTTCCCGGTCTACTGGGCGCTGGTGACATCGTTCAAGCAGCCGACCGAGACGTTCCAGCCGACGTTCATCCCGTTCGTGCAGTTCGCGCCCACCCTGCACAACTGGCAGGACCAGTTCGCGCTGGCCGGGCGCGACATCGTCAAGGACCTGCGGAACAGCCTGACCGTGGCGGTGGGGAGCGCCGCGCTGGCGCTGGTGCTGGGCAGCATGGCCGGGTACAGCCTGGCCCGCTTCCGGCTGCAGGTCGGCCGGATCCGCAACCACGACATCGCCACGTGGTTCCTCTCGCAGGTGATCATCCCGCCCGTCGTGGTCGTGATCCCATTCTTCCTGTTCATGCAGCGCTTGCGGCTGTTGGATACGCCGCTCGCGCTCATCTTTGCGCACACCACGATCAACCTGCCGCTGGCCACGCTGCTGATGCGCGACACGTTCCTGGCGATGCCCGTGGAACTGGAAGAGGCTGCGATGGTGGACGGCGCCTCGCGGCTCGCCGCGTTCGCCCGCATCATCCTGC
Organism: bacterium; assembly: GCA_044868695.1. Taxonomy (GTDB): domain Bacteria; phylum Sysuimicrobiota; class Sysuimicrobiia; order Sysuimicrobiales; family Kaftiobacteriaceae; genus JBIOWP01. The sequence goes on from JBIOWP010000023.1 coordinate 1,508, forward strand.
CGCTGTCGGGTCCGGCCATCGTCTCCACGGGGATCCTCGCGTTCGCCTTCTCGTGGAACGAGTTCATCTACGCGCTCACCCTCACGTTCGAGCGGGCCACCACGATCCCGCTGCTGATCGCTGGCGCCAAGATGAGCCAGGGGATCCAGTTCTGGTTCGTCTCAGTACGCGTGCTGCTGGCGCTGCTGCCGCCCGTGCTGCTGGCGATGGCGGTGCAGCGCTACGTGGTCCGCGGGCTCACGTTCGGCGCGGTCAAATGACGATGCTGCCCCTCTTCGGCGGGCGCTGGGATCGGTCGGACCTGCACGCGAGGGTCGGTGACCTCGCGCAGATTGCCGGGGCGACTAGGATGGTCCTGGCCGACGGGCCTGAGGCCGGGGTCGACGCGGTGGAGGTGCGCACCGGCGCGGGGCTGCGATTCCTCGTGCTGGCGTCTCGCGGCCTGGATATCGCCGACGCGGAGTTTGAGGGGATGCCTCTGGCGTGGCGGTCGCAGACCGGGCGCGTCCACCCGTCGCTGTACGATCCCCGGGGCGCGGGCTGGCTGCGGGGGTTTTACGGCGGGTTGATGGTGACCTGCGGGTACCTGACCGCCGGGGCGCCGTCGGTCGACGAGGGCCGGGAGTGGGGGCAGCACGGCCGGGCCTCGTACCTCCCCGCTGAGCAGGTGTCGATCGAACAAGGATGGACCGACGGAACGTACCGCATCGCGGTGCGCGGCGTGATGCGCGAAGCGGCGGTGTTCGGCGAGTTCCTGGTGGTGCGCCGGACGATCAGCACCGCGCTGGGGTCCCGGACGCTCCGGATCGACGATGAGGTGACCAACGCGGCGGCCCAGCCGTCCCCGCTGATGCTCCTCTATCATGTGAACCTTGGATTTCCCCTGATGGACGAGGGGGCCGAAGTTGTGTCGCCCGCGCGCCGCGTAACGCCCCGTGACGCGGCGGCGGCCCCTGGCGTGGCGGAATACATGAAAGTGCACGCCCCGGTGCGCGGGTACGCGGAGCAGGTCTTCTATCATGAGATCGAGCCGGGGCCCGACGGGACGGCGGATGTCGCGCTGGTGAACCGCCGGCTGCGCGGCGGCCTGGGACTCCGGGTGCGATATGATGCCCGGGCGCTGCCCCGCTTCATTCAGTGGAAGATGCTCGGCGAAGGCACCTATGTCATGGGACTGGAGCCGGCCAATTGCCTGGTGGAGGGCAGGGCCGCCGAGCGGGCCCGGGGGACCCTGCAGATGCTGGCGGCGGGAGAAACCCGGCGCTTCTGGGTGGAGCTCTCGGTGCTGACCGCCGATGAATTCGGTCAACGGACGGGACCTAGTCCGCGCTCGGGCCGTTGAGCTAGACGGCGCGCACGCGCACCCGGGGCAGGATCCGGCGGACAAGTGCGCCGCTTACGTCGCCCGGACGGAGGGTCGTGACATCCGCGGCCGCGGCTGCGACCCCCAGGCGGACGGCGTTAAGAAACGATTCGCCGCGGAGCAGGCCGGCTGCGAGCCCCGCGGTGAAGCTGTCTCCCGCACCGACCGCGCTGGCGCGGCGTACACGCGGCGGGAACACCTGCCACCATCCGTCGTCGGAACCTGCGAGCGCGCCGTCTTCGCCCAGCGTCACCACGACGGATTTCACCCCGGCGCGCCGCAGACGCCGGGCGGCACCCAGCACACGGGCGCGCGACGCAAGAGACCTGCCGGCGACTGCCTGGAGCTCCTCGCGGTTGACCTTGACCACGTCCGGACGTGCCGCCAGCCCACGCCGTAGCGCCGCCCCGCTCGTATCAAGGATGCTCGGCAGGCCCCGGGATGCCCTGATGATCCGCGCGTAGAAATCCGAGGATAGCCCCGGGGGCAAGCTGCCTGCGAGGACCAGCACGCGCGCCGCCGCGAGCCTCCTGGTGACCCGGGCCGCGAGCGCCTGTCCCGCGACGGGGGATACCCGCGGGCCCTCCTCGTTAATGACCGTTTCGCCCGCCGACGGATCGACGATGATGGTGCACGTGCGTGACTCTCCGGTTATCCGCACCGCATCGAGGGCGATGCCGGCGGCGGCCGCACCCCGGAGAATCACCGATCCTGCTGTCCCGCCCACCACCCCCGCCACCCGCGATCCTGCGCCGAGTGACGCCGCGGCCCGCGCAACGTTCAACCCTTTTCCTCCGGCCACCACCTGGCCGGAGGGCGCACGGTGGACACGGCCGGCGGCGAATCGCCGGACGACGACGATCCGGTCCACGCAGAGATTGGGCGAGACAATCAGCAGCACGCAGGAGGGATTCGCCGCGACAGGGCCGCAGCCTGGGCCGTCGAACCTGTGCTCGATTCGTCGGTGCCAGGCACCGACGAACCTGCCGGGCCGCCGTGGAGTCCGTCATGGCGTTGCTGGGTATTGATATCGGCACGACCGGCGCCAAGGCCATAGTGATCGACACCGCCGGCCGGGTGCTGGGCGCGGCCACCACCGAGTACCCACTGCTCACGCCCAGGCCGGGATGGACGGAGCAGCACCCGGAGCGATGGTGGGATGCGGCCGCGGCCAGCGTGCGTCGCGTCCTCACAGAAGCCGCACTCTCCCCCGCGGAGATTACCTCGGTCGGCCTGACCGGGCAGATGCACGGGCTAGTGCCGCTGGACCGTGGGGGGAGGGTCCTCCGGCCGGCGATCCTCTGGAACGATCAGCGCACGGTCGAGGAGTGCGCCTGGATCATCGAGCGCGTGGGTGCCGCGCGTGCCGTGCAGTTGACCGGCAACCCGGTGCTCACCGGATTTACCGCCCCCAAGATTGTCTGGATGCGACGCCACGAACCTGAGCTGTACGCGCAAATCGCCCACGTCCTGCTGCCGAAGGACTACGTCCGGTTCCGGCTGACCGGAGAGTATGCGATCGATGTTACGGACGCGTCGGGCACGTCGCTCTTCGACGTCCGCCGGCGTTCCTGGTCTGCCGAGATGGCGGGTGCGCTGGAGATTCCGCAGGCGAGGCTACCCCGCGTGGCAGAGTCGCCGGTGGTGGTTGGAGAGGTCTCACAGGCTGCGGCCCAGGTGTGGGGTGTGCGTCCGGGCACGCCGGTGGTCGCGGGAGCGGGGGACCAGGCTGCCCAGGCCGTCGGGACGGGCATTGTGCGGCAGGGATTAGTGTCGGCAACAATTGGCACCTCGGGCGTGGTGTTCGCGCCCGTGGATGCCGTGCATGTTGATCCAGGTGGACGGCTCCACGCCTTTTGCCACGCGGTGCCGGGCCGCTGGCACGTCATGGGAGTGATGCTGTCGGCCGGCGGGTCCCTGCGGTGGCTTCGCGATAGCCTGCGGCACGAAGCATGGTTTGAGGACGGGTGCGATCCCTACGAGGTCATGTGTGAGGAGGCCGCGGGGGTGCCCCCGGGGACGGATGGGCTCATCTTTCTCCCATATCTCACCGGCGAGCGGACGCCGCACGCCGACCCGCATGCCCGCGGGGCGTTCGTCGGGCTTACCTTGCGCCATCACCGCGCGCACTTCGTTCGGGCAGTGCTGGAAGGAGTGGCGATGGGGCTGCGTGACTCGCTAGAGCTCATCCGCGCTACGGGGTTATCCGTGACGGAGATCCGCGTCTCAGGAGGAGGGGCGCGCAGCCACCTCTGGCGCCAGATCCTGACCGATGTGTTCCAGACCGAAGTGGTCACGGTGACGGCAACGGAAGGCGCGGCCTATGGTGCGGCGTTGCTGGCCGGGGTGGGAGGAGGGGTGTTTGGAAGCGTCGAGCTGGCGTGTGATGCCGCGATCGCGGTACGGGACCGCGTTGTTCCCGACCCCGCCAGCGTGGAGCGATACGAACAGGCGTATCGCGTGTACCGTGCGCTGTATCCCGCGCTGCGTCATTCGATGCACGCCCTGCATTCGCTGCCCGCGGAAGGAACCTTGTTCCCCTGAAGGGGCCAGCCTATAATGAACTTCGGTCCTGGCCTTCGACAGGCTCAGGCCATCCTGAGCGGAGGCCGAAGGATGGGCGGGTACCGAAGCGGTCAAACGGGGCTGACTGTAGATCAGCTGGCGGAAGCCTTCGGAGGTTCGAATCCTTCCCCGCCCACCATGCACCACTCGCTTCGCTCGGGTGCATGGCGCCGCCACCGGTAGTTAGCGCGGGGATAGCTCAATGGTAGAGCTCCAGCCTTCCAAGCTGGGGATGCGGGTTCGATTCCCGTTCCCCGCTCCAAAGTTTGCCTCAGACCAGCTGTGTGTGTTCCTGAGAATTCCCGGTTCAAAATTGTCAGGATTGCCGATCACAGTTCCGAACTGCCGAGGTAATGACGGTTTCCCGCATGGGAAGCGCCTTCCGATTCTACAAGTATCGAAATGCGACCATCCCGACCACGGCGAGTGCGGTTAGGTAGGCGTACCGAGCGCTGGCGCGCTCTATCGTGGACGAGAGTTTCTCCATCTCCCGCATCACGACGGGGTTGGGTGGTCCCCCTGCGGACGCCGCTTGGCGCCCCAGCTCCGCCATCCGCAACCCGGCGGGACGCACGACGATGAACCCCTCCACGACGACATAGAGTCCCAGCAGCGCCCCAATGGCAAGGACGATCCCGTTCGAGGTCGCCAGCCACGCACGATCAAAGCCGGCCGACGTATACCAGAACATGAGGATGCCGGACAACGCCGTGGCCAACGCGGCCCCTGTGATGTATTGAGGAAACGGAGGAGCGGCTATGGTCTGCATGATCCGTCCTCTGTCCTGCCCAAGCGTCTTGACGCGCGGGGAAAGGAAGAGGACGTTGTACCAGAGTACGCCGATCCAGAAGATCCCTGCGAAGACATGGATGATGCGGAGGATCACCATGACGACGTTCATGCTATTCTCATCCTCCCCTCGGTGGTGCGAGCGAGTCACGGTCAGCCGCGATTTCCATTTTGGTTTCTCGAACTCCTTCCAAAGTGAGCCTATGGTTACAACGCTCTGACTGGCGCAATCACCGCGTCGGTACGACATCCGAACAGTCCAGGAGTTGCTTGGGCACAAGGACGTGAAGACGACGATGGTGTAAGTATGATGCTCGGCAATGGTGTCCCGCAGGATAGAGGGATTCAGGCCGGCTGAGCAATTGCGGGAAGGCCTTCTGGTCCTCGAACTGCGGCGAGGTTTCCAACCCACGTCAGTCTGAGGAGGTTTCTATGAGCCCAAAGAAGGACACGCGGAAGTCTGCCAAGAGCACCACCGCGACCAACAAGAAGTTCGCGGGATTTCACGGACGAGGAACGAGCCGCGATGAAGGAGCGCGCCCATGAGCTGAAGGCGGAGGCGCGCCGCGGCCCGCGCGCGGGCAAGGCGGACGGGGAAAGCGACGTGCTCGCGAAGATCGCCGAGATGCTGGACCCGGATCGCGCCATGGCCAGGCGGCTCCATGCAATCATCAAAGCCAGCGCGCCAGCCCTCTCGCCGAAAACCTGGTACGGGATGCCCGCGTATGCCAAGGACGGTAAGGTCGTCTGCTACTTCCAAAGCGCGCAGAAGTTCAAGTCGAGGTACGCGACGTTCGGCTTCAGCGACGAGGCGAACCTCGACGAAGGCGCCCTGTGGGCGGTGGCCTTCGCGCTGAAGGAGTTGACCGCCGCCGCAGAGGCAAGGATCGTCGCACTCGTGAAGAAAGCGGTGAGCTGAGAACTGAGCTCGCCATTAGGCAGGACCACGTGCCGGCCTCCTAACAACTCGATGGAGCCGACCCGACCAGCTGCAGCGAATCGGGTCCGGTGCAGTATCCAAGAGATGGCCGGGCGGCTCATCTCGAGGCCGTCAGGCGGCGTATCGGCTTCTCCGCGTTTTACCGTCATGTTACACGGTTCGTGGAGGAGGCCTCTCGCCGCGCGCGAACAGCACATGACCCTGGAGCTGTGTCACCAAAGTGAAGGAGGAGGACGCGGATGAGGAAACTGGGCGTGTTTCAGGCCGTGGTCTTGGCCGTTCTTGCTCTGATCGTGCTGCCTCTCGCCTACGCGCAGAGCCTCGCCGGTGGCAACGTACGTGTCACCACCGCAGATATTATTACCTCGGATCAGTTCTTCTCCGTCGTGGGGCCGCCGGCTGATGTCCTGCAGCAGAACGAACCGCATATCGCCATCAGTCCGCTCGACGAGGACATCGTCGCCGTCGGGGTCAACGACGTGCGGACGCTGGGTGTCTCCGATGATGCCTGGCAGGGGCTGCACGTCTCAACGGATGGCGGGGCGACCTGGCCTTTCCAGCAACTGATACCCGGGTTCCCGGGCGATGCCTCAGCCGATGGCCAGAATTCCCCGGTCTTCGGGAACCAGGCGGGGTCGGATCCAATGGTGGCGTTTGACCGGAAGGGGAACCTCTACTACGCGTTCATCGCCTTTCAGCGAACACCGCCCGGGCGGCCGGATTTTGATCCACAGGATGCGAACGCCATCGCCGTCGCCAGGTACGCCGTGACCGGCGGCAGTCCGCCGGTGACCTACCAGAATACGGTCATTGTCGAGCGGGGGACGGTTGGGCTTGGGCGTCAGGAGGACAAGCAGTTCATCGCGGTCGACAATTGGCAAGGTTCCCCGTTTGATGGGAACGTCTACCTCTGCTGGGCACGGTTCACCGGGTTCCAGGATCACCTGCAGGTCGCCCGATCCGCTGACCAAGGACAGACGTGGAGCACCGCAGAGGTCTTTCTCGGCCAGGCGGACACCAACTTGCAGGGGTGTAGCATGACGGTGGCGCCAAATGGCGACGTGTATGTCGCCTGGCGCTCATTCAGCGCGACCGGCACCGTGCAGAATCCTGAGACCTCCGGGATCTGGGTTGCGAAATCCACGAATGGCGGCGCGAGCTTTGGACCTGCCCGCCGCGTGTCGTTCTTCAGAGACTATCGCCAGGTCGCCAGCCGGACGCCTCCTGTGTTCCGCATCTTCTCAGTGACATGGCTGGCGGCCGATGGGACAGCATCTCGCCACCGGGTCTACCTTGCATGGCATGAGCGCGATCCGGCACACCCCACCAAAGGCGCGGAGGTGGCCGTCTTCTGCTCGGCAGACAAGGGTGCGACCTGGACATCTCTCGGGAGGCCGCACACGAATGTCGACGCGCATCAACTGATCCCCACGCTTGCCGCGGCTGGCGGGAAACTGTCGGTTGCCTGGTACGACAGCCGGAACGAGCCAGCGTTTACAGCGTCCGGTCCGGTCAGCGGGTCGGGGGCAGGGGCATCTGGCGCCGGGATGGACGTATTCTACAATCAGCGGACCAGTGCCAACTGCACCTTCGCCTGGGGCCGTGAACTCAAGGTCACATCCCAGTCGTTCAATCCGAACCTTTTCGGCTCGATCAAGGCGATCACGCCCTTCATCGGCGACTACATTGCGGTTGCGGCCACCGCAAGGCGCGCGCTGGTGGTCTGGGCGGATAACCGCGATATCAATGGCGCCGCGAACGCGCAAGAAGATACCGATACGACCACAGACTCGGCCGCGTTGATCAACGCGCGCTCAAGGGATTCGAACGTGTATCTGCAGGCAGTGGAAAAGTAGAATCGCTC
>JBIOWP010000024.1:0-5791 GCA_044868695.1 bacterium
TTTGCGACTCCCCCGTCCACCGCCATCACCACGACCGGGCGGTAGTAGCGCTCCACAAGCTGCGAGGCGACGATGCCGACGACGCCCGCGTGCCACCCCTCTCCCGCCAGCACGATCGCGGGCGCGTCCTGCAATCCTGAGGTCTCCACCCGTTCGACGGCCTGGGCGAGGATCTGGTCGCACAGCGCCCTGCGTTGCTGGTTCACCGCGTCCAGCTGCGCGGCGATGCCGGCGGCCTCGGCAGAATCGCTGGTCGTGAGCAGCCGCACGGCGACGGCGGCATCGCCCATGCGCCCGGCGGCGTTGAGACGCGGGGCAAGCGCAAAGGCAATGTGACGCGCGGAGATTTCCCCGGTCACGCCGGCCACGTTGATCAGCGCACTCAGCCCGATCCCCGGATCGGCGCGCAGCTGGGCCAGTCCCCACCGGGCAAGGATCCGATTCTCGCCGACCAGCGGCACGACATCGGCGATCGTCCCCACTGCGGCAAGACCCAACAGGTCCTGCGGGATCTCGGGCCGGCGCAGCTCGCGCCGGACGGCGCGCAGCAACTGAAATGCCAGACCCGCGGCCGCGTACTCCCGGAACCCGCCGGTCCCGTCGGCGCGCTTGGGATCGATCACGGCGAGGGCTGGGGGGAGTTGTGTCCCGGGTTCGTGGTGATCGACGACGATGACGTCCTGTCTGCGCTCGCGCGCCCGGGCGATCTCGCGGTGCGCCGTGACGCCGCAGTCGACCGCAATGACCAGCCGCCGCCCGCCGGAGGCCAGGCGCTCCAGCGCCGCGTCGTTCAGCCCGTAGCCTTCGACAAACCGCGAGGGAACATACGACGTGACCTCGCCGCCTAGAGCCCGCAGGCCGAGCAGCAGAATGCTGGCGGCGGTGACCCCGTCGGCGTCGTAGTCGCCGTACACGACCATCGGTTCCCCCCCGCCCACGGCCCGCGCGATGCGCTCCGCCGCACGGGGCACATCGACGATGCGCTCGGGATCGGTCAGCGTGTCAAGGGGACTCTCGAGAAACTGACGGGCGCGGTCGGGGGACTCATACCCGCGGTGGATCAGGACCTGCGCAACGAGGGGGTCAAGGGCAAGGGCGTGCGCGAGGACGTCGCGGTCCGGGTGCGGCCGGGCAATGTCCCAGCGTGGCGCGATCGGCAGGCTACTGCTCCTCTGTCACGATCAGTTCGCTCTGGCGGGCGATCTCGCGGAGTTTGCCTTCAGCGCTTCGCGTCCGCGCCTCGGCGTTCCGCAGCTGGGCCTGCATCATCTGCACCCTGCCCCAGGACGCCAAGAATCCGACGAGGAGGCCCGCGACGAGGGGAACGATCACCGCGATGCCGACGCTCGTGTCGTACCGCCAGGCGAGGAACTGGACGGTCGCCGGCTGCTGGTTCATCCACACGAAGACGGCAAAGACGATGGCCAGGGCTGCGAAGATGACGGCCGTGACGCTCATGCGCGATCTCCCGTAGTCCCTTTAGCTCCGCGGGTTCCGCTTACCTGCATCGGGGACGGGCGACGGCGTCGCGGAGGGGACGGCCGCGGTGCGACGGCCGCGGCGCTCACTCCAGTTGTGCCACTCGACCAGCAGCGGGCTGGCGATGAAGATCGACGAGTAGGTGCCGGTGAGGATGCCGATGGCGAGGCCAAAGGCGAAATCGCGGATGGTCACGCCGCCGAGGAAGTAGATGGCGGCGATCGCCATGATCGCGCCCAGGCCGGTCGTAAGCGAACGCACGAGGACCTCCAGGATGCTCCGGTTGACCATCTGGTCCAATGGAGCCTTCGCACGCTGCGCCATGTTTTCGCGGATGCGGTCGAAGATCACGACGGTGTCGTTGACGGAGTACCCCACGACGGTGAGGAGGACGGCGACGAACGAGCTATCGACCTGCTTCCTCGTCAGCGCATAGATGCCGAGGACGACGAGGAGGTCGTGCACCAGGGCAATGTCGGCCGTCACCGCAAACCGCACGGACCGGAACCGCCAGGTGATGTAGATGACCTGTAGCAACAGCCCAAAGACCACGGCGACGATCGCCCGCGTCCGAAGTTCGCGCCCGACTTTCGGCCCGACACGTTCCGTCAGGAGCACCTCCACGCCGCCGAAGCGGTCCCGCAGCGCCGCGGTGAGCCGGGTAGTGGCGGCTTCATCGAGCGGTTCGGTGCGGATCAGGACCTGGCGCGGCCGGTCGGGCGATTTCTGAATCACCGCCTCCGCCAGGCCGAACGATCCCAGCACCGCTCGGATTTCTTCCAGCGAGGCATCGCGTCCCAGCCGCGCGTCTACGAGCGTCCCGCCGGTAAAGTCGATCCCGAAGTTGATCCCCTGCGCGACGATGGCAATGACGCCCGGGATGATCACCACCAGAGAGAGCAGGTATCCCCACCGCCGCTTGCCGATGATGTCCCACATGCGTGCCGCCACGTCAGGCTCCAAACCCGATGCGGGGAGTCCGGACGGCCCCCGAGGCGCTGTCGATAAAGACACGGGTCACGATGATGGCCGTGAACATGCTGATCAGCACACCGACGACCAACGTCGCGGCGAACCCTTTCACCGGGCCCGTACCCAGCAGAAAGAGCACAAACCCGCCGATCAGCGTCGTGACGTTGGAATCCAGGATTGCGGAAAAGGCTCGCGTCCAGCCGGACGCGATCGCGCTGCCGGGCGACTTACCGGCCCGCAGCTCCTCCTTCACGCGCTCGAAGATCAGGATGTTGGCGTCGATCGCCATACCCACGGACATGATGAAGCCGGCGATGCCGGGAAGCGTGAGGGTCGCCCCGAGGGCGACCAGGGAGGCCAGGAGGATCAACCCGTACATCGCGAGCGCGACGTCCGCCAGCATGCCCGGGAGGCGGTACAGCAGGATCATGAACAGAAATACCATCCCCAGCGCGACCATGCCGGCCCGCATGCTGGCGTCCAGCGAATCCCGGCCCAGCGTAGGTCCCACCGAACGGCGCTCGATGACCTCCACCGGCACGGGCAGTGCGCCGCCGCGCAGCAGCACCGCCAGGTCGCGCGCCTCGTTGAGCGTCCGGAACCCGCCGCTGATCTGTCCGCGCCCTCCGGTAATCTCGCTGCGGATGACCGGGGACGAGATCACCTCGCTGTCCAGGACGATCGTGAGGTACTGGCCGATGTGGGTGCGGGTGAACTCCTCAAACGTCTTCGCTCCCGGGCCCTTGAACTGGAAACTAACGATCGGCTCCGCCGTCGTCTGGTCGAAACCCGCCTGCGCATCGGCCAGGTCGGCTCCGGTCAGAATGACTCTCTTTTCGAGCTGGACCGGTTGAGCCGGCGGGGGCAGCTGGACCGTCTTGCCGTCGGCCGACCAGCGGGCACCGTCCGGAAGCGGCGTGGCGCCGGTGTTGACGAACTCCAGCAGCGCCGTCTTACCGATGAGCTCGATCGCGCGCTCCGGGTCCTGGATGCCGGGAAGCTCCACGACGATCCGCCGGCTCCCCTGCCGCTGCAGCGTCGGCTCGACCAGCCCCAGCTGATCGATGCGGTTGGCGATGACACTCATCGCGGCGTCGACGGCTTCTGGGGTCGCGGGGGTTTGTGGAGTATCCTGGGCTTCGAGCACCAGGTAGCTGCCGCCCTGCAGGTCCAGCCCAAGATTGATGCGCAGCTTGAGCGGCTGCAACTCTGGGGTCCAGTGGACGACCCGGATCGGCGCGAACGAGAGTTGAAACGCACCGCAGGCGAGGATGAGGACAATGAGCAGCCGCAGCCACAGACGAGATTTCACGCAGGCGCTCCTTCACAAGCGGAAAAGTGCGCGCAAACTCGATTCATTATAGGAACCCTAGTGGGGAGTGTCAATTCGCGGCAAACGGTAGGTTGGATCGCGCCTCAGACCTCGTAGGTGGTCTCGCGGCGGACAGGAAGTTGTCTGCTGCCGGTAGAATTCTCGCACAGCATTGATCCCTGAGCTAACCATGGAACGCTTGGACCTCCGGATCGACGGTGCACACCCGCTGCAGTTGGGACGGTGCGCCATCTACGTCGGGACCTGTTCGTGGGCCGACCCGAACTTCGTCAAAGAGGGCCGGTTCTATCCGCGCGGGGTCGGGACGGACCCGAAGAAGCGGCTGCAGTTCTACTCGGGCATCTTTCCCACGGTCGAAGTGGATGCGACCTACCACGTGCTGCAGCCGGCGGAGCGCGCGGCGCACTGGGTGGAGTGGACCCCTCCCCAGTTCATCTTTACGATGAAGGCGTTCGCGCTGTTCACAGGACACGACACCGATCCGCGGCGCCTCCCCCAGGAGATCCTTCCCCTGCTCCCCGAATCTCTGCGGTCGGCCACCGCCGTCGCCGCCCGGCAGCTGCCGGAGGAAATCGTGATCGCGTGTTGGGACTACTTCGCGGCCTTCGTAGAGGAGTTCATCAAGGGCGGCAAGCTGGGCCACGTGCTCTTCCAGTTTCCCAAGGGGCAGGGCTACACGCCGGAACTCTTCGAGCACCTTGATCGGTGGGAGCCGTATCTGCGGCGCTGGCCCGTGGCCGTGGAGATCCGGCACCGGAGCTGGCTGACGGAACCGGCCCGATCAGAGTTTCTGACGTACCTTCGCCGGAAGGGCTATGCGTATGTCATTCCCGACATGGTGCAGCGGGCCTACCTGCCGCCGCCCGACGTGGAAGTGACGGCGCCCTGGAGTATCGTGCGTTTCCACGGCCGGAATCCCGCGATGGTGGAGCACCGCGCCCCCACCAATCAGGTCTACGACTACTCGTACAGCGCGGACGAGCTGCGGCCATGGGCAGAGACGGTGCGCGACCTCTCGCCGAAGCTGGAGCGAATGTACCTGCTCTTCAACAACCACTTTCGGGGGCAGTCTGCGCGGAACGCGCGGGAGATGGCGCTGATGTTCGAGTGAAGAGCTGCTCATGCCCCTCGGCAGCGCGTGCCGTCGATGAAGATTGACCTCGACGCGATCGGCGTGATCTTTGACGGCGTGGTCGCTCTGGACACCGTGACCAGCAGCCTGGAAGGACAGGTCATTGGTATCCTCGGAAGCAACGGTTCGGGCAAGACCACCCTTCTCAAGATCCTCGCAGGACTTGTCCACCCAACACACGGATCCGTCCGGATTAACGGCGTCGCCGCTGTGGGTCCTGACCCGTCGATCTCGTATCTACCGCAGGAGACCGGCTTCTTCCCGTTCCTGCAACGACCGCTGCAAACGCTTTCGCTCTCGCTTGAGCTCAGAGGGATTCGCGATGTGGAGGCGCCTCAACGAATCCTCTCCGCATTGGGACTCGACAAAGATCGAAGCGCGGCGGGTTTTTCAGGCGGCATGAAGCAAAAGCTTCGTATCGCTCAGGCCCTGGTGCACCATCCTCGGATCTTGCTTCTAGACGAGCCCACGACGGGGCTGGATGTGCGGGAGCGGTTCCGAATTCTGCGGCTGATCGAGCGCTTGCGGGAGCAGGTCGATGTCGTGTTTTCGACCCATGCCCCCGAGGATGCCGCCGTGGTGTGCGATCAGGTGCTGATTCTCGCACACGGGCAGGATGTCGCCGCCGGTAACCCGGCAGACTTACGGGCCCATGCGCAGGGGAAGGTCTTCGAGGTGACCGTACCTGGTGCGGTGCTGCCTGCCTACGAGGATGCCGAAATCGTGCACGCCGAGCGCGCTAGGAACCACCTGCGGGTACGTCTGGTCGGCGTTTGCCCCCCTGGTGGGCGGGCGGTGGACCCTACGTTGGAGGACGCCTACGTGCTGCTGACGAGCGCGGCTCCGCCGTCTCCGACCTCTTCTGCGAACTGACT
>JBIOWP010000025.1:0-13693 GCA_044868695.1 bacterium
GCGTATAATGCATCCATGATGTACACGTATGAAGCGGCGAGACGCGAGGCGCTCGACGCCGTCCGCCGCGCCGCGGGTGCCGACGTTGCGCTGTCGCTCGCCTCGCCGCCGGCCGGGGTCGAGGCGGACCTGGCGGTTCCATGCTTCCCACTCGCGGCGGCACTGCGGAAATCTCCGCAGGAGGTGGCAGGACAGCTGGCCGGGATGCTGCAGCTCGGGCCGCTCCTGGCATCCGCGCACGCGGCCGGCGGCTATCTGAATCTTACCCTGGCCCGCGCCCCGTTCGCCGCGGGCGTCATGGCAGAGTTCCACCGGATGGGCGACCGGTACGGCAGCAGCGACGTGGGCGCAGGCCGGACGGTGGTGATCGACTACTCCGCGCCCAACGTGGCCAGGCAGATGTCGGTGGGGCATTTGCGCTCGACGATCATCGGCGCAGCGCTGTACCGGCTGCACGGCTTCAGCGGCTACCGGCCGATCGGGGACAACCACCTCGGCGACTGGGGGACGCAGTTCGGCACGCTGCTGTACGCGTACCACGCGTGGCTCGACCGGCCGGCCTACGAGCGCGATGCGATCGCAGAACTGCTGCGCCTCTACGTGAAATTTGACGAGGAAGCCCGCAAGGATCCAACGCTGCGCGACCGGGCGCGGGAGTGGCACCTGCGGCTGGAGCAGAAGGATCCCGAAGCCCGGCGCCTGTGGCAGGAGTTCGTGGCCCACAGCCTCGCGGCGTTTCAGAAGGTCTACGACCTCCTCGAAGTGCGGTTCGACCACACGCTGGGCGAAAGCTTCTATGAGGACAAGGTGGGCGAGGTGATCGAGGACGCGGTCGCCCGGGGGATCGCCGAGGAAGACCAGGGCGCGCTGATCATGCGGCTGGACGACGCCGGCATCACGACCCCGCTCATGCTGCGGCGCAGTGACGGGGCAACGCTCTACCACACCCGCGACCTGGCGACCGCGCTCTACCGCATCAGGACGTTCCATCCGGCCAAGATCCTCTACGTGGTCGGATCCGACCAGCGGTTGCACTTCCAGCAGCTGTTCGCCGCCCTGCGCAAATTCGGATACGGTGATGTGGAATATGTGCACGTGGACTTCGGGCTCATCCAGCTCCCGGAAGGGCGGATGAGCACGCGCCGGGGCCGTGTCGTGTTCCTCGAGGATGTGCTGGACGAGGCCATCGCGCGCGCCCGCAGGCTCGTGGAAGACAAGAACCCGGAGCTCACCGATGACGAAAAGGCCCAGGTGGCGAAGATCGTGGGCATTGGCGCCATCAAGTACGCCGATCTGTCGACCAGCCGTGTCAAGAACGTCGTCTTCGACTGGGAGCGTATGCTGGCGCTCGACGGCGACAGCGCGCCTTACCTGCAGTACACATACGTGCGCGCCCAGAGCATCCTCCGCAAGGGCGCCGTCAGCGGGGCGGATGGGTCGTATGACCCCCGGGCCGCGGCCACGGTGGAGGAGTGGGCGCTGGTGAAGCATCTGGCCCGATTTCCTGAGGCCGTCACCGAGGCCACGCACACCTACTCCCCCCACATCGTGGCGACCTACCTGTTCCACCTCGCCCAGCGGTTCCACGCATTCTACCACGAGGTCCCGGTCCTGCAGGCGGGGGACGAGGTGCTGCGGGCCAGCCGCGCGCAACTGGTCGCCGCGGTGGCGGGGGTCATGCGCGGCGGGTTGGGTCTGCTGGGCATCCGGGTCCCCGAGCGGATGTAGGGGCGGGGAGGGCTGAAAGGAACCCCGGTGAGGTATAATCTCGTATAGGCAACTGACCTGTGCCGGCAGGGATTCGCCGGGGGTGGGGAGAAACCCCAGACGGGCCTGTTGAGCAGGACACCCCGGCGGCGTTGCGGTTCCAATGCGAACCCCCGAGAGCGGTAGTCGGCCGGCCCCGGATCACTGCACGTAGACGCGTTCGACCCATCAGCCGGCAGTCATTCGCCAGCCCCTACCTTTCCAACGATGCATAGAGGAGATCGATGAATAGACAGACCGTGCCTACCTGGTGCCTGCGTACCACCGCAGCCCTTCTCGTGACCGTGCTGGTGTCCACACCGGCATGGGGCGCCATTTTCACCGACATCATCGGTCTGCCGGCGCAGCGGGCCATTGAACGGCTGGCGGCCAAGGGCATCTTCCGCATGACCTCCGACGGGAAGTTCAATCCGGCTGGCGGCATGCCGCGGATCGAATTTGCCGTGCTGCTGGCCCGGGTGCTCGGCCTGTCGGGGCAGGGGGTGCCGATGCCCGGTTTCAAAGATGCGGGGGAGATCCCCCGGGAGATGCAGGCGGCCGTGGCCGCCGTGGCCAATCTCGGCACGGTGTCTCCCACGAAAATCGAACTGCGCCGAGGCCCGGTGCTCTACACGCTGACGACCGACAAGGGCGTCTACGGACCCACCGATCCCGTGGAGCTGTTGTTCGTGGTGGCCAACACCGGCACGGAAGACGTCAAGTTCGAGTTCGCCAACTCACAGCTGTTTGACTTTGTCATCCGCGGCGGGGACGGGGTCGAGGTCGCGCGCTGGTCCCTGGGCCGCGCCTTCCTCCCGGTGGACGCGCCGATCACGCTGGCCGCCGGCAAGAGTTTCGAGTACACGACGCGCTGGCGCCAGCTCGACCAGAACGACGATCCCGTCCCGCCCGGGAGGTACGAACTCACCGCCATCCAGACCACGAAGGCGGCACCGACGTCCCTCTCCGTGGTGTTGTACAAGGGCATCTTCGGCGGGTTCCCCGACAACACGTTCCGTCCCCAGGTGGAGGTGACGCGGGTCGAGCTGGCGGCCACGATGGTCCGCGTGCTGGGGCTGGGTGAGACCCCGTCGAGCCCGCCGGCGGTATCGGATGCCGCGGACATCCCGGAGTCGCTGCGCGGCGCCGTGGCCGTGGCCATGGAGAAAGGCGTCGTCGCGGCGCTGCCCGACCGGACGTTCCGCCCGGCGCGGCCCGCGGCCCGGGCGGACATCGCCCTGGCGCTCGACCGCGCCATGGTGGTGGTGGACCGGTACGACTTTTCCAAGGGGACCCTCAAAGACATCCGCGTCGGTACGCCCACGCTGATCGTGATCGAAGAACAGAACAAAGCCCAGCGCACCTTCCGCGTCGCCCGGGCCAGCGCCGTGTACCGCAATAACGCCGCGGCCGAGTTAGTGGACCTGCGGGCCGGCGACGCGCTGCTGTTTCTCAAAGTAGGCGACGTGGGCGACGTCGCGTACATCGAAGCCACCGCCCGGTGATCTGGAGGACGCGCAGATGAAATTCTTTCTCGATACGGCCAACCTGGAGGAGATCCGCACCGTCCACCGCTGGGGGATCCTGGACGGGGTGACCACCAACCCCACGCTGGTCGCCAAGGAGGGGATGGACTACCGCGCCGTCGTGCGGGAGATTGCCGCGATTACCAGCGGTCCGATCTCCGTCGAGACCACCAGTGACCAGGCCGGCGAGATGATCGCGCAGGGAAAAGACTACGCGACCTGGGCCCCTCAGGTCGTCGTCAAAGTCCCGGCAACCGTCGACGGCATCACGGCGGCCGCCGCCCTGGCCCGGGAGGGTGTCCGCATCAACGTCACGCTGACCTTCTCGGTGAACCAGGCGATCCTGGCCGCCAAGGTGGGCGCGTACTTCGTCAGCCCATTTCTCGGCCGGCTGGACGATATCGGGCACGACGGGATGCAGGTCGTGCGCGACGCCGTCCAGATCTTCAAGACGTATGGGTTTGCGACGCAGGTGCTGGCGAGCAGCCTCCGCCATCCGCTGCACGTGACCCAGGCGGCCCTCGCGGGGGCGCACATTGCCACGATGCCGTTCAAGGTCGCCGAGCAGTTGTTTAAACACCCGCTCACGGATGCGGGGCAGGAACGGTTTCTCGCCGACTGGCGCAAGCTGCAGGCTGAGCTGGAACGCCGGAAGACGAAAGTCTAGCAGGGGGTGCATCTGCAGTGACGGCAATCGCAGAGCTGGAAACCAAGACGATGGAGGAGCTCCAGGGCATGGCCAAGGAGCTCAACATCGCCAACTTGCGGCGGTACCGGAAACAGGAATTGATCATGCGGATCCTGCAGGCCCAGACGGAACAGTCCGGACTGATGTTCCGATCGGGCATCCTCGAGATCATGCCGGAGGGCTACGGCTTCCTCAGGCACGAAGGCTACCTCCCCGGGCCCGAAGACATCTACGTCTCGCCGTCGCAGATCAAACGGTTCGGACTGCGGGTCGGCGACGAGGTCTTGGGCCAGGTCCGTCCGCCGAAAGACAACGAGAAGTACTACGCGCTGCTGCGGGTGGAGGCCGTCAACGGGCTCGACCCGGAACAGGCGCGCAGCCGTCCGGATTTCGAGCGGCTGACGCCGGTGTTTCCCCAGGAGCGCCTCAAGCTGGAGAACAACGGGGACATCACCACACGGATGGTGGACCTGTTCGCGCCGATCGGCAAAGGGCAGCGGGCGATGGTGGTCTCGCCCCCCAAGGCGGGCAAAACGACGCTGTTGAAAAAGATCGGCCAGGCGGTCGTGGTGAACTACCCGGAAGTCTACCTGATGGTGCTGCTGCTGGACGAACGGCCGGAAGAAGTCACCGACATGCGGCGGTCGGTGGAGGCGGAGGTCGTGGCGTCCACCTTCGACCGGCCCCCGGAGGAGCACATCCAGGTGGCCGACCTCGTCCTTGAGCGCGCGAAACGCCTGGTCGAAGGCGGCCGGGACGTGGTGATCCTGCTGGACAGTCTGACCCGCTTTTCCCGCGCGAACAACCTGGTGATCCCGCCGTCCGGCCGCACACTGTCCGGCGGCCTGGATCCCGCCGCCCTGCACCGGCCGAAGCGGTTCTTCGGCGCGGCCCGCAAGATCGAAGAGGGCGGGAGCCTGACCATCGTCGCCACGGCGCTGATCGACACCGGCAGCCGCATGGACGACGTGATCTATGAAGAGTTCAAGGGCACCGGCAACATGGAACTGCACCTCAACCGCAAGCTCCAGGAGCGGCGCACCTTCCCGGCAATCGACATCAAGATGAGCGGGACACGGCGTGAGGAGCTGCTGCTCAGCGAGGATGAGCTGCGCAAAGTCTGGGTGCTGCGCAAGAGCCTGGAGCAGCTGGATACCGTCGCGATGACCGAGCTGATTCTCGACCGGCTGCGCAAGACCGCCAACAACCCGGCGTTCCTGAAGTCCATCGTCAAGAGCGCGGAAGAGGACGCGCAGTAGCCCCCCGATCTCCTGTTCGAGTATCCACCGCTCGCGTTCCAGCGAGCTACGGCGAGCCTGGGCGAGCTATCCCGCGATAGCGGACGCGCAAGGCGCCGCGGCGTTTTCGGTTTCCGCCACAGTCTAAACGCGGCCACCGACGGGCAGGATTTCGATACTCCGAGGCGAAGAGGGACGAGGATTTTTCCGGCACAATGTGTGCCGCCCTCCTACATTCCCTCGGCAAGACTCGGCGATGGGTGGAAGCATGCGAAGGACGGCACGGAAGTACTGGGGTGGGTTGCTGGTTTTCGGCCTCCTCATCATCCCGGCATACGGCTCCGACAGCTCGGGCGAGTGGTCCACGTCGCCGGACGTTCCGTTCCTTGACACGGTCCAGGCGCAGAACCACGCCCTGCGGACGCTCTCCGAAGTCGCCACGATTCCCGCCATCTCCATCACCGCGCCTCTGCCGGTTGCCGCGGCCGCCCCGTCTGCGGCCGCATCCCCGCGGCACACCGTCCGGGGATCGTCGGCTTCTCTGGTGACGCCTGCCTCGACGACAACCGACGCGTATGTCACCGTCGGGGAAGGGCAGACGCTGTGGGGGATCGCCCAGGCGCACCGCGTGCCGGTGGAAGCGCTGGCCGCGGCCAACGGGATCGGCGACGACGATCTGATCCAGGTCGGGCAGCGGCTTCTCATTCCCGGTCGTGCCGCGGCCCGGACGCCGGCCCCACGCACGGCGGGCGTCGCGGCGCAGCCCAGCTCCGGGACCGTCCGGCAGTTCAGCGTCACTGTGGGCCAGGGTGAAACCCTCTGGGACATCGCCCAGACCTACGGTGTCGCTGTCGACGCGATTGTGGACGCCAACGAACTTCCCAACGGAGATTTGATCCGCCCCGGGCAGCGCATCGTCATTCCCGGAGGGGCCTCCGATGTGCCGCGCCGGGTGACGCTGTCGCGCAGCCTGAGCTCAGCAGTCAGCATCGCGCAGAGCTTCGTCTGGCCGGCGCGCGGCCGGGTGACGTCCCGATTCGGCTGGCGGTGGCAGCGCCACCACAACGGGATCGACATCGGGGCCCCGTACGGCTCTCCGATCTACGCGGCGAAAGCCGGGCGGGTGACATTCGCAGGCTGGTATTATGGGTACGGCCTCGCGGTCATCATCGATCACGGGGACGGGGTGTCCACGGTGTACGGGCACGCGTCCAAACTGCTCGTCCGCAGCGGCGCCAGCGTGGAAGCCGGCCAACTCATTGCCAGCGTTGGAGCGAGCGGCGAGGTGACCGGGCCGCACCTGCACTTTGAGATCCGCGTGAATGGACGGCCGCTGAACCCGCTCAAATACCTCTAGGGAACGAGGGAACGAGGGAACCAGGGAACAAGGAACTGCGACACCGCACCGCCGATGAGGCGGTGCCTCCATTTTGACCCGCACGTTGCCCTTTGTGACCCCGCATGCTACAATGCCACCTGATCTCCTGGCGGGAGAACGGAGGCATACTGTCGAGATGAAGAAGGGTGTCCATCCAGCTTACTTCCAGGCCACAGTCATCTGCGCCTGCGGCAACACGTTTCTCACAGGGTCCACCAAAAAGACGATCCACGTCGAGATCTGCTCCCGGTGCCATCCGTTCTACACCGGCCAGCGGAAGTTCATCGATGCCGAGGGCCGCGTCCAGAAGTTCGCGAAGAAATACGGGCTAAAGGTCTAGTTCGGCCCAGAGCACCGGAAGGCGGAAGGCGGTAGGCGGAAGGCCGCCGACCGCCTTCCGCCTTCTGCTTTCCCAGGCGTCACGCCATCACACAGTGGAGGGTGGTCATGAATGAACGCCGCGCGCGGACGGATTGAGGTCATCTGCGGCAGCATGTTCAGCGGGAAGAGCGAGGAGTTGATCCGCCGCGTCCGGCGCGCGGAGATCGCCCGGCAGCCCGTGCAGGTGTTCAAACCCATCCTCGATGACCGCTTCGACCGCCAGCACGTGGCGTCGCACGACGGCGCCCGGCTCGAGGCGATCGCCATCGCCCGCAGCGACGAGATTCACCGGCGCCTTCGCGCCGGCGTCACCGTCGTCGCCGTGGACGAGGCGCAATTCCTCGACGACGGCCTGGCGGAAGCGGCGCAGACCCTGGCCGACCGCGGCATCCGCGTCATCGCCGCCGGCCTGGATATGGACTTCCGCGGCGAACCGTTCGGACCGATGGCCAGGCTGCTGGCGCTTGCGGAGACCGTGGACAAGCTGCAGGCCATCTGCATGGTGTGCGGTGCGCCCGCCAGCCGGACGCAGCGCCTTGTGGATGGCCGTCCCGCCCGCTATACCGACCCCATCATCCTGATCGGCGCGCAGGAGGTGTACGAGGCGCGCTGTCGCGAGCATCATGTCGTCCCGGGGAGGCCGACGCAGTGAAGGAAGAGGGAAGAGGGAAGAGGGAAGACGGGACACAGCGAATCCCCCTCTTCCTTCTTCCCTTTCCCCTCATCCTTGCCGCGCAGCGGCTGCTGATCGGCGGTCAGGCCGTCATCGAGGGCGTCATGATGCGTTCGCCCCGCTGGACCTCGACCGCCGTCCGCGGGCAGGATGGAGTGATTGCCGTGTTCACGGAGGCCCGCGTCTCCCTCCTCGCGCGGCACCGCTGGCTGCGGGCGCCGGTGATCCGCGGGACCGTCACGCTCTATGAGGCGGTGGCCGCCGGCGTGCGCGCGCTGCTGCTGTCGGCGAACGCCGCCCTGGGGGCGGAGAGGCACCTGACCCCCCGCCGGGTCCACCTCTCGGTGATGGTCGGGCTGGGCCTCGCCATCGGGCTGTTCATCATCGTGCCGGCCGCAGCGGTCCGGCTCCTCGAAGGGTCTATCGCCGGCGTGGTCCTGCTGAATCTCGCCGAGGGGGTCCTGCGGATCGCCATCCTGATCGGCTACCTCGGCAGCATCGGACGGCTCGCCGATGTGCGCCGCCTTTTTGGGTACCACGGCGCGGAGCACAAGGCCGTCAACGCCTATGAGGCCGGTGCGCCGCTGGATGCCGCCGGGGCGCGCGGGTTTAGCCGGTTCCATCCCCGCTGCGGGACGAGCTTCGTGCTGGTGGTGATGGTCGTGGCGATCGCCGTCTTTTCGTTCCTGGGGCGGCCGCCGCTCCCGCAGCGCGTGGCGCTGCGCATCGCGTGCCTTCCGCTCGTCGCCGGCGTCAGCTATGAAATTGTCCGCGCGGGCGCTCGATTCCGGTGGCTGCGGCCGGTCGTGCTCCCCGGGCTCTGGCTGCAGCACCTGACGACGCGCGAGCCCGACGGCGCGCAGCTCGACGTGGCGGTGCGGGCCCTGCGCGAGGTGGTCGAACGCGACCACACCGGCGTTCCGGTATAATGTGAGTGCCATGGGTCTCGAGATGCCGGTTATGGTCGACAAACTCCGGGCGCTGGCGGCGCGGCACGACGAGCTGATCCACGCCATGGCCGACCCGCGCGTGCTCGCGGACACGGAGCGCTTCCAGCAGCTCGCGCGCGAGCAGGCGTCGCTCGAGGACACGGTGGCGCTGTTCCGCGAATTTGAGCGTGCCGCACGGCAGGCTGACGAAGCGGCCGCGATGGCCCGTGAGGAGCACGACCCCGAGCTCCGCGAGATGGCCCGCAGCGAGGAGTCCCGCCTGCGGGCCCGGCAGCAAGCGCTGGAGGCGAAGCTGCGCGAGCTGCTGACGCCGAAGGATCCGCTGGCCGACCGCAACATTATCATGGAGATTCGCGGCGGCGCGGGCGGCAATGAGGCCAGCCTGTTCGCCGGCGATCTGTTCCGGATGTACTCGCGATTTGCCGAGCGGAAGCGCTGGAAGGTGGAGGTGCTGGAGAGCAACCCGTCCGAGCTCGGCGGGTTCAAAGAAATCATCTTCAGTATCCAGGGCAAAGGGGCCTACCGGCGGCTCAAGTACGAGAGCGGCGTCCACCGTGTCCAGCGGGTGCCGGTCACCGAGTCGTCCGGCCGCATCCACACCTCCACCGCGACCGTGGCGGTGCTGCCCGAGGCGGAGGAGGTGGACGTTCAGATCCGCCCGGATGAAATCGAGATCGAGACGTACCGGGCAGGCGGCGCGGGCGGGCAGAATGTCAACAAGGTCGAGACCGCGGTCCGCATCCGCCACCTGCCCAGTGGCCTGATCGTGGCCTGCCAGGATGAGCGCTCCCAGCATCAAAATCGGGAGAAGGCGATGCGCATCCTCCGGGCCAAGCTCCTGGAGATGGAGGTGCAGCGCCGCCAGCAGGCGATTGCGGCGCAGCGCCGGCAGCAGGTGGGGTCGGGTGACCGCAGCGAGAAGGTCCGCACGTACAACTTCCCCCAGAACCGCCTCACGGATCACCGCATCGGCCTCTCGCTGCACCGCCTGGACACGATCATGAACGGGGACCTGGATGAAGTGGCCGACGCGCTGGCGGCCGCGGAGGAACGCGCGGCGTTGACGTCCACCGTTTGACTTCGGGACTGGGACCTTGCCCACCATCCGTGACGCCTACCTCCAGGGGAAAGAGCATCTTGCCGCTTCCGGCAGCGCGGAACCTGCGATTGAGGCCGAGATGCTCCTCCGCCATGCGCTTCAGTGGGATCGGGCGCGCCTCTATACCCAGTGGGACGGTGCCCTGCCCGGGAGGGTCTGGGACGAGTATCGCCGGCTGCTGGATGAGCGCGCCACCGGCCGGCCCGTGCACTATGTCGTCGGCGCTCGAGAGTTCCTGGGCCTGACGTTCGCCGTCGATGAGCGGGTGATGATCCCCAGGCCCGAAACCGAAGTCCTCGTCGAGTTCGTCACCCAGAGCCTGAAAGAACGGGCATCGGTCACCGGGCGCCGGGCACCGTCCACACCGGACGTGGGGCACACATCCCGGAGCCCGGAGCCCGAGGCCCGTCAGTGTGTGGTCGACGTCGGTACCGGAAGCGGCTGCGTGACCGTCAGCCTGGCCCGCCGGCTCCCTGGGGCGATTGTGTACGCGATCGACATTTCCGCCGGTGCGCTGGACGTGGCCCGGGGAAACGCCGCTCGGCATGGTGTCGCCGGGCGCATCGTCTTCTTGCAGGGTGACCTGCTGCACCCTCTGCCGCCGGACTGCGCGGGGCACGTGTCCGCGGTGGTCAGCAACCCCCCGTACATCCCGGTCTCGCTGCGAGACACCCTGCCGCGCGAAATTTCCCGGTTCGAGCCGACGGTGGCCGTGTTCGTGGACGGCGACGGCATCATGATGCACCAGCGCCTTATCGCTGATGCGCCACACTGGCTGGAGCCGTCGGGCATCCTGGCGATGGAAATCGCCGCCGGTCAGGCCGACGCCGTCGTCGAGGCGATGCGGCGAGACGGCCGGTACGCGGAGATCACCGTGCGGGCGGACTATGGGGGGACGGCGCGCATCGTGGCGGGCACGCGCCTGTCCTGAGCACCCGGTGCCGGAGGAGGGCGGTCGGAGGAGCGGAAATAGTAGGCGATGTCCTATTACCGGCTTACCTTCGCGAACCTTCGGGAATTCCACGCAGGGCAGATTCCAATCATTCGCGTTTCCGGTGACGACGGGCAGGCGCCGCGGCGGGCCGTCGAGGCGTTGCTGCGCGGGCAGATCATCGTCTATCCCACGGATACGGTCTATGGGCTGGGGTGCCGGATCGACGACGAGCGCGCGGTGCGGCGGATCCTCGAGGTCAAACGCCGGCCGCCCACGGCGCCACTCCCCGTGTTGCTGGCCGACCCCGCGCAGCTCGCGGAGTACGTTCGGGCCATTCCGCCGGCGGCCCGGCGGTTGATCAGCAGGTTTTGGCCGGGCGCCCTGACCGTGATTTTTCGGCGGTCAGACAAGATCCCCGCCATCGTGGCTGGGGGCGGCGAGACCGTCGCCGTGCGGGTCCCGGGCCATCCGGTCCCGCGCGCGCTGGTGCGCGCCACCGGCGTCCCGCTCGTGGGCACGAGTGCCAACTCTCACGGCGCGCCTCCTCCGCACACCGCGCAGGCGGCGGTCTACGATCTGGGGGATCGCGTGGACCTGGTGTTGGATGGGGGACGGGCGCCGCTGGGCCGGGAGTCGACCGTCGTCGACGTGACGGGGGAGACGCCCGCGATCATCCGCGAGGGCGCGATCCCCGCGCGGGACCTGGGGCTGTGAGCCGCGGATGAAGATTGCCGTTGCCAGCGACCACGCGGGATTCCGGCTGAAAGAAGAGCTTAAACTGCTCCTCCGCGAGCTCGGGCACGAGGTGCGGGATTTCGGCACCCACTCCTCCGACCCGGTCGACTATCCCGACTTCATCGCGCCGGCCGCCGGCGCGGTCAGCCGCGGGGACTGTGAACGGGGGATCGTGCTGGGTGGTTCCGGCAACGGGGAGGCCATGGTCGCCAACAAGGTACCGGGGATCCGCTGCGCCCTGTGCCACGATGTCACCACCGCGCGCCTCGCCCGGGCCCACAACGACGCGAACATGCTTGCCCTGGGCGAGCGTGTCACCGGCACGCAGGTCGTGAAGGACATCGTGCGGGTGTGGCTCGACACCCCGTTTGAAGGAGGACGGCATCAGCGCAGGCTGGAGAAGATGGCGGGGCTGGAACGGATCCGTCCCGCGCAGGGAACGAGGGAACCAGGGAACGAGGGAACAGGGAAACGGGCAGGCGAACGGACGGGTCGGGGACCCGCCTCGAAGCGGAAGAAGTTATCGTGAGTGTTCCCAAGGGGGTGCTCCGGTGGCGACGGGGAAGCTCTATGTGTTTGATCACCCGCTTATCTTGCACAAGTTGACCATCCTGCGGGACAAGCGCACCGGGCATAAGGAATTCCGCGAGCTGGTCGAGGAACTGGCCATGCTGATGGCGTTTGAAGTGACCCGGTCACACCCCACCCGCGAGGTGGCGGTGGAGACGCCGCTGGCAACGATGAAAGGCCGCAGCATCGCGGGGCAGGAAATCGCCGTGATCCCCATCTTGCGCGCGGGGCTGGCGATGGAGGTCGGCATCACGCGGCTGATTCCCACTGCCCGCATTGGGCACGTTGGGATCTACCGGGACCCGGAAAGCCTGGAACCGGTGACCTACTACTCCAAGCTCCCCCTCGATATTGCTGAACGGGAGGCCATGATCGTCGACCCGATGCTGGCCACCGGCGGGTCGATCGTGGCGTGTATCGACACGCTGAAGCAGCGCGGGTGCCGGACCATCAAAGTGATGGCCATCATCGCGGCACCGGAGGGGATCAAGAAAGTGCACGACGCCCATCCCGACGTCGAGATCTACACCGCGGCGGTCGACAGCCACCTGAACGACCACGGGTATATCGTGCCCGGCCTCGGAGATGCAGGCGATCGCCTGTTTGGCACCAAATGACGCGTCCATCGTGGGACGAGTATTTCATGCGCATGGCGATACTGGCAGCGTCGCGGTCGACGTGCGTGCGGCGGCACGTGGGCGCGGTCGTGGTGCAGGACCGCATGGTCCTCTCGACCGGCTACAACGACACGCCCCGGGGTCTGCCGAACTGCGGGGACGGCGGGTGCGCGCGCTGCGCCTCGGGCGTGCCGTCCGGCCAGGCGCTGGACACCTGCCTGTGCCTGCATGCCGAACAGAACTCCATTATCCAGGCGGCGTACCACGGCGTGACCATCGCCGGCTCGACTATCTACACGACGCACCAGCCCTGCCTGACCTGCGCCAAGATGATCGTCAATGCCGGCATCCGGCGGATCGTCTTCTCGGGTGAGTACCCCGACTCCCTGGCCCGGGAGATGCTCGAGCACGCCGGGGTGGCGCTCGAACGCGTCGCGGTGGAACCGATCCCAACCGCCTGACAGGCGGAAACAGGAAACCGGAAACGGGAAATGGGAAACGGGAAGCAACGACTGTCGAACCGCTGTTTCCCGCAGTAGTGGCTCAGTCTGGACTGTCATCCGACATCTGTTGGGCTAGTGGAAGGCCGCTCCACTCTCGGGGCGGCTCACCCGCCGGGCGTAGCGCTCGGGCTCGCCAGCCACGATCGGCTGGGCTCACCCGGCCGGCACGACGGCCGGGCACGCTGCTCCGGGCCCCCCCGCACTACCGCGCGTTCCATCGTGCGTGGTGCTCCCTGCGCGACGCTGCGTGCGGGGCCCCGCCCTGCGCGACGCGGCCCTCGCGCACGGCGGCGACAGCTCGCCGCCACGTCGCTCCGCGGCCTTCCACCCGGCCCACGCCAAGGAGAGTACCTTGGGTTAGTAGACTGGACCAGATGAACCTGGCGGCGGGCGAGTGGGGCGGCCCCGAGCGGAGATTGGAGGGCGGCAACCACCTGGCAGGCCATGAGGTCGGGATCGCCCCAGCCACGTCGCGGGAACGCAGCAGAGGCCGTCGTGTTCCGTCGCATATTGGCAGGCGAGCAGGCCAGGGAGCGTGAGGCCTGCACATCCAAGCTGAAGCCGCCCGACTCGACGCGAGGGACCGCCCCCGAGCAGCCAGCCGCCCGTCCATGCAGACGCCCCACTACCTAGAAGAGGATAGTGGGTATTTCAA
>JBIOWP010000026.1:0-6387 GCA_044868695.1 bacterium
GCCCTAGTTCCTCGGCAAAAGCGAACAGCTTCAGCTCCCGGCCGAGCCGCCGGTGGTCGCGGCGTTTTGCCTCTTCCAGTTGGTGGAGGTGGGCATCCAGCAGCTCCTGCGCCGGAAAGGAGATCCCATAGATTCGCTGCAGCATCTCGCGGTGCTCATCACCCCGCCAATAGGCGCCGGCCGTGCTGAGTAGTTTGACCGCTTTGATGAGCCCGGTGCGGGGGAGATGAGGACCGCGGCACATGTCCATGAACCCATCCTGGCGGTAGAACGACACCCGCGGGTCGGGAATGTCCCGCAGCAGCTCGATCTTGTACTTCTCCCCCATCTGCTCGTAGAGGCGTACAGCCTCGTCGCGCGGTACTTCCACGCGCTCGATGGGCTGATTGCGCTGCGCCAGCTCCCGCATGCGCGCCTCGATGCGCTCGAGGTCCTCAGGTCCCAGCGTCCGGCCGACGTCGATGTCGTAGTAGAACCCGTCGTCAATCGGCGGGCCGATGGCCAGTTTTGCTTCCGGGAAGAGCTGCTTGACGGCCTGCGCCAGCAGGTGAGCCGACGAATGCCAGTACACTTCCTGCCCTTCCGGTTCCTGGAAGGTTACAAGCTCGACGCGGGCGTCCCGGTCGACCTTCGACGCCAAATCGCGCAGCACGCCGTCCACCCGTGCGACAAGAGCCTCGGGGCTGCCGGCATCGCGGGCCACGTCGGCCAGCGAGACGCCCTTCGGGTATTCTTTCACCCGGCCATCCGAGAAGGTAACCTTCACGTTCTGCATCGGTTTCCTCCGCACCCAAAGAAAAACGCCCTCGTCCGTTTTGGAGGGACGGGGCGCACCCGCGGTTCCACCCTGCTTTCCCAACGCGCAGTTGCGCAGTCGCGTTGGGACTCTCTGCCTCGATTACGGGAGGTTCCGGCGAACCCTACACGGTCGGGTCGCAGCTCAGAGGTGGTGTTCTGCCGGATCGCCGGGGGAGGTTCTCACCGGTGGCCTCCCCTCTCTCGCCCTGCACCCAACGCGGTGCAGGGTCGCGGCGACGTCCTGCGTACTCGTCCTCGTCATCGCCTGTTAGAGGGACAGTATAGAGAACGGCCAATTCGGTGTCAACCCGGCTGGGGCCCGTACACCTGCCGCACGTACCAGGGCACGATGGTGATGCTCACCAGGCGCTCGGTGCCGTCGAAGAGGTCGGCAAATTCGGAGATCGTCACCCGGAACTGGTAGCTGAGCACGCGGTCGACGTTCTGCGGCACGCTGCGGACCACGTCGGTCAGTTCATGGACCTTATAGATCCGCAGGATGCCGCCGTCGGAGGCGGAGCGGACATTCCCCTGCGACACCACGCGCACCGGCACGCCCCGGCGGTACTGCAGCTGCAGCTCGACCGACCCTCCACCGGGGTCGCGGAAGCGAAAGTGTTCCGTGACCGTCGCACTCATGTCGCTGCCCTTCGCGTAGTACTCGCGCACCACGCTGCCCAGCCGGGACGTCTTGTACTTCCCCGGCACCGCGCGCGGGTGCGCCGTGAGGATACGAAAGTTGAAGCCGGCTTCTTCCTCGGTCTCGGGATGGCGGGCGGGAATCGCAAATCCGATGTAGCGGCTCACGGCGTCGACCGTCGGGTTGCCGGCGGCGTCTTGATTGAGGAGGGCGTCGTTGAAGATCACCGCCAGGTTCGCGCCCTTGGACGCGCCGGCGGGGACCGGGAAGACCTGCCACGGGGCAGGCAGCCGTCCCTGCAGCGCCTCGGGCTTCGCGGCAAAGCGCAGCACGGTTTGGGTCGCGATCGTCAGATCGAGGAGATTTTCGATCATCCCCGTGTGTCCAGGATCAGCGTCACCGGCCCATCGTTATGGATCTCCACCACCATCTTCGCCCTGAACCGGCCCGTCTCCACCGGCACCCCGAGGCTGCGCAGGTGCCGGTTGAACGCCTCATAGAGCGCTTCGGCCTGCTCCGGCGGCGCCGCCTTGATGAAGCTGGGCCGCCGGCCGCCTCCGGTGTCGCCGTACAGGGTGAACTGAGAGATTGAGAGCACAGCGCCCCCGGCATCGAGGATCGACCGGTTGAGCTTGCCCTGGTCGTCATCGAAGACGCGCAGGTGCGCGATCTTCTCGGCCAGGACTTTCGCATCGGCCTCGGTGTCATCCACGGACACGCCGACCAGCACGGTGTACCCGCCCGCAATCCGGGCGATGTCTGCTCCGTCCACTTTCACGCCGGCGCGTTCCACTCGCTGCACGACCGCGCGCATGCCCGCCCCTCCGCCAATCATCAATGCTCAAGTTCGAAACCGGTCCGAGCGATCCGTCCGGCGACCAGATCGCCGACCAGTTTCCCCGTGACAGGAGCCAGTGTGATCCCCTGCCCTTCGTGCCCGGTTGCCACCAGGAATCCTTCCGGGCCTGCCCACCCGATGATCGGCCGGCCGAGCGGCGTATAGGGCCGCAGCCCGACGGTGATGCGGGCCGGCTGTATCTCCAGCAACGCCGGAACGAACCGTGCTGCCCGCAGCCTCATCCGCTCGGCCAGTTCGCGATCGACGGTCCGGTCATCCCCTTTGAATTCACGGCTGCTGCCGACCAGACACGTCCCATCGCTCCGCGGCTGGACGATCGTGCGCACGCCCTGCGGATCGGGTTGCGCCGTTCCGCTCACGTCGAGATAGCCCGCCTCCAGCAGCGGCCGGCGCACCAGCGGGGCGTCGATCCGGAGCAGGTGTCCCCGCCGCGGCACAACCGGGATGGTGACCCCGACCAGATGCCCGATCGCCGGAGACCCCGTCCCACACGCGCACACGACGGCCGGCGTCGCGATCCGTTCGGCCGCCGTCCGCACTTCCGCGACCCTGCCGCCCTGCACGGCGATAGCGGTCACCGGTTCCCCGGTCAGGACCGTCACCCCGTGAGCACGAGCACTCGTGATCAGCGCGCGGCAGACCTGCGGTGCGTCGACCGTCGCCTCATCGCTGCAGTGCGTCGCCCCGACCACGTCGCCCGCGACGCCCGGTTCCAGGTCGCGCAGCGCCGGGCCGTCGAGCACCTCCACGCGCGCGCCTCCGGATGCGGCGACGCCGGCCTGATGCCGCAATCTGGCCATCTCGTCACTCGTGGAGGCGAGAATCATCCCGCCCGTCCGGTGCAGCGCGACCCCGGCGTCGGCGCTCAGGCGTTCGTACAGCGCGCGGCTCTCACGCGCCCGCGCCACCTCCTCCGGTGTCTCCTTATCATGGATGATGACCCAGCCCCCGCTGACCGACGCGGTCCCTGAGGCGACCTCATCCCGTTCGACCACCACCACCCGGTGGCCGTCGGCGGCGAGGAAATACGCCGCCGCGCAGCCGATGATGCCGGCGCCAATCACCACCACATCTGCAGACCGCGCCACGGCTGACAGTTTCGACACGGGGTGAATTCCATCCCTCAGAGCATGATGGCGGTGCCATCAACAGGATTCGGCCTCGGACCGACGCAACTGTCCTGGAAACATCCGATCTCCCTTGGAGGCAACGGCATGGAGGTCTCAGATGTGGAGGCGCTGCGCCGGCAGCTGCTGCGCCTCGAGCGGCGGCTGACCGGCACCACAGTGCTCTGCGTTCTCATGATCGTGGGGGGATTGCTCCTGGGCCCCTGGACACCCCAGGGGGCAACCCAGCCGCAGGTCGTCCGGACCTCGGCGGTGGAGATCCTGGACCGTGATGGGCGGATTCGGGCGACCCTGGACGCGGTGAACCGGAGGCCGAGTTTGTGGTTGTACGGGGACGACGGCCGCCGGCGCGCTGGGCTGGTCGTCGGCGTCGGCGGGGCTCCGGAGTTCGTGCTGGCCGACACGCAGGGCCGGCCGCGCCTCAGCCTGCGCGCGGGATTCGACCGGGCCGCGGAAGTCCGGCTCGCCGATGGATCGGGGCACACTCGGCTCGGGATGTGGATCGGCTACGACGACGAACCGGGCATCTGGTTCCTGGACGAGCTGTCACGACCCGGCATCGGCATGAAACTGTTGAGCGGTGGGGTCCCTCGCGTCTGGCTGTACGAGAACGCCACCGGCCGCATTATCTTCACGGCCCCGTAAGAACCGAGGGCCGGTGGAGGAGATCGATGACGAGCGCGGCCGTCCAGGAGAAGTCTTCCCCGCCCAGCCCTGCTCCGGTCCGCGCGTGGTAGAATTCGCGCCAGCCGCTTCGCTGAGCCAAGGCCAGCGTCTCATCGGCCAGGGCGGTCGCGTACCGGTCCAGCCGCAGCTCCTGGAGCCCGCGGATCACCAGCCAGTTGATCTGCGCCCAGACCGGCCCGCGCCAGTACCGGTCGACCTCGAATCCGGTCTGATCGGGCGGGACCGACGGCAGCAGGCGGTATCCGCGGCACCGCTGCAGGTACGCGGCGATCATCGCTTCCGCCTGCGCCCGGTCTGCCAGCCCGGCAGAGATCGCCCCCAGCCCGGCAACAGAGTCGACAGGAATCTGCGCGTTCACCTTGAGGTTGAAATCCCTGAACAGCCGGACCCCGTCGTTCCATAACGTCTGGTGATATGATTCCTTGAATCGCTGAAGGTCGGCCTCGGTGATGGCCGGCGGCTGCGCGAGCACGCCGGCGATGCGGTTCACGTCGCGCGCCGCGCGGTACCAGATGGCGTTGAAGAGCGCATCGTACACGGCAAACGGTGTCTGGGGAAAATAGCCGCGCAGATCGTACCGGTGCCCGGCGATGAGCTCGATGAGGTAGTAGTAGAGGTCATAGTCGCGGTCGGTCGGCCGCTGTGCCGCGGCGACCACGCGGGTATCGGCCCGCCGGTACGGCCGCGACGGCGCGAACGATCCGCCGGCGGCGAAATCCCACCGCGGGCTGTTGTCGGCCCCGCTCTCCCAGGGATGCACCACAACAAGGAGCGGCGACGCGCTCACCGTGCGAGTCCGTGGGTAACACACGATCAGGTCACGCAGCGGTCCGATCAGGCGGGCCCACCACGCCCGCCTCACCGATTCATCAGGCTGCGCCATCCCGATAAGGTAGACAGCGGTCGGCAGGACCGGGGGCTGCGAGATGCCGCTGGTCCGCTCTCCCAGCGTCCGCACGGGGACATCGGGCCACCACTCCGGACCGGGCTGGTAGCCCTGGGTCACCTCGGGATTGTAGTGGATGTGCGGCAGGAAGCCGTCGGCCCACTGCCCGGCCAGCAGCGTGTCAATTTCGCGAACTGCCCTCGACCAGTCCAGATGCGCCCACCCGATGGCGCAAAACGCGCTGTCCCAGTTCCACTGGTGCGGATACAGGCGCGGGCTGGGCGCCGTGTAGCCGCCCAGGTCGTTGCGCCGGAGAATCTGCTCGGCCTGCTGGAGGAGGTCTCCTCTACTGATCATCCGTCGAGCGCCTGGCCGGTCGCGGGATCCATGAGCCGGATACGGCCGGCGTTCATCTTCAACCATACCCTCCGGCCGGGCTGCAGCAACAGGTCAGGGGCGACCGTCACCTTGAGCACCTCCCGCCCCACCCGCGCGGTCAGCAGTTGGGTGGGTCCGGCGGGCTCCAGCACAACCACGTCGGCGGGAATCGTCTCCGGCGCGGGCTCGGCGGCGACGTCAATGTGCTCCGGCCGGATGCCCACGGTCACTTCGGCGTCCAGCCGGCGGGCCACTGCGCCGGCCAGTCCTGACGGCAGCCTCACCGCCGCGTCCCCGACGGCTACGGCGTACCCGCCGTCGGCCCGGCGCACACGGGCGCCCAGAAAATTCATCGGCGGACTCCCGATAAAACTGCCCACAAACCGCGTGGCTGGCGCGTCGTAGATCCGCGCGGGGGTGTCGCACTGCACGATCTCCCCGCTCTTCATCACGGCGATGCGGTCGCCCAGCGACAAGGCCTCGACCTGATCGTGGGTCACGTAGACGGTCGTCGCGCGCAGTTCCCGATGCAGCCGCTTCAGCTCCGCGCGCATGTGCAGCCGCAGCAGCGCATCGAGGTTGGAGAGCGGTTCGTCCATCAACAGCACGTCCGGCTGCATGACGATCGCGCGGGCCACGGCCACACGCTGCCGCTGCCCGCCGGACAGCTGCGCCGGAAACCGATCCAGAAGCTCGCTGATCTCCAGCAGCTCCGCCGCCTCTTGGGCACGTCGCCGCTGCTCGTCGGGCGCCACCCCGCGCATGCGCAGCCCGAAGACGATGTTGTCGCGCACGGTCATGTGCGGGAACACCGCGTACGATTGGAAGACCATGGCGATCCCGCGCTTGCCCGGCGGCAATTGGGTGACGTCGCGCCCGCCGATGACGATGCGCCCGGCGTCTGGGACCTCCAGACCGGCGATCGACCGCAGGGTCGTGGTCTTCCCGCACCCCGAGGGTCCCAGCAGCACGAGGAATTCCCCATCCTGAATCTGCAGCGACACGTCCTTGA
>JBIOWP010000027.1:0-40624 GCA_044868695.1 bacterium
TCAGAAGGGCGCCCCGAGCGACAGCCAGGTCTGGCGGCTGCCGTCCGCGGCCCATGCCAGGTCGATCCGGATGGGGCCCAGCGGGGTGTTGATGGCCAGCCCGACGCCGTATCCCACGTCGGGATTCACAAACGACATCGGTGCGTTGCCGGCGTCAACGAAGAGGGCCATGGCCACGTCCTGGAACGACGGAACCAGTGCGCTGAGCGGGAACCGGTACTCCAGGTTAGCGACCACGATGCTGTTCTCACGGATGAATCCCGATGGCCGTGCGCGCAGGGTGCTGGGGCCGCCGAATACGAACCGCTCCTGCAGGGGCAAATTCCCCGTCGCCGCGCCGAGGAACACGCGCCCGACAATGACGCTCTCCTTCCCCACCGGAAACAAGCGCTGGTAGTCGATGGTGTACTTCGTAAAGTCGAAGTCGCTCCCGAACGACACAATCGCCAGCTCGCCAGACGCCGCCACGCGATCGCCCGAGGTGGGGTTGAAGCGCGCATTTCTGGTGTCCCGCACGACGCCCAACTGCAGGCTGACAACGCGCCCGGGGACGAACCCTGACGGCGGCGGGGAGATAGGACTGCCGGGATCATTAGGGTCGATCGGCAGCAGCGTGATCTCGGAGCGCTCGCTCCGCAGCCGGATCGATCCGGTCGTGGCGCCGTCGAACGGCCGGCTGAACGCGAGGATGGCGCCGTCGCGCTGAAGGCTGTACCGCGACTGCACCGCGCCCAGCACATCGTACTCCTGTTCCACCGACGCGCGCGAGAACAGGCTGAGGTCGAGCGCGGTCGCCGAGTCATCCAGGAACGGCTCGGTGAAACTGACTTCGTAGTTGAGCTGCTGGTCTGAGCCGGTCTGCACCGCGCGTTCCGCCCGCACGGCGAAGGACTGCGCGCGGCCCTGCCAGTTGCGGTCGCGGTACTCGACGAATCCGAGCAACCCGTCACGGGAACTGTATCCCAGTCCGAACGACGCCTGCGCGGTGCGGGCCTCCTTGACCTCGATCACAATCACCGCGGCGTCGGCCGTGCTCCCCGGTTCCGGACGCGCCCGGATCGACTCGAACAGTCCCGTATCGAACAGCCGCTGAAGGTCGCGCTGCAGCGCGTTCACGTCGAACGGGCCCCCGGGTCGGATTTCCCGGACGTAGCGCTGCGCGATGGCGGGGTGGGTCTTCTGGAGTCCCTCGAACCGCACGCGTTCGATCGCGCCCTCAGAGATCCTGACTCGGAGGCGCGCCTGGTCGGGGCGGTCCGCGGGGAGGATTCCAAGATCGGCGACGCGGGCGAGCGCAAATCCCTTCTCCTCGTACAGCTTCTGGACGGCCTGGGCGCCGTCGCGCATCTTCCTCAGGTTCAGCACCTCACCCACCGGGAGGCCCAGCGCCGCCTGGATCTCGGCGGCGTTGAGCACGGTGTTGCCCTCGATCACGACCTCCGCGATGACCGGGTTCTCGGTGACGAGAAAGATGACGACCACGCCGCTCTGCTCCGATTCCAGGCGGGCCGACACGTCGGTAAACCAGCCCAGATCGTTGATCGCGCGGACGTCGGCGCGGAGCTTCTCGTCGCCATACGGCTCCCCCACTTTCGTTTCGGTCACGGCGGCGAGAATCGTGTCGGCGGAGATGCGCGCATTCCCGGCGACGTCAATCCGCGTCACCACGGGGGCCGGCTGCTGCGGGGCGGGCGACGCAGGCTGGGAGCCCGGCTGCGTGAATCCCGGCACCGGCAAGACGGCCAGGCACACAAAGAGCGCGGCGGCCAGGATCGGACGGCGTGCAGAACGGCTCACCATGCCTCCTTCACGAGACACAGATGCAGGACAGGCCGCAGCGGCGGCCCCGCGCACGATGGTCGAACACCACCTGACGGTACGGGGACTATGGGCCGGTGGGTTCCCGCCGCAGCGCCCGCTCAGCGGTCAAGACGAGATCCAACAACTCAGGGACAGAGAGATGCAGCGATCCTCCGGTGGCCATGCGCGGACGGGGTTCGCCGGCCATCGGGTACGGCAACGGCCCGCCCGATGTTCCCCCGGCGGTAACCGGCGACGCCGGGACCGCACCCGGCGCGGTGACCGGGTGGACCGCCGGTCCCTGTGGAAACACCAGCGAGTCGAGCAGCGAGCCGGATGCCGCCGCCAGCCGCACGATCGGAGGTGCCGGCGCGGGCGACACCGAAGCCGGACCCGCGGGCCCCCGGATCGCCACCAGGAGCGCGGCCACCAGCCCCCCCGCCATCAGCGCAAGGGCCGGGCGCGCGTCCCGGCCTCGACGTTCCGCGTGGGGAACCCCGACCGCCGCCAGCGCGTGGCGCACTTCGGCATCGGCCAGCACCAGCGTCAAGACGCCGCGGGCCACGTTGCCCTGCGCGCACTGCCGGCGCGCGCGGTCCAGCCAGCGCTCGGCAAACCCGATCCGTGCGATCACCTGTTCGCCGCTTTCAGTGACGCTCATCGCACCGCTCCCCTCTCGAGCGCGTGACATCCACAAATCCTAATATCCGTGTGCCTTGCCCGTCTGGTGCACGTCATCGAGGACCAATTGCCGGATGTGCGCGAGGGCTTGTTTGTGGAGGCGGTAGAAGTGTGACAGGCTGATCCGCAGGTCCGCGGCAATCTTCCGCGGGTCGCGCGATTCCACGTAGGCGGCCCGCAGGATCGCCCGCTCGCGCGCCGGCAGGCCCTCGATGGCGTCCCGCACCTGCGCCAGTATCGCGGCGTCTTCGACGCCACCCAGCGCGTCGTCGGACGCCGGATCAGCGAGCCGCGTGGCCAGCGCCATCTCCGCCTGCCCGTCCTGCTCCAGCGAATACTCGACCGGCCGGACGCGCCGCAGCGAGTTCAACACGCGGCCGCGGATCCGGTAGGTGGCGAACGTGGAAAAGCGGACCCCGCGCAGATGGTCGAAGCGCTCGACCGCCTCGATGAGCCCGACGGTCCCTTCCTGCAGCATGTCCATGAGCGAGGGGTCCGGCGGCCGGATCTGCATGACCACTTTGAACACGAGCGGCTGATATGCCTCAATGAGGCGCAGGCGGCAGTCGATGTCTCCCCTCACGCGATAGTGCTCCCACAGCAGACGCTCTTCGTCTGCGGTCAGCAGGACGATGCTCTGCAGCTCTTTCAGATACTGAGTCAGCACAGAGGGGGGACGCTCACACCTGCGAAATGATTTCCTGCCGAAGGTTCGCAGGCCGGAGGACAAAGTCCTGCGCGCAAAACCGACACTGCGGGAGCCGGGATACGGGAGCAGATGACTGCAGTTTCGGATCCCTGATCCCAGATCCCTGATCCCGCAGTTTCGCGTCAGTAGCGGTAGGCGATGCGGTAGAAAATGTCGTACGTCCCCTGGTTGTCCACGGAGAAACTCATCATGGTGATCGGGGTAAACCGGTACTCCAGCGACCAGACGTACCGGGGATCCACTCCGAATTCTGAGGTCATGGTCACATACAGGTTTCGTACAAGGGATTTGCCCAAGCGCAAGGTGAGGGGTCGCTCCGCATCATAGACGATGGTGAACTCTTCCAGACCGAACGCCTGCGCCATCGCCCGGCTCATCGATCCAAAGACGGCGGCGCCGACTTCCGCCTGGAGCACCGCCTCCACCTCGTCGCCGCGGAGCAGCCGTGTGACACCCACCCGGCCGGCCAGGCCGGCCAGGATTTCCTCGCGCGCCAGCGGGGGATCGGAGGCCAGGTCGACGACCAGCGCGTCCGGCGTGCCGTAGATGTGGAGGAAGACGCGGACCGTCTCCACCCGGCTTTCCTCTCCAAGGGCGTTGACCACCTGAATCGTGGTTTCCGCCCTCGTGTCGACGTAGGGGGTCGTGGCCCGGAACTCCGCGAACGTCGCGTGTCCCTCCGTGAGGGTAAACGCGGAGTTGAATGCGGCAAATGTCCCGCGATCGGACTCCACCTCACCGGCGAGCCGGGGCCGCTGCCAGGTCCCGGAGGCGTGCACGCTGCCGTTCACCTGCAGCCGGAGCCGTCCCAGGTTGACCCACAACTCGTCGCCGGAAGCGAGCTCCAGGTCCAGCGCAGGGTCGAACCCTCCCGCTGGGCGCGCCGTGGGCGCAACCGACGGAATGAACAGGTCACCGTGCGACAGGGCCATGGACCCGCTGAGTGTCGGGTGCGCGACCGGACCATCCACACGGAGCATGCCGTCGGCGACCCCGTCGAAATATGGAGGGTATTGGAGGTGCGCCCCGTTCGCGTTGATCGTGAGCCTGACGCGGTCGGGCCTGAACCGCTGCAGGCCGATGGCCCCGGACAGCGCCAGCGTGCCTCCGCCGGCACGGGCTCGCAGGGTGTCCACCTGAATCTCGCCCTCCGCAAACAGCAGGCGGGCCTGCACGGCGGTCAGGGGCGAGGCCAGCCCGCGCAGCGCCAGCGTCCCGTCGGACGCCGTCACCTCGCCGGTCAGACGCGGCCGGGCGGGGGTGCCGGTGAGATGTATCTCGCCGGCCAATGGACCCTCTCCC
The DNA here is from genome assembly GCA_044868695.1 of bacterium. Lineage (GTDB taxonomy): Bacteria > Sysuimicrobiota > Sysuimicrobiia > Sysuimicrobiales > Kaftiobacteriaceae > JBIOWP01. The sequence goes on from JBIOWP010000027.1 coordinate 4,493, forward strand.
TGCTCGATTCGCTCCGTCAGAGCCGCCAGCAGGGTCAGGTCCGCGTCCACCAGCGACAGGCGGAGATCGATCGGCTGTGTCTCGTTCACGCGGAGCCGCATCAGGTCCAGCGGAAGCGTCCCTGTGATCTTCACCTTGTGGCGCTCCTGCTGCAGCAGCCCCTGCTCCACGTGAAGCTGTCCGTCCCGGTAGAATGCCTGCAGCACGATACGGTCGAAGACGGCAGCACCCGCCGCGCCGGTGGTCACGCTCGCCGACACACCCATCACCGGATCCGACAGCACACCGCTCAGTTGGAGCGTAAAGTCCAGGTCCCCCCCGAGCGGCCGCGTCAGACCCGTCAGCGGGCGCAGGAGGTCCAGGGTCAGACCCTGGCCGCTGAGCTCCAACTCGGTGTGTCCGGCCAAGTCAAAGCGCCCGGCGCCGACCAGCCTCCCCTGGTCGGGTGTAACCGAGAGCGACCGCATGACAATCGCATGATCGGAGAGCGTGGCGCTGACGACCGCGTGCCGGATAGGATAGTCACCAAGGATCCCGTCGGCCATCTCTGCGGTGAGCGCCGCGGTCGGATTCCGCAACCGTCCGGTGATCGTCAGCTCCCCGTCCACCGCGCCATCGACGCGCACCGGCGGCCGGACGCGCCCCAGGCCCAGCACGGTCGCGAGCCTCGCCCGCCGCGCCGTGCCCCGCAGATCCACCACGGCATCGTCACCCAGCAGCACCGCGCCCGACAGGGCCACCGTCCCGCCGCCGTGCGTCAGTGTCAGCGGGGCCAGCACCAGCCGGCTCCCTTGGTACCGCACGGTCCCATCGGCGCGGTCCAAGGGCTGCCCGTTCACACGCAGTGACGTCGACGACACCGTTGCCGCCACCGTCGGCGCAGCCAGGGTGCCGCCGAGTGTCCCGTCCACGTCGAGCGCTCCCACGATCCGGACGGTGTCATTGCGGAGCGCGGTGATATCGGCAACGTCGAGGTCCTTGGCCGCAAACGACAGGGCCAGCCTGCCGCGCTGATCGATGCTTCCGTGCATCGTGACGCGCGAGGCGTTGATCTCCAGCAGGGCATCGTCCAGCAGGAGGGTGGCCTGCTCCCAGCGGAACGCCGCCGCAACCCGATCCACGGGCTGACCGCGCACGAGGGCGTCCGCAATCGTGATCGTCCCGCCGGCCCGCGGGGCGTTGAGGGTCCCCGCAAACTGCAGCGTCCCCTCCACCGTCCCGGTGACGTCGACAGGAATTTTCCCAATATCGAGCAGCCGCTGCGCCGGGATGTGGCGCGCGCTCACCGTGAGATTCAGTCTCTCGGGATCCGCCCACCGGATGTCTCCCTTCGCCTCATACGTGCCCTGGCCGTCCCGGAGCAGCAGCCCCCGTGTCTGCAGCCCGCCGGTCCCAATCTGCACCGGGCCACGGGCGCGATCGAACGGGAACGGTCCCAGCCGGCCATCGCGGGCGTCGAGCGCCCCCACGACCACGGGGGCGTCCGACGGACCGGTAACCCGGCCAACCAGGTCCGCCGTGCCGGCCAACCAGCGGCGCGGTCCGGTGAGGTCGCCGATCGCCCGGAGGTTGACGTCACTTGCCACGAGGGTCAGATCAACGGTCCCCTCGCTGACCGCGCCCAACGCGTGCACGACGGTAGGGCCGCTGCGAATATCGACGCGATCCACGTCCACCACGCCGGGGGCGAACCCCAGAACGGCCTCGGCGCGATCAAAGGGCATCCCCACGACCCGGCCGCCCACCACCGTCAGCCGCGCGTGGCCGACGACGGCACCCGGTGATCCGGCGGCGGCCACGAATCCGGTGGTGGCTCCATGGAGTGGAACACGGCTCCGTGCAACGCCGCCGACGGAGGCGGCATCAACGCCGTCAAGACTGGCGAGGAGGAAGAACTCGCGCGTCGGGAGCGCGATGCGGGCGTACCCACGCGCGCGTCCCCCGTCCACGAGGGCATCGACATTGTCCAGCACCAGCAGACCGCCGTAGTATTGCACCCCAGTCGAGAGATCCGCAAACGTATGCCCGTCCGCGTGTCCGGCCGCGTTGGTGAGCGACCCCTCGACCAGCAGAGCGTCGAGCGGTCCCTGGACGCGGACTTCGCCGCCGGTTTCGCCGGAGAGCTGCAGGGCCGCATGCGAAAACAGCAGCCGCCGCAGGATCGCCAGATCCAGCGAGGGCGAGCGCACCGCCAGGTCGAGGTGCATGCCGGCGAGGTGCCTCACCTCACCGCGCACCCACACCGGCGAGGTCCCCACGGTCATCGCGAGCCCCTCACTGGCCACACGCCGGTTGTCCAGTTCCACCGGCCCCTCAATTCCTGAAATCGGGATCTGCTGGGGCATCAGCACCGCGCGGCTGTCGGACAGGCGGAGGCGTGCTCGATAGTCTGCCGCGGTCGCGACATTCCCCCGGGAGAGCACGACGCGCAGATTGCCGTCCACGGTGCCGCCGGTCCACCGCAGCCAGCCTACCCGGGAGAGGTACCGGCCCCAGTGGGCCACCGAGACGCCTCGGACGTCTATGGCAACATCCACCACCCCGGCCGCCGGCACCGCCGTCCCCGAAAGATGCAGCAGCGCCGGAGTGCGCCCGTCCGTGTTCACGGCATCCACGTCCATGCGCAGCCGCGGTGAGGCCTGCCAGGACACGGTCCCCGTCACGCGCTCAAAGTGGGAGGTGAACGCGGCGGGGAGCTGCCAGGCGTCGGTGAGCACCAGCCGGCCCTCGCGGACCTCCACGGTTCCGGCAAACGCGCGTCCTGTCGCTGTCTGCCGCGGGATGTCGGGCAGGTCCCAGCGGCCATCCGCGCCGCGGGACAGCACGAGGAGCGGACGGTGGAGCTCAATCGCCGCCAGGCTCGGGGCCGGAGCGCGTCCGCGCAGCAGATCGGCGAAGAGGGTCAGAGCGCGAAACCGCAAGACAATGCGCGAGGCTTCGAAGAACGGTCCGGGGACGCCGGGCTGGGCAGCGATCCGGACGCCGTCGAGCACAATCCCGCGCAGCGGGTCGCCGGCCAGCCGCTCGACGCGGACCTCGCGGCCCAGGGAGCGGGACATCTGCTCCACGACGGTGGCCCGCAGGGCATGAGCCAGCGTCCCGGAGCCGGCCAGCCAGGCCAGGCTGACCCCGAGGACGACAATCAGGCCGATGATGAGAAGCGTGACGCGCATGAGCCAGCGGCACCCAGCCGACGCCGGGAGTGGACGGCGCCGGTCCTCTCCGAGACATTCCCTCGGCGCTGCCGGGGTATTCCCCCACCCGTCCCGCGGCTAGCGAATCAGGATGGGGATCTGGACCTCGCCCTGCACCACCCAGTCGGTGCGAACCATATCGCCGGCGAAGACATCGAACTTTAGGAACTCGCTGCTCTCCGGCGGGAGGCCAAACGGAATCAACTGCAGCAGGATGTCCGTGCTCTTCCCGAAATCCTCGAACACCTGGATCGCGTCGGCCAGCGTCGCGGCGGTGCTCGGCGCGGGTTCCCCCAGGAGGAACTGCGTGAGCCGCTCCTGGAGCGAGAATTCCACGGGGAGCTGTTTGCCGGCTGAACTCACCACCAGGACCGTGGGGCCCCGCGGGTAGTTGCGCGGAATCGCCACCTCGAGGGTACGCGAAATGACCGTTTCTTCCTGGAACGGCCGCATCTTCAGCTGCACACGCAGCCGGTCGCCGGGGGCCACCTCGCGGCGCTCGACATCAACGTCCACGATGGCCGCGGTGTGCCGTTTGGCGGACAGGCCGACCTCCACATTGATGTCGATCGGCTCGATCGACGCGAGATCGTTGTAGAACAGGAAATTCAACGCGTCGGGGAGCTCCAGGAGGGACGCCACGGCCACGTCGCGGCTGTTGTAAAAGACGTTCTCGCGCGTGATCACGCGCGGCAGCCCTTTCGCTCGAAGCGTCGTTTTGACCGAGGCCGTCCCCCCACCCAGAATCTGGTCCCGGGCGCGGTCGATGGCCGTGAGCGTCATGGCCGTCGCGAACAACTTGGCCAGGTCCTGGCGGCGCACGACCTGCATCCCCCGCTCGACCCGGCGGCCGGTGTCCTGGTCCACTACGGTGACGCGCACCGCAAACATGTGCGGCATCCGTCCCATGATACCCCGGATGCCCGGACCGCGATCCTGGTCGATCTTCCCGATGAGCTCGCCGAGGTTCCCCTCCTTGAACGGACGCTCGAGGGTACGCACCACCGTGACAATGTCGGAGGTCGTGAGGGCGTATTCGACGTCGCCCAGCTGCTCCCACGGATGCCCGCAGATGAGCATCTTGTCCCCCACGCGCAACGTCACCGTGCAGATGCCCCCGTAGCTCACATCGCCCCGCACCTGCAGGACCCCAACCGAACTCCCCCCGGTAATCGGCGCGGCCACAAATTTGGTCTGCGCGTCGTCATACTGCAGCAGCGGCTGCGCCGGCCCCAGGACTCGCTCGAGGAGTTGCATCGCCCGAGGAGAGAGCCCGGAAATCATCGCCGGAAAGGTCGCGGGGATGAACGCCGTCGTGCCCGGCAGTGCCGCCGCGTCAATACGCCGGGCCTGGTCCACGGTATCGGCAATCACGACGCGAGACACGCGCTGCCCGCCGATCCGCACCGGACGCGGGGCATCAAATACCCGCGGCCACGGCCCCTGCCCGGTCCCGCCAGGCAGGTCAAGCAGGGGCAGCATTTCCTCGATCGGCGTCCCCAGGGCGAGGTCCCGCTTGTCAGGTTGGAAGAGATAACCCGCGGACAGGGCGCCGGCCAGCCTCCCATTGATGAACAGCGGACTGCCGCTCATCCCGGCGGCGGTACCCCCGGAGCGGTCGATGACCGGACCGGAGACACGGAACAGGATGAGATGGCGCACGGGAATGATGCCCCCGCCGCCCCGGAGGATGCCGATGATCTCAATGGTGAAGTCCTCGATCTTCTGGCCCAGGATCACCGTGCGGCCGGTGCCGCGCATCCCGGGATGGATCTCCGCCAGCGGCAGGATCGGGGGGATCGCCGCCTTGGACTGAGCCCACCCCTGCAACGGCGCCAGCAGTACCGCCAGAAGCGCCGCTGCCACAACACAATGTCTTCCCACTCGCCTGCCTCCCTCCCGGTCTGGTGTGGTGATTCCGCGTCCGCTCCTCAAATCCCGCATCGGCACAACCTACACAAGCGACACAACTTCACGATGGAACCGGATTGTGTAGATTGTGTAGCTTGTGTAGATTGAGTGGGTGTGGTTCGTCCTACTTGGGCTGCATTCGGAGGACGACGTCGCCCCGCTCGATCCGTTGACCGGCTCTGACCAGGACCTCGCGGACCACGCCGTCACGGGGCGCGCGGGCGGCCACGCCGACGGCACCGGTCAGGTCCGTCCGCACGTACACCAGCGGCTGAGCATCCTCCACCTGGTCGCCGGGCCGGGTGAGCCGGTCCTCCAAGACGACGCCGGCGAGGCTGCTCTTGACCTCCAGCAGGTCCGGCGGCGCGGCCCACGCCGCCGCACCGCCGGTCAGGATAGCGATGAGGAATGCGACTGTCCGCATGGGCGTCTCTCCCTCCCTTCTTACCCCGCAAACTCCTCCGGCAGATCGGTGCTGCGCCTAAAGTACCAACGCAGGACCTGCACGATTCGTTCGGCGGCACGGCCGTCCCCAAACGGGTTGTGCGAGTGGGCCATCGCCTGATAGGCGCCGGGGTCGGTGAGCAGCCGTGCGGCCTCGTGCACAATCCGCGGTCGGTCGGTCCCCACGAGCCGCATCGTCCCGGCGTCGAGCCCCTCGGGCCGTTCGGTGACCCGGCGCAGCACCAGCACCGGCCGCCCCAGCGCCGTCGCCTCCTCCTGAATCCCCCCCGAATCCGTGAGGATGAGGTAGGCCTGCTGCATCAACTGCACCCACGGACCGTACTCTGGCGGCTCGATGAGGCGCGCCCGCGCGTGCTCGTGCAGCACTTCGTGGACGGCGCGGCGGACGGCGGGGTTGGGATGCACCGAGAAGACCAGCTCGACGTCTGGGAACCGGTCGAGGAGATCCCGCAGCGCCAGGTAGACATCCCGCAGGGGCTCCCCCCAGTTCTCCCGGCGGTGGGTGGTGACCAGCAGCAGCCGCCGGCCGGCCAACGGCGGCACCCCAGGCACCGGCGGGAGATCGGGCCGGCGGCGCACTGCCTGCAGGGCATCGATCACGGTGTTGCCGGTGACGACGACCGATCGCTCCGGAATGCCCTCGCTCAACAGGTTCCGCTTCGCCCGGGGAGTCGGCGCGAAGTGCAGATCGGCCAGGACCGAGGTCATGCGACGGTTCAGCTCCTCCGGAAACGGCTGGTACTTGTCATGGGTCCGCAGGCCGGCTTCGACATGCCCGATGGGAATCCGATGATAGTAGGCGGCGAGGGCGCCGATGAAGGTGGTGTGGGCATCGCCCTGGACCAGCACCATCTCGGGCCGGCGCTCCTCCAGGACGCGGTACAGTCCGGCCAGCGAGCGGGTGGCGATGTCTGCGAGGGACTGCTCGGGCAGCATGATATTCAGATCAACGTCGACCGTGATGCCGAACAGCCGGGTCACCTGGTCGAGCATCTCCCGGTGCTGGCCGGTTGCGACGACGACGGGAACGAAGTCGGGGGTGTCGAGCAGACGCTGCACCACCGGCGCCATCTTCAGCGCCTCCGGTCGTGTGCCGAAAATCGTCATCACTGGGACGCGTCCCGCGGATACGGGCGCGCGGGCAACGAGGGGCTGCGGCTCGATCAGGGTCGCCATGGTCCCGCCCCCGCCGGATCCGGCGCGTTCAATGCGATTTGGCGGGATCGGCCAGTTCCGGAGCGCGGGCCTTCTGCAGGCGGAGGAGACCGAGACGCCAGGCCAGCATCCCGAGCAGGACGATGATCGCCGCCAAGAGGATCAGCGACGGCGTCCGGCTGATCCCGGCCACCGCCAGGGCGCCGAAGCCGAACGTCGCGGACAGCAGCCACAGGAGGAAGACGACCTGCCGCTGGGACAGGCCACGGTCGAGCAGGCGGTGGTGCAGGTGCCCGCGGTCGGGATCGAAGATCGACACGCCGTTGCGGTACCGCCGGACGATCGCGTAGCTCGTGTCCAGGATTGGGACGGCCAGCGCCAGCACGGGCACCGCGAGGCTAAGCGCGGTGGCGGTTTTGACCAGCCCCTGCACGGCGGCGGCGCCGAGCAAGAAACCGAGCAGCATCGAGCCGGAATCTCCGAGGAACAAGCGGGCGGGGTAGAAGTTGTGGCGCAGGAACCCCAGGGCCGACCCGGTGATGGCCGCCGCCAGTGTCATCGTCACGACGTCGTGTCGATGGGCGGCGCCGCTGAGCAGTGTGAGGCCCGTGATGGCCGACACCCCCGCGGCCAGGCCATCCACCCCATCTATGGAGTTCATCGCGATGGCCATCGATCCCAGCCACACGATGGTGAAGAGTTTTCCGGCCATGCCCAGAGGCACGGTGGCGCCGGTGACGGGGTGCGTCACGAACGCCGTCGTCATGCCAAACCACACCGGCAGGCTGGCCGCGGCGTAGATGAGCGGGAACTTGACGCGGCCCGGCAGCGGCCTGATGTCATCCGCGGCCCCCAGCGCCGTGATGGCCGTCGCCCCCAGGAGAACGCCGATCAGCGGGAGCGCCACCGGCCGGTATGGGACTGCCAGGACCAGGTAGCGCGGCTCACGCACCAGCGCCACCGGCTGGTCCACCGGGAGCATCGCCAGCAAGGCCAGCAGGGCGCCCCCGAAGATGGCCAGCCCTCCCAGGCGGGGCACCGGGCGGCTGTGGATGTGCCGGCCGCCGGGCGGCGTGACCGCACCCAGACGCCGCGCCACCCAGCCCATCTCATATGCGATCGCGTATGTGCAAAGCAGCGCGAGGACGCCGGCGATGACATAGGGAGGGATGTGCATGGTCCTATTCTACGCGCCTGCCCGACGGCGCGACAGCTTAGTCAAAGAGTTGGCTCACCGACCTGTCCTCATGGATGCGGCGGATGGCCTCCGCCAGCAGCGGGGCTACCGACAGGACGCTGAACTTGTCGGTGATCTTCTCCGGCGTCAAGGGAATCGTGTTGGTGACGACCAGCTCCTGGATGGGGCTGCCGGTGATCCGCTGGACGGCCGGACCCGACAACAAGGCGTGTGTCGCGCAGGCGTAGACGGCCGTCACGCCCCGCTTGAGCAGCGCCTGGGCGCCCACCGTCAGCGTGCCGGCGGTGTCGACGATGTCGTCGACGATGATAGCCGTCTTGCGGTGCACCTTGCCGATGACGTGGACGACCTCCTTCACTTGATTCGGGCGGTCGCGCCGCTTGTCGATGATGGCGATCGGTGCCCCGAGCTGCTTGGCGAACTCCCGTGCCCGCGGCACGCCGCCCACATCGGGCGAGACCACCACAAGATTCTCCAGACCCTTGCGGGCGATGTAGTCGCCCAGGATCATCCGCGCCGGCAGATGGTCGAGCGGGATGTCGAAAAATCCCCAGATCTGCCCCGCGTGCAGGTCCACGGTCAGGATGCGCTGGCAGCCGGCCGAGGTGAGAAGGTTCGCCACCAGTTTGGCGGAGATCGGTTCCCTCGGCCGCATCTTTCGGTCCTGGCGCGCGTAGCCGAAGTAGGGAATGACGGCGGTGATGCGATCGGCGGATGCCCGGCGCAGCGCGTCGGTGATCACCAGCAGTTCCATCAGGCGTTCGTTCACCGGCGGACTGGTCGGCTGGATGACGAACACGTCCTCGCCGCGGACGCTCTCCTCGATCCGCACGCCGATCTCGCCGTCGGCGAAGCGAAACGTGCTCATCTCGGCCAGGGGCACGTCCAGGGTGGCCGCGATCTCCTGGGCCAGCGCCGGGTTGCCGCCGCCGGTAAACAGCTTCAGGCGGCGCCCGCCGGCCGCGGACGTGCGGGCGGCGGATTCCTCAACGTTGAGGATTTGCCGTGACATAGCGAATCACCCGGGCCGGGACACCCACTGCCACTCCGCCAGGAGGCACGTCTTTGTTGACCACGGACCCGGCGCCGGTGACGGCGCCCTTGCCGACGCGGAGAGGCGCGATCAGCATGGTATCGCTCCCGATGAATGCGTCATCCTCGATGACCGTGTGGTGCTTGCGCTTGCCGTCGTAGTTGCAGACGACCGTCCCGGCCCCGATGTTGACCCGGGCGCCCACGGTGACGTCCCCCAGGTAGCTCATGTGGTGGACTTTCGCGTGGTCCCCGACCGTGGCGTTCTTCAGTTCGGCGAAATTACCGATCTCAACCGACCGCCCGACCCGCGTTCTGGGCCGCAGGTGACTGTACGGACCAACCGTCGACCCCTCCCCAATCGCACTCTGTTCCACGCTCGAGGCCACGACGGTGACTGCGTCCTCCACCGTCGCATCGACCAGCCGGGCCTGCGGGCCGATCGTGCAGCGGGCCCCCACGACCGTTGTCCCCTCCAGAAAGGTCTGCGGCTGGATGATGGTTTCGCGCCCCACTCGGACCCCGGCGTGGACGTACGTGGAGGCCGGATCGATGATGGTCACCCCCGCGTCCATCAACCCGTCCAGGATGCGAACCCGCATCGCCGACTCGACCGCGGCGAGCTCTTGTCGGGAGTTCACGCCCATCGTCTCCTCCGCCCCAGCGACGAGCGCGCCGACCTTCTCTCCCCGCGCCAGCAGCCAGCCGACCGTATCCGTGAGATAGTACTCGCCCTGGGCGTTGTCGGGCGTCAGGGCGCGCAACGCCTCCCGCAGCGCAGGCTGGCTAAACACGTACGTACCGGCGTTGATCTCCCGGACCCTACGATCCTCGTCGGTGCAGTCCGCCTCCTCGACGATCTTGATCACGCGGCGATCCGGGTCCCGGATGACTCGGCCGTAGCCGGTGGGATCGGGCACCTCCGCGCTCAAGAGCGCCGCGGCGGTCCCGGAGGTCTGGTGGAGGGTGACGAGGGCCCGGATGATGTCCGGCCGCAGGAGAGGCGTGTCCCCATACAGCACAAGCACGGGATGGCCATCGTCGGGAAGGTGAGGGAGCGCCTGCAGGGCGGCGTGCCCGGTGCCACGCTGCTCCCCCTGCTCAACGTAGCGGGCCTGTGGGCCCACGGCGTCGCGCACGAGACCGCCGCCGTGCCCGACCACGAGGACCGGCGTGGCGATCCCGGCCTGGTGGAGCGCATCGAGCACGAACTGAATGAGGGGCTGGCCGCACACGCGGTGCAGAACTTTGGGAAGGTCGGACTGCATCCGCTTGCCCTTCCCCGCCGCCAGCACCACGGCGTGCACGTGTTCCATTCACCCCTCCGGAGATGCCTACTTCCGTATTCCGTGGCTGGGAAAGCGAATCCTGCGGTAGGCGCATGAGTCGAGTGGCTGCGGGGCCAGGACTCGAACCTGGATACCCAGCTCCAAAGGCTGGTGGCTTGCCATTAGCCGACCCCGCACCGGCAGGGCACCGCCGGAGAAAGTATATCACGCTAGCCCGCGGCATCCGGTGAGAGCTACTGCAGGGCAATCACGTCGATCTCAATCAGGGCATCACGCGGCAACTTCGCCACCTGCACCGTCGTGCGGGCCGGCGGCAGTTCCTTGAAGTAGCTCCCATACTCCTCGTTCATCGGCCCGAAGTCGTTCATGTCCTTGAGGAACACCGAGCACTTCACCACCCGGTCGAGCGACGACCCCGCGGCTTCCAGGACAGCCTTGACGCTGTCCATCACCCGCCGGGTCTGGGTCTTGATGTCCTGCCCGACCATCTGCCCGGTTCGCGGATCCAGCGCGATCTGACCGGAGAGAAACACGAACCCGTTGGCCTTGATCGCCTGCGAGTACGGACCGATCGCCGCAGGCGCACGCTCCGACTTCACCAGTTCGCGTGGCACGTGCATCACTCCCGATTCCCAACGAGTTTCGCCATCGGCGCAGCGATCCGGTACGCCTCGGCGTCCGGTGCTCTTCGGCGCGCACGCCGCGTGACTCCTGCGATGCCGTCAGGGTGGAGCGGCCGCGCTTTCCACGGCGCGAGGAGGCGTCAGCAGCGGTTCAATCTGGCGGGTCACCTCCAGTTCAATCGACGTCAGCCGGCGGACATCGGCATCCCCGAGAAATCCCGCCCGCCGGGCGAAGTGGATGTAGTAGCTCAGCTCGCCCAGGGCGATCGAAGCGCCCAGCAGCGTCCGGCGTGCCTGCCAGCGCCCTCCGCGCCGGGCGGCCGTGATCCCGGCCGCCACCGCCACAGCCGCCGCCCGCATGCGCTGGACGAGGCCGGGATCAGCCTGCATGAACTTCCAGGTCAGCCGGTAGACGAGGTGGGCCAGATCATCGGCCCGCTGCCAGGCGGCGAGGTCGCGGTGGGGCGGCGCGGCGAGTGCCACGCCCTCATTGTCGCCGATCACCCGCAGCCGTGTCTGCGCAACGGCGCCAGCAGGGGCAATGGCCGCGGTGAGAGGAGCGCCGCGGCGGGCGAGTGGAACGGCTCAGGCCGTCGCCGCCTGCGGCTGAATCCGCGCGCGGATGGCGCGCACGGCCTGGGCCTGTTCGTCGGCATGGTAGGAAGAACGCACCAGGGGCCCGGACTCGACGTACTTGAACCCCATCTCCAGACCGACGCGCCGGAGCGCGCTGAATTCCTCCGGGGTGTAGTAGCGATCGATGGGATGGTAGTCCGGCCCCGGTCGCAGATACTGGCCGAGCGTCAGCACGTCGCAATCCACTGCGCGCAGGTCGGCCATCGTCTGGAGGAGTTCGTCCCTCGTCTCCCCCATCCCGAGGATGATCCCGCTCTTGGTAAAGGAGGTGTAGCCCCACTCCTTGCTGCGGCGCAGCAGCTCCAGGGACCGCCCATAATGTCCGCCGTGGCGGACGACCCTGAACACGCGCGGCACACTCTCGATGTTGTGGCCCAGGATTTCGGGCCCCGCATCCAGCACCGCCTGCAGCGCGGCGGCATCCCCTTTGAAGTCAGGGATCAACACTTCCACGGTGCACTGGGGAATGTACTCGTGGATGCGGCGGATGGTCGCCGCGAAGATGCCCGCGCCCCCATCGGCGAGATCATCCCGGTTGACCGAGGTGATCACCGCGTGGCGGAGACCCATCGCCTGGACCGCGCGGGCTACCCGCTCGCTCTCCTGGTGATCGAGCTCTGTCGGTAGCCCGTGCGTGATCGCGCAGTATGCGCAGTTGCGGGTGCAGAGGTTCCCCAGCACGAGGAACGTCGCCGTGCGCCGCTCCCAGCAGTCCCCGATATTCGGGCAGCGCGCCTCCTCGCAGACCGTGTGGAGCGCCTGCGTGCGCATGATGCCGACCAGGTCGCCGTAGTTGGGCCCGCCCGGCAGTTTCGCCCGCAGCCACGGAGGACGGCGCTGGATGGCCTCGTTCATGGGTCTCCTCTAGAAATCATCCACCGGCGCAGTCCCGCCCGCGGCACCCTCGAGTTTCTCGCGTATGCGGTGCAGGAACTGGTCGGCCACCGCGCCGTCAAAGATGCGGTGATCAAACGACAACCCCAGGTGCATGATGTCCCGGATGACGATCGCGTCGTCCCGCACGACCGGGCGCTTCACGATCATGTCGGTGGCGAGAATCGCCGCCTGCGGCGGCACAATGATCGGCATCGACCAGATCGACCCGAACACGCCCGGGTTGGTGATGGTGAACGTCCCGCCCTCGACGTCGTCCAGTGTCAGCGTCCCTTCACGGGCCTTCCGGCTCAGCCCCTCCAGCTCCTTCGCGAGGGAGACCAGGCGCTTCTGGTCGGCCTGCTTGACGACAGCGACGATGAGGCCGTCATCGACCGCGATGCCGATCCCGACGTTGACCGCGCCGCGCTGAATGACGCCGGCGTCGCTCCACGCCGAATTGACGATCGGGAACGCCCGCAGGGCGTCCACCGCCGCGCGCACGAAGAATGCCGTGTAGGTGATGTTTACGCCTTCCCTCGCGCGCCACTCGTCCTTGTGCGCCGTGCGCCACTGCACCAGCGCCGTCATGTCGACTTCGATGACGCCGTAGGCGTGCGGGATCTCGCGCTTGGACTGCGCCATGCGCTGCGCAATCGACCGCCGCAGCGGGGTGAGCTTGTGGAGCTGATCGCCGGGATGGAGACTCGGGCCCGGAGGTGTGGGTCCGGCCCCTGGCGCGGAGCGCGCCCGCCGGGTCTCAACATACTTGACGACGTCTTCCTTCGTCACGCGACCGCCCGCTCCACTGCCCTGGAGCCGCGCGACCTCGTCAAGCGCCAGCCCGTGCTCCTCGGCGAGCCTGCGGACGACGGGAGACAACCGGAGGCGGTCCTCGGGGATCGCGGCACGCTCGTGAGCCACGGCCACAGCGGGACCGGCCTGCGCGCGCTCACCGGGTGCGTCCGCCGGAGCCGGCGCGTCCGAGGTCTCCATCAGCGCGATGGGAGTACCGACGGGCACCGTCTGGCCTTCAGCTACGAGCACTGTGGATAGCACACCCCCGAACGGTGCGGGCATCTCGACGTTCACTTTGTCGGTCATGATCTCGACGAGCGGCTCGAACCGTTCGATCTTGTCACCCGGCTGCTTAAGCCACTTGCCGATCGTCCCTTCGAAGGTGCTCTCACCCAGCTGCGGGAGCTTCACTTCAACGGGCATCTGACCTCTCCCGGGGGCTAGTACGCCGCGAGCGTCCGGATGGCAGCGGCGATCTTGTCTTTGGTGAGATAGAACCACTCTTCCAGGGGCTTCGCGAAGGGAATGCCGGGCACGTCCGGACCAGCCAGCCGCAGGACCGGGGCATCCAGGTCAAAGAACGCTTTCTCAGCGATCAGCGCGGCGATTTCGGCCCCGTAGCCTAGGAAACGGTTGTCTTCGTACACGATGAGGGCGCGGTTGGTCTTCCCCACCGACGTCAGGATGGTCTCTGTGTCAAGCGGCGCCAGGGTCCGGACGTCAACGACCTCGGCATCGATCCCCTCCGCGGACGCCATCTCGGCCGCGGCGAGCGATTCGTGCAGCATCCAGCCGTACGCGAAGACCGAGAGATCCCGGCCTTCGCGCCGGACCGCGGCCGGTCCGATCGGAACGGAGTAGTCACCGTCAGGCACCTCGCCGCGTACCGTCCGGTACATGCGTTTGTGCTCCAGGAAGAGGACCGGGTCGGGGTCGCGGATCGCCGCCTTCAGCATGCCCTTCGCATCGTAGGGGGTGGACGGCGCGACCACCTTGAGACCGGGCACATGCGCGTAGAACGCCTCGATGGACTGCGAGTGGTACAGCGCGGTGCCGTGAGACCCGCCGTACGGCGCGCGCAGCACGACGGGGCACCCGTACGCGTTGTTGGACCGGTAGCGCATCCGTGCCGCCTCGCTCACGATCTGATTGAACGCCGGGTGGATAAAATCGGCGAACTGAAACTCGGCGATCGGCCGCAGGCCGTTGCACGCCATCCCGATGGCCACGCCGGCAATCGAGGACTCCGCCAGCGGCGTATCGATCACGCGGTCCTCGCCGAACTGTTCCAGCAGCCCCATCGTCGCGCCGAACACGCCGCCCTTGCGCCCGACGTCCTCGCCGAGCACCAGGACTTGCTCGTCGCGCGCCATCTCCTCGTGGTGGGCCTGGTTGATCGCGTCGATGTACCGGATCTCCGGCATGGGCGTTCCTACTCCCCCTCGTCAAACACGTAGCGCGCCGCGCTGTCCGCCTCAGGCACCGGTGCGCGATCGGCCTCGTCCGTGGCCGCGTCGATCTCCCGGCGGATCCGGTCGGTCATCTCCGCCAGCCGGGCCGCGGTCAGCAGGCCGCAGTGTTCCAGATAGGCCCGGAAGGTCAGCAGCGGGTCGCGCTTACGGACCTGTTCGAGCTCCTCCCGCGACCGGTAGCGTTCCTGCTGATCGTCGCTGCTGTGCGATCCGAGCCGCGGGACGTGGTATTCGATCAGCGTCGGACCCTCGCCGCGCTTCGCGCGGTCGTAGGCCTCCCTGGCGACACGATAACATTCGAGGACGTCGCTGCCGTCCGCGGAGATTCCCGGCATGCCGTACCCGGCGGCGCGCGCGGCGACGCTGTCCACGGCCATCTGCTTGCGCAGGGGGACCGAGATCGCCAGTTCGTTGTTCTCCACGATGAGCAGCACCGGACAGCGGTGGACGGCGGCGAAGTTCATCGCCTCGTGCCAGTCGCCCTGGCTGGTTCCTCCTTCGCCAATGCCGACCATGGTGATCTCACCGGTCTTGCGGAGCTTGGCCGCGTACGCGATGCCGACCGCGTGCGGGTACTGTGTCCCAACGGGACTGCTGGTGGAAAGAATTTTGTACTTCGGGTGGCCGTAGTGGCCCGGCATCTGCCTGCCGCCGCTGCTGGGATCGGTGGCGCGGGCGAACAGGCCCAGCAGGATGTCCGCCGGCGTCATTCCCTTGACCAGGCAGGCGGCCACCGAGCGGTAGAACGGCACCAGCCAGTCGCGGCCCTTATCCATCGGCCACATCGCCGCGACCTGGCAGCCCTCATGGCCGGCCCCAGAAATGACAAACATCGCTTTGCCGGCTCGTTGCAGGACCCACATCCGTTCGTCGAGGGCGCGGGAGAGCGCGATATAGTAATACATCTCCAAGACGTCCTGGTCGGACAGCCCCAGCGCCCGGTGGCGGGCTTCCACGGTGGCCTTGGCTTTTGCGCTCATCCCGTCCCCTCCCCCCCGCGATCCGCGGGGGGCGGCGCTACATGTGGATGACGCGGCCCAGCGCGTCCAGTGCGGCTTCCTTCAATGCTTCCGACAGCGTCGGGTGGGAGTGGACCGCCGCCCCCACTTCCGTGGCGGTCGCCTCCAGATACTTGGCCGCCACGCCCTCGGCCAGCAGCTCGGTCACGCCGGGTCCGATCATATGAATCCCTAGCAGCTCGCCGATCTTCGCGTCGGTCACGACCTTGACGAAGCCTTCGCGCACGCCGTCAATCGACGCTTTGCTGTTGGCGGAGAAACTGAACCGCCCGACCTTGACCTCATGCCCCTGCTCCTTGGCCTGCCGCTCGCTGAGGCCGACGGTGGCGACCTGGGGGATGGAGAACGTCGGGCGCGGGACGGCGTCGTAGTTCAGCGGGTGCGCCTGCTGGCCCGCAATCGTCTCAACGGCGGCGATCGCCTCATCGCTGGCGACGTGGGCCAGCCGGAACGGCGACACGCCGGTCAGGACGTCACCGGCGGCAAAGACGCCCGAGGCCGTCGTGCGGAGCTGGTCGTCGACTTTCACGGCGCCTTTCTCCAGGGTCACCCCCGCTTCCGCCGCCGCCAGCGTGCCGGTCACCGGCGCGCGCCCCACGGCCACGAGCAGGTAGTCCGCCTCCAGGGGGGTGGTCTGATCCCCCTTCGCGACGGTGATCTTCACGCGGTTGCCTGCGCGCTGCACGGACGTTGCCGTGGCCTGCGTCAACACTTTGATGCCGCGCCGGACAAACGATCGCTCGAGGGCCTGGCCGATCTCCTCATCCTCAAGGGGCACGAGCGTCGGCAGCAGCTCGATGAGCGTTACCTCGCTCCCGAACGCGCGGAAGAGGCTGGCGAATTCCACCCCGACCGGACCGGCACCGAGGATGGCGATCGACCGCGGGATCTCTTGGAGGCTGAGCGCGTCCGTGCTGTCGATGATGCGGGCGTGGTCGAACGCGATCCCCGGGATGCTCCGGGGAGCCGACCCCGTGGTGATAAGCACGTGGCGGGCCGTGAGCTCGGTTTCCGACCCGTCGGCGAGGGCCACGCCGACCTTCGTCGCGCTCAGAAACCGGCCCTCTCCGGAGAAGACATCCACCTTGTTCTTGCGCATGAGCGCCTGCACGCCTTTGAAGAGCTGCTCCACGACCCTGGTTTTTCGGCGCTGCACGGCGGGCAGATCCACCATCACCCGGTCCACGGCCAATCCGAGCTCCCGGGGATCGGTAAGGTGGTCCGCCAGTTCGGCGGTGTGAAGCATTGCCTTGGTGGGGATACAGCCGATATGGAGGCAGGTCCCGCCGACTTTCTCCCGCTCCACGAGCGCTACATGCAGCCCGAGCTGTGCGGCGCGAATCGCGCCGACGTAGCCGCCGGGGCCGCCGCCGATGATGATGAGCCCGTAGGGGTCAGGCATCGCGACGAGGTCCTCCGTGGTGTTCGGAGATGTTCACGGGCTTCCTGCTCACACGCGCCTAGTGGATGAGACGCCCCGGCATCGTGCCGAGTGGTTTGCGCCCGGCGAATCCCTCCTGCGGGCCGTGCCAGTAGCCGATGGCGGACTCGCCGAGATGCCAGCACAGGAAGAATTCGCTGCCGTCGGCCCGCGCGGGAAAGTCGACCAGTCCCTGTTCCACATCCCGCAGCACGCACCCAACCTCTTCCAACCGGCCGAGGAGTTCGGTCACCTCGCGTGTGTGCGCGTCGGCGCGAGCCTGCAAGTCCGCGATCTCTTCGAGCACGCGCTCCCCGGCCTCCAGGCGCCGCCACAGCGCGTCGAGCTGCTCGGTCGTGGATGCCGTCTGCGCGTTCAAGTCTTTCAGGCGGGCCAGCAGGGGCGCGACCTGCACGAGCGCCCGATTTGCCTCGTCGAGGGAGAAATAGCGGATGGGCATCGATCCCGGATCCTGTTTCCACTATACGGGCGCGGCGCCGGTAGCGTCAAGCAGCCCTCACGCGCGCTATTTTGTCACGCGGACTCGGATCGTGTGATACCCTGAAGCGCCATCCGGCAGCGTGGGCGTTTCCTTTGACGTCTGAAGCACGCCCGCGCCGTCTTTTGCGCGGACCTTGAGGGTGTACTCCCCGGGCGCCGTCGGGGTCCAGAGCGCCGCCCACAGCACCCAGGTGAACCTGCTGAGCGGGGATTTCACCTCGGCCGGGCGCCACGTCGTGCCCGCATCGGTGCTGAATTCCACCTGGGTCACACCGCGGTCCCCGGCATAGGCGACCCCGCCGACTGCGACGTCGCCCATGGTCACGGTGCGCGGAGGGACGGCGAACAGCGACATCGTCTTCACGACTGCTTCGTCGCTCCACCCCGAAGCCTCCCAATATCCCCGGAAGTCATAGTTGACCACCTCGATCTTGGTGATCCACTTGGGGTTCTTCATGCCGAACAGCCCCGGGACCAGCAGCCGGACGGGGAACCCGTGCTTCGTCGGGAGCGGCTCACCGTTCATCTCGTAGGCCAGCAGCGTCGCCGCATCCAACGCGTCTCCGATCGGGATCGACTCGGTATACCCGTCGGCGCACCGGAACGCGACTTTGACGGCGGTGGTCGCCGGCCCGCCGGCACGCTGCAGGACGTCTCGCAGGCGCACGCCCTTCCACCGCGCAGTGCTGATCAGGTCGCCGCCCACCTCATTGCTGATGCATTCAAGCGTCTGAACCTGCTCGACGGGGAGCATCGCCTTCAAATCGTCATAGGTGAGGCGCAGCGGCCGTGAGACCAGGCCGGCGACCTCCAGGGACCATCTCGCCACGCTGACGACCGGATCGAAACTCGGCGGGTTCTTGCTCACTACGTAGAACTGCTCGTTGGGTGTGATCTCCGGCGGCAGGCCCTTGATTCGCGAGAAGAGACTCTGCGCAGACACTGCGGCCCGGCGCATCGCCACCACGAGCCACTGCGCCGCAGCCCCGCCGGAGGCGGACGCGAGCACGATCCCGACCGCGCGAGAGACCACCTCACGGCGCGTGAGACCGGTGTCGCTCCCCTTCGGCGCACCGGCGCCGCGGCGAAACCCCAGGCACAGCGCCGTGTACGGCACGGCGAATAGCACGCCGTACGCCAGCAATGCCACGGGGACGGTCCAGGATCGTTCGGTCCCGCCTTCGGCGGCCAGCCGCTCGGCCAGGTAGCGCGATGCGGGGCGGAGCGTCAGGATCCCCAGGAGCCCGGTGGCGAGCGCCCATGATGCGAGCACCAGCCGAGCGGGTCTCCGACCGGCCCACCGCGCCACCACGGCGCCGATCAGCCCAAGCACCACCACAAGCGCGAACAGCATCCCCCAGAAGGCGGCGGGCTTGGCGGCAAACTTCAGACGGACGATCAAGAAGGAAAACAGCTCCATAGGAATCAACCGCATCTGCCGTTCCCACAGCGCAAGCGCCACGACCGGAATCCCACGGGTCAGGAATCCGAAGTAGATGGCGACCGTCGTGAGCGCGCCCGCCGCAAGGCCAGCCCAGAAGCCGGAACGAGCCGAAGCCATCGTCACGGACGAGTATAGCGCACTACGGGTCACAGCGCTGTCACGCGATTCTCATGCTCCAGCTATCTGCCAATCTCCCCCGCCAGTACGGGCGTCCCCGGCCGAGGGTCGTACGCCCCCTTGTTGCCGTCGGACTCCAGCGTGACAACCACGGCGTTGTAGGGAGCGAGGCTGTTGGCGATCGAGAACGATCCGACGTAGGCGCGCATGCTGCCGGCGCGTGCTTTCAAGACACCGGTGCTCAGCGCGTACGGAATGTCGCGCGACAGCGCGGCGAACTCCGGGTTCCCGAAGGCGGCGCCGTATTTCTGGTCCGCGTCCGACGCATGGGACATACCGGGACCGCCCTTTTTCCCGGCATCCACGACCCATCCCTCCAGGACGGAACCCATCGGGAGGCTCGTCCCGTCGGCCAACTGCACGGTGATCTGGACCATCCCTTTCTCGACGTCCACATCGGCGAATCCCGTAGCGCCCTGCAGCCCCGCGTTCCTCGCCAGCGGCGTGGGCAACAGCTTGACCCGCGTCATCATCATCGCCGCGTCGGACGAGGCGATACTGAAGATGACCAACACGACGGCCATTGCCGCCAGCCTCTCAAGTCTCCTGCGCATGAGAACACCCCCGTCGGCCACACAGGCTCGGGACGCGCTGCGTCCCGGCGTGTCTCATGCTAGCGACGCTGGATGAAGGGCGGATGAACAACGTGCTAAGGCTCGGTAAAGGTGGGAGACTACGGGCGGACCTGGACGCGGACGCGGTGCAGGCCCGACGCACCGTCCGGCAGCGTCGGGGTCTCCTCAACCGCTTGCCACTGCCCGCTTCCGTCCTGCGAGTGAACGCGCAGCGGGTAAGTTCCCGGACCCGGCGGCGTCCAGTCCGCGTTCCACAGGACCCAGGTGTGGGGACCCAGGGCGGGCCTCACCCGGGCCGGCAGCCACGTGCGGCCGTCATCAACGGAGTATTCCACGGCGCGGGTCCCCCGGCTGCCCGCGTAGGCGACCCCGCCGAGCTGAACCAGCTGACCGGCGCGTACGGCAGCTCCCGATGCCGGCGTGGTGAATTTGGACATCGTCTTCACTACGGCCTCGTCGGTCCAACCCCGCTGTTCCCAGTACCCCAGGTGGTGGTCGGCGGGCTCGATGCGCGTAATCCATTTGGGATTTTTCATCCCGTACAACCCGCCAACCAGGAGGCGTACCGGGAAGCCGTGCTTGGAGGGGAGCGGTTCGCCGTTCATCTCGAAGGCCAGTAGTGTGTCCGGACGCAGGGCATCCGCGGTGAGGATGGATTCGGTGTAGCCGTCGGCGCAGCGGAACACTACCTTCCGGGCGGTCACATCTGTACCCGCCATCTCCAAAACGGTCCGCAGCGGGACGCCCCGCCACTTTGCGTTGCCGATGAGGTTGCCGCCGACCTCGTTGCTGATGCACTCCAGCGTGTGGAAACGCTCAACGGAAGGGAGCGCGCGGAGCTCCTGGTATGACAGCCGCATGGGCCCGCCGCGGCCGGCTACCTCCAATCGCCATTTCGCTGCGTCGATGACCGGATCGAATCCCGGGGGGTTCTTGCTGACCAGGTAGAACTGGCTGTTGGGCGTCACCTCGGGAGGAAGCCCCTGCACCGTCACCCCTTGGGCCGACGCGATCTCCCGGCGACCGCCGGCCAGCGCCCACCGCGCCAGCTCGGATCCCACCAGACTCCCCGCCGCGATCAGCGCCGAGCGGCGCAGCAGTTCACGCCGGGTGACACCGGTCTTCAGCTCGCTGTGCACCACTCACCACCTCCGAAGTCGGTCCCGACGGCTACTGCAGCTGCTGCAGGGTGGCCGTGGCGAACACGACGTGGAACCGCTGGCAGTAGACGACGACCGAGCGGTATCGGACCAGGTCGGTGCCCGGTGGAATCTGATAGTTCTGGGCGCCGATATTGCCCTTGAGCCTCCCCAGACTGACAAACCCCTCATCGACGTCGCCCCTCGACGCGGGACTGGGATGTGCCGCGAGGTACAGGTAGAGATCGGGTCCGTTGGTCACGCGAAAGTCCTCCAGCCGCACGATGAGATCCGCGCCGGCCTTCCTGATGAGGGCGACGCCTGACCCTTTGTGCACAGCGTCCGCGTCGACGAACGTGCCTCGCGCCAGATCGGCGCCAGCGACGGCCGGTGGCGTCTGCTCTACGACCGTCCGGTTGATGAAAAGCGGAGACCCCAAATACCACGCCACCGGTGCGAGAAGGAGGACGGCGGCGGTGATCCACCACACCCACGTGCGCGTCACGCGCATCACCGCAGGCTACTCCCAGGGCGAAGAGTAGCGCTCCTCCTTCCAGGGATCGGCATGGTTGTGGTACCCGTTGCGCTCCCAGAACCCCCGGCGGTCCTTCGCTATCAGCTCGATGCCGCGGACCCACTTGGCGCTCTTCCAGAAGTATAGCCGGGGCACGACCAGGCGCAGCGGCCACCCGTGCTCTGGGGTGAGGTCCTCGCCGTCGGCACGGTACGCAAGCAGCGCATCCTCAGCCAGCAAGTACTCCAGCGGCAGGTTGGTCTCATAGCCCTGCTCCGCGTGCACCATCGCAAACTTGGCCTCGGGGCGCGGTCGAGCCAGGTCCAGCACCGCCTTTGCCGGCACGCCCTCGAACTCGACATCCAGCTTGCTCCACGCGGTCACGCAATGGATGTCGCGCCGCAGCGTCGCCTTCGGGAGCGCCACAAACTCCGTGTAGGTGAGCCGCACGGGCTGCTCGACCAGTCCGTAGACCTGGAAGTCCCACGTGGCCGGGTTGAACCGCGGCACCGAACCGGCGTGCAGCACCGGCCACTTCTGCGTGAGGTACTGGCCGGGCGGCAGCCGGTCTACTAGATCCGCTCGCGCCGAACGGTCCTTCATCGACTCCTCCTACCGTCACCACGCTACCCGCGTGTTGTGAAGATCGTGCAAACATCCGGCGGTGCGTTCGTCAGCTGGATGCGGGAACGGTCAACCAGACCGTCGTCGTGCCCCCGCCGCTGCTGGCCCCGACCCGCCCGCGATGAACCCCGGCCACTTCTTTGACGATGGCCAGCCCGATCCCCGCTCCCCCAGACTCCCGCGAGCGCGACTTCTCCGCGCGGTAGAATCGCTCAAAGATGAACGGGAGGTCGGCGGCGGCAATTCCCTCGCCGGTGTTGGTCACCGCGATCCGCACCTCCCCACCTGTCCTCGCGACGTCCACGGTCACCTCGCCGCCGGCCGGAGTGTACTTGGCGGCGTTGTCCAGCAGGTTGCCGAGGGCCTGCACCAGCAGGTCGGTGTCGGCGCGCACCGTGTCGTGGCCGGGCACGGTGACTCGTACCGCAATCCCCTTCGCGTCGAACTCCGGCCTGCGCAGCGTCAGCAGTCGCCCGATGAGCTCCTCGAGGGCGATGTCTGCCAGATGCGCGTGCGGGAGCCGCGCATCGAACTGGGACAGCGCGTGCAGGGCCTCCACCAGTCGCACCAACCGCATGACTTCTTCATGCAGCACGGCGATGACATCACCCGACGCTGGTGAGACGCCTTCGCCGATCGCCTCCAGATAGCCCCGCAGGTTGGTCAGCGGCGTGCGGAGCTCGTGCGCCACGTTGCTGACGAGATCCTTGCGGAGGCGCTCCAGCGTGGCCAGCGATTCGGCCATGCGGTTGAGCGACTCCCCCAGCGACTCTAGCTCGGCGGATGACGCCGTACTCACGCGGGCCTCGTAGTGCCCCGCGGCGATGCGGCCGGCCATCGCCATCATGCTGCGGACCGGCTGCACGACGCGCCGGAACAGTACGACGCTGAGCAGGACCCCGGCGCCGCCTGCCGCCAGGCTGGCCAGCGCCAGTGAGCGCCACAGCGTCGAGACGAACATCTGGTGCGGCTCGTCGGTCTGGATCTGGAACTCCTTCATCAGACTGGCGAAGGAGGCGTCGGCGAGGCGCCCGACCATGATCGCCGTGGTCCCTACTGCGACGCCGACGACGAGAAGGTTGATGCCCAGAAGCGTCCAGAACACGCTGCGCCGCACGCCCA
The DNA here is from genome assembly GCA_044868695.1 of bacterium. GTDB lineage: Bacteria > Sysuimicrobiota > Sysuimicrobiia > Sysuimicrobiales > Kaftiobacteriaceae > JBIOWP01. The sequence goes on from JBIOWP010000027.1 coordinate 27,674, forward strand.
CCTCAGGGACGGAACGGTTACAGAAGCTTGTACCCCAGGCCTCGGACGGTGGCAATAAAGCGGGGGTGGTCTGGGTCGTCGCCCAATTTCTGGCGCAATTTTCCAATGTGCACATCGATCGTGCGGTCCACGACGGCTGCCTCGTGATTGGCGTAGATGTGGCTCAGCAGCTGGTCCCGGGCGAAGGCCCGTTCCGGCGCTTCCATCAGCGCCCGGAGCAGCCGGAACTCCACGGGCGTGAGCTGCACGTCGGCCCCGTCCACGGTAACGCGGTGCCGGTCCACGTCCAACGTCAGCGGACCTCGCCGGAGCACCTGGACGGGTCGCTCACGGGCCGCGCGCCTGAGGATCGTCTTCACGCGCGCAACGACCTCTCGCGGGCTGAATGGTTTGGTCACATAGTCATCTGCGCCCAGCGACAGACCCAGGAGCTTGTCGATCTCGTCGACGCGCGCGGTCAGCATCAAGATCGGCACGTCCGAGTTCGCCCGCAGCTTCCGGCAGACGTCAATGCCGTCCACCAGGGGCAGCATCAGGTCCAGGATCACCAGGTGCGGATGAACGCGGGCCGCGGCATCCAACGCCTCTCGCCCGTCACTCGTCGCGGCGACGGCAAACCCCTCCCGCTCGAGGTACATACGCAGGAGGTTGACGATCTTCGCGTCGTCTTCAACGACCAGGATGGTCTGGGACATCGGCGGCATTAGCCTAGTGGGGACGTGTAAAGCTTCAATAATGAAGAGGGGCGGGCGCAATCGCCGTTAGGCTCGCTCGCCCAGCCCGAGGCCTTCGGCGTCCTTCTGCCGTTCCTTGGCGATGTCCGCGAGCCAGGGCGGATCCTGGTACACGTAGTCTTTGCGGAGTGGATGCCCGATCCAGTCATCGGTCATCATGATGCGCCGCGGGTCGGGATGGCCGTCAAACACGATCCCGAGCAGATCGTACGCCTCACGCTCGTGCCAGTTCGCGCCGTCCCAGATCCCGGTCACGGACGGCACGCGCGGGTCATCGCGCGGGATGCGCACCTTGAGGGCAAGCTCCTGTCCCGACTGGTGGGAGTACAGGTGGTAGAGGACCTCCATCTCATTCCGGTCGGGCCAATCGACCGCGCTGACGAACGACAGGTAGGTGAGCCCGAACTCCGGGTCCCCCGCGAGCGTGGTACAGACGGGCAGCAGCGTGTCTCTCGGTACGTAGACGCCCGGCGTGAGGTACTGGGTGGGTTGCTCATGGGCGGGACGGCGGGCCGGCGTCGCCGCGGATCCCGCGGGAGCCTCCGCGGGTGCCTGTGGCTCAGATTCACCCCCTGCCGTTCCGGTCCCCGGTCCCTGGTCCCTGGTCCCTGACTGTTCGTGCCCCGGCCGCGGGAACAGCTCCACGTCGGGGAATCTCGTTCGAAGTGCTTCCGCCAAAGCCCAGCTCATCTCCCCACCCCTATCTCCTCACCTTGACCACCCCGGTGGCAATGGGCTCCTTGGGGGCGGCGCGGTGGAGGTCGTCCAGGGTATACAGGAGGTTCGCGCGGTTGTACGTGCTGGCCTCGTAGTGCGGGACAAAGACAATCGCCTCGGTGGGGCAGACCTCCACGCACAACCCGCAGTAGCAGCACTTGTCCATCTCAATGTCAAAGCGCGTGAGGATCCGGTCTTTCGCCTTGCCGGTCGCCTCGATGTGGATGCAGCGGTCGGGGCAGACGCGTTCGCACTGGAAGCAGATGATGCACTTGTCGTTATCGGTTTCCTGATCGATCGGGAGGGCCAGCAGCCCGTGCCACCGCGCAGAGACGTTGACCTTCTGCACCGGATACGACACGGTGACCTTGCGTTCGAAGAGGGTCCGCAGCGTGGCCTTCAGCCCGACTACCAGGCCGAGCAGCCCCGCGAGGGAGCGCTCCAGCAGGGACTTCCTGCCATCGGGGTGCACCGTCATCTCCGTCATCGGTCCACGTCCGCGAGCACGATGTCGATGCTCCCCAGGATCGCGATCACATCGGCGACTTTCCAGCCCCGCATCATCTCGGTCAGCGCATAGAGGTTGCTGAAGGCCGGCGCGCGGATTTTCACCCGGTACGGCTTGTCCGCCCCCTCGCTGACCAGATAGATGCCGAGGTCTCCGCGCGGGGATTCGGTCCGGGCATAGACTTCGCCCTTGGGCAGCCGCAGCGTCACGGCCACCTTCGAGCGGATTTCCCCGGACGGCAAGCGCTCCAGGCACTGGCGGATGATGCGGACGCTCTGGCGCATCTCCTCCAGGCGTACGAGATACCGCGCGTAACAGTCGCCTTCGGCGCGTACGGGCACGTCAAACTGCAGGCGGTCGTACACCTCGTAGGGATGGGCCTTCCGGACGTCGTAGGCGAGACCCGACGCGCGGAGCACGGGACCGGAGGCCCCCAGCTCAATTGCTTTGTCCAGGGGCAGCACGCCGACGCCCTGCGTCCGGGCAAGGAAGATCGGGTTGCCGGTGAGGAGCTCGTCGTACTCCGGCAGCCGGTCGCCAAGGTAGTCGCAGAACTCCGCGCAGCGGTCTGTCCAGCCCTCGGGCAGATCGTCAAAGACGCCGCCGATCCGGAAGTACACGTGGTGCAGCCTGCCGCCGGTGGCCGATTCAAAGAGGTCCATGATGCGCTCGCGCTCCCGCATCGCCCACAGGAACGCGGTGAACGCCCCGAGGTCGATCCCGAAGGTGCCCAGCCAGATCAGATGACTGCTGATCCGCTGCAGTTCCAGCATGATCGTGCGGATGTGGCGGGCACGGTCGGGCACCTCGACCTTGCCCAGCCGCTCGCATGCGAGGACCCACACCTCCTCATTGGCCATCGCGGCCAGGTAATCCATGCCCCGGTCGACCAGCGCGATGTTCTGGAGATACGTGCGGTTCTCCATCATCTTCTCCACGGAGGAGTGCAGGTAGCCGATGTCCGGCTGGACGTCGACGATGTTCTCCCCGTCGAGGGTGACGACCATGCGTAGGACCCCGTGGGTGCTGGGGTGCTGCGGGCCCATGTTGAGCATGAGCTCTTCGGTCCGGAGCGCCATCGCGCTACCCCGCGGCCTCTGCGGCGGCTGCAGCCGCCGCTCGGGCGATACGCCGCCGCAGGAATGGTTCTTTCTTGATCTTGTCCTGCAGCTTGAGGAATCCCTCAATCAGCGCCTCGGGCCGGGGCGGGCAGCCGGGGACGTATACGTCGACCGGGATCACCTGGTCGATTCCCTTGAGAATGGAATAGTTGTCGTAGTAGAACGGGCCACCGCAGGTGGCACAGGAGCCCATCGAAATCACGTACTTGGGCTCGGGCATCTGCTCCCACAACCGGCGGACGATCGGCGCGATCTTAATCGTCGCCCGCCCCGCGACGATGATGCAGTCGGCTTGCCGCGGGGTGGCGCGCGGGATGACGCCCATGCGGTCCAGGTCGAAGCGCGTGGCCATGGCCTGCATCATCTCGATGGCGCAGCAGGCCAGCCCGAAGGTCAGCGGCCACACCGAGGCCGCCCGTCCCCAGTTCAGCACTTCCTCGACCTTGGTGAGGATCACCCCGCCGCCGGGAAGCGAGTCGATGACTTCGAGGGCCTTGTCGAGCGGGAGCACCTGACTGCGAGCCAGATCGGTGGGCTCGGTTGACACGTGCATCCTCCTGACGGCTGGCGTCCCCTCTCATCATAGATTCGGGGCCGGGGGGCGTCAAACCTACGGACGCGTAAATTTAATTTGACACTTACGTAAGTACATGATTAAATATGGTCGATGGACACCGCCGTAAGAGCGATCGCCGAGCCGCGCCGGCGCGAAATCCTCCGCCTGATCTGGACGCGGGAGTTGCCGGCCGGGAGAATTGCTTCGCACTTTGCAGTCACGCGTCCGGCCATTTCGCAGCACTTGCGGGTGCTCAAGGAGGCGGGGCTGGTGCATGAGCGTCGCGATGGGACGCGCCGCTTGTACCGCGCCCGGCCGGAGACCATTGCCGAGGTTCGACGGTTCCTTGACGCGTTTTGGGACGAAGGGCTACAGCGCCTCAAAGCGGCCGCAGAAGCTGAGGAGCGCCGGAAGCGGACGCCGACACCGCTCGGAAAGACACGACGCGACAGGAGGATCAACAGATGACCGTTGAAGAACGCACTGCCATCAGACGTGAGCTCCGGGTGGCCGCCCGGCCGGAGACCATCTTCGGATTGCTCACCGATCCGGCAAAATACACTCGCTGGAAGGGTGCGCTGGCGGACCTGGACCCCCGGCCGGGGGGAGTCTACCGGGTGCAGATGAACAGCCATGACATCGCCAGGGGACGCTACGTGGAGGTCGTGCCCTACAGCCGGGTGGTGTTCACCTGGGGGTGGGAAGGAAGCGGGGCGGTGCCACCCGGTCCCAGCACCGTGGAAGTCACGCTCACCCCTGACGGGGACGGCACGATGGTCCGGTTGGTGCATCGTGACCTTCCCGAGGCGGCGCGCGACAAACATCTCCAGGGCTGGGAGCTCTATCTGCACCGACTGGCCACCGTGGCATCAGGCGCCGACCCGGGGCCGGATCCGAACATGGAAGCAGGCAGGATGTAGGGAAGGGGTTCCACACCAGAGGAGGTGGCGGGAATGGGCAAGCCTGTCGTGCACTTCGAAGTCACGGGCAAGGACGGGACGCGGTTGCAGAAATTCTATCGGGAGTTGTTTGACTGGAAGGTCGATGCCAACAATCCCATGCAATACGGGATGGTGGAGACAGGCGGGAAGGGCATCAACGGCGGCATCGCGGCCACCCAGCAGGGTAGCCCGGGCGGCGTGACCTTCTACGTCGAGGTCGAAGACCTGGGCGAGTATCTCCGGATGGCAGAACGGCTTGGCGGGAAGACCATCCTGCCTCCGAGCGAGGTCCCGGGAGGACCGGCGCTGGCGCTCTTCGCCGACCCCGAAGGGAACAGGATCGGTCTGGTCAAAGCCGGCAGCATGTAGCCCACAGATCAGCGCCCGACCGGAGCCGGGCCGGCGTGCGCAATGAGCGCGCGGACCGCCCCGGCGATGTGCCTCGCGCTGATACCGGCGGCGTCCAGCAGTTCGTCCGGTGTCCCAGACCCGGGCATCGCCTTCACGCCGAGGACGCGCACCTCAGGCATGGATCCACCGGCGGCCAGCGCAGACAGCACGGCCTCGCCCAGGCCGCCCTCCGGCCAGTGGTCCTCGACGGAGACGATCACGCCGGTCTCGCGCGCGGCCTCCAGCAACGTCGCGGCGTCGATGGGTTTGATCGAGTAGGCGTCGATGACGCGCACGGGGATCCCTTCGCGGGCCAGCAGGTCGCGCGCCCGGAGTGCCTCGTGGATGGTGATGCCCGCGGCGACGACCGTCGCCCTATCGTGCTCCGAGCGGGCCACCACGATGCTGCCCCCGATGGGAAACCGCTGGTCGGACCCATAGAGCACCGGGGTCTTCTCGCGTGTCGTGCGAAGGAAGACGATCCCGGGCCGGTCCGCCATCTGCGCGACCAGCTGCGCGGTCTGGTTAGCGTCGCAGGGATACAGCACCGTGCTGCCTGACACGGCCCGCATCATGGCCAGATCTTCCAGACCCATCTGCGACGGCCCGTCCCAGCCGATGGACACCCCGGCATGGGAGCCGGCAAGTTTGATGTTCGCCCGCGACACGGCGGCCATCCGGATGAAGTCGTAGGCGCGCGTCAGGAACGCGGCGAACGAGGACGCAAACGGCACGTACCCGCGGACCTGCAGGCCCACCGCCGCCGCGACCATCTGCTGCTCGGCAATGTACATCTCAAAGTAGCGGTCCGGGTGGGCCCGCGCGAAATCCTCGGCATAGGTCGAGTTGCTGACCTCGGCGTCGAGAACGACCACCTCCGGCCTGGCCGCCCCCAGCGCCACGAGCGCATCTCCATAGGCGCGCCGGGTCGCGACGCTGTCCCCCGTGCGGTAGACAGGCAGCTGCGGCGGCCGGACGGCTCGAGGCGGAGCGGGCGGCAGGGGATCGGGAGGCCGGAGCTGGACCGTGTGACTGCGCGGCCCGCCCAGTTCGGCGATGGCCTGCGCGGCCTGCTCCTTTGACAATGCCTTGCCGTGCCAGCCGTCCTTGTTCTCGACGAGAGAGGCGCCCTTCCCCTTCACCGTGCGGGCGACGATCATCACCGGCGTCTCTGACGGCGCCGCGGCGGCCGCATACGCGCGATCGATCTCTTCAAGGTTGTGGCCGTCGATCTCGATCGTCCGCCAGCCGAACGCGGCTGCCCGCTGCGCGTACGCGCTGGTGTTCCACCCCGGCATCGTCTCACCTCGCTGCCCCAGGCGGTTGACGTCCACGATGCAGGTGAGATTGCTCAGCCGGTAATACGCGGCATGCTCAACGGCTTCCCACACCGAGCCCTCGGCCATCTCACTGTCGCCGGATAGCACCCAGACCCGGTAGGAAATCCTGTCCAGGGACTTGCCGGCGAGCGCGATTCCCACGCCGATCGGCAGGCCCTGCCCCAGCGAACCGGTGGCCACGTCGACCCACGGCAGCACCGGCGTGGGATGCCCCTCGAGCCGGCTGCCGAAGCGGCGCAGGGTCATCAACTCATCGTCCGTGATCGCCCCCGCCGCCTTGAGCAGCGCGTACAGGAGAGGCGAGGCGTGCCCCTTGGACAACACCAGGTGGTCGTTCGCGGGATGCTTGGGATTCTTGACGTCGTAGCGCAGGTGGCCGGCGAGCAACACCGCCATCAGGTCGGCGGCCGACATCGACGACGTGGGATGGCCGGACCCGGCGGCGGTGGTCGCGCGGATACTGTCCACCCGCAGCTGCGCCGCGAGTTCCCGCCACAGCGCCGGCGTGGTCACGCCCGTCGCCCCGGAGGGAGCTCGCTGCTGGCCCTGGTTTCGATCCGGCCCCGAGAGGTCTCAAACTCGTCGACGCCCTGGTCCAGCGCCACCCAGGCCAGCGTCGCGCACTTGATGCGCACCGGGAACTTGCGCACCCCCTGCAGGGCGACCAGATCACCCAGCTCCTCCTCAGGCACGGCGTCTCCGTGCATCATCGCCTTGAACCGCCCCACCAGCGCCCGGGCTTCGGCGAGCGTCTTCCCCTTGATCTGATCGGTCATCATCGACGCCGAGGCCTGGCTGATGGAACACCCCCGGCCGACAAAGCGGACGGCCGAGATCTTCCCGCCGGCGAGCTTGACATAGATCGAGAGCTCATCTCCGCACAGGGGATTGGCCCCTTCCACCGTGATGTCCGGGTCGTCGAGCGTGCCCTTGTTGCGCGGGCGGGTGTAGTGATCGAGGATCACTTCGCGGTACAGATCGTCTAAGGCCACACGAATCCTCCGGGTCTCCTACGTCGACAGCCGTTGCGCCGGCGCGGGCTTCGGGGAGAACATCCGGCGCACGATGTGCAATCCGCGAATGAGCGCGTCGATGTCACTCTCCGTATTGTACAGGTAGAGGCTCGCCCGTGTCGTCGCCGCAACGCCCAGCCGCCGGTGCAGCGGCTGCGTGCAGTGGTGGCCGGCCCGGACCGCGATCCCCTCCTGATCCAGCACCTGTGCCACGTCGTGCGGGTGCACGACGTCCATTGCGAACGCGAGCACCCCGCCGCGGTGATCCAGCTGGCGCGGCCCGAACACGGTGAGGCCCGGCACCTCGGCCAGCCGCTCCATCGTGTACGCCGACAGGCGCCGCTCGTGCGCGCGGATCGCGTCCATGCCGATGCCCTGGAGGTACGCGACCGCGTCGCCCCAGACGATGCAGTCGCCGATGTTGGGCGTACCGGCTTCGAACTTGTGCGGCGGCTCCTTGTAGGTGGACGCGTGCAGCTGCACGAGCATGATCATCTCGCCCCCGCCGTGAAACGGCGGCATCGCATCCAGAATCTCGTAGCGGGCCCACAGGGCCCCGGCACCCGTCGGCCCGCACATCTTGTGACCGGAGAAGGCGAAAAAGTCGACGTCCAGGTCGGCGACAGATACCGGCATGTGGGGCGCGCTCTGCGCACCGTCCACGAGCACCTTGGCGCCCGCGGCGTGGGCCTTGGCGGCGATCTCCTTGACGGGATTGATGGTGCCCAGCACGTTGGACTGATGCGGGAGGGCCACCAGCCGCGTCCGATCCGAGAGCAGCCGGTCATACTCATCCAGCTGCAGGACGCCCGCTCCATCGAACGGGATGAACCGCAGCGTCGCGCCCTTCTCTGCGGCCAGCAGCTGCCAGGGCACCAGGTTGCTGTGGTGCTCCATCTCGGTCAGGAGAATCTCGTCCCCGGAGCGGATGTTGGCGCGCCCCCACGCATAGGCCACCAGGTTGATGGCCTCGGTGGTGCTGCGCGTGAACACCACCTCCTCCGGCCGCCTCGCGCCGATGAACGCGGCGAGCGCGCCGCGGGCCTCCTCGTACCGCCGCGTCGCCTCCTCGGCCATCTCATAGATGCCGCGGTGCACGTTGGCGTTGTAGCCGGTGTAATACCGCACGAGTGCATCGATCACCCGGCGCGGCTTCTGGGATGTCGCCGCACTATCGAGGTAGACCAGCGGCTTCCCATGCACCGTGCGGCTCAAAATGGGAAAGTCGGCTCGCACGCGCTGCGGGTCCATGATCGTCCTCTCCTCGTTTCCCGGTTTCGGGTCCCCGGTCCCTGGTCCCGGTCTCATGCCTTGTGCGGCATGCCCCGGCCCTTCTGGGGCACCGGCAGCACGAGCACCTGCCCGCCTTCGACCTTCACCTGGTAGGTGTTGACGGGGACCACCGCCGGCAGCGACAGCACGCGGCCGGTCGGCAGGTGGAACCGCGAGCCGTGCTTGGGACAGGCGACGATTTCCCCGTACACCGGCCCGGCGGCCAGCGACGTCTCCTCGTGCGTGCACGAGTCGTCGATCGCGTAGAACGTGCCGTTGACGTTGAAGAGGGCGATCCGCCGGCCGTCCACCGTCACGGCTCTCGCCGTTCCGGGCGGCACGTCTGCGGCCGACGCCACCGGGACAAATGCAGCCGTTCGCTCCGTCATCCCGCCATCTTCGCTTCGATCTCGCCGAGTAGCCGTGCCCGGAGGTGCTCCAGGGGAATGCGGTCTAGTAGTTCTGCGAAGAACCCCTCCACGACCATCCGCACCGCCTGAGCACGGCTCAACCCGCGGCTCATCAGGTAGAACAGGTGCTCGTCGTTGAGACGGCTGGTGGCGGATCCGTGGGTGCAGCGCAGGTCGTTCGCCATGATTTCCAGGTTGGGAATGGAATCCGCCTTCGCACCCTCGGACAGAATCAGGTTCCGGTTGGCCTGGAACGCGTTGGTTTTCTGCGCACCGGGATGCACGCGGATCATCCCTGAAAAGACGCTCCGCGAGCGATCCTTCACCGCGTTCTTGTAGAGCAGGTCGGACAGTGTGTGCGGCGCACGGTGCTCCTGCAGCGTGTGCAGGTCGACATGCTGCCGGGCGTCGCCGAACACCAACCCGAGCATCTCCGACGTCGCGCCGGGTCCGTCCAGGATGGACTCCACATTGGTCTTGCTTACCTTGCCCCCGAGGGTGGCCAGCAGGCTGCGCAGCGTGGCGTCCCGTGCGAGGACGGAGCGGATGATGCCGACCTCGACGACGTTGCGTCCCCACTCCACTAGCGTCACCAGGCGCACTTGCGCGCCGTCGCCGAGGATCAGCTCGGTCACGGGATCGGCAAACGCTTGGCCCTCGACGCGCTCGGGCCACCCCGGAGGCTTCGCGCCGTTGGGCCACCCTGAGCGTGTCGAAGGGTGCCACTCCTCGGTGGGAGAGGCGGCGGCCGTGATCACCGTCACCGTGCTGCCCTTGCCGGCAAGAACCAGGAGATGCGGGAATACCGCGACCCCGTCGGCGTCGATCCACGTCAGCGACACCAGGGGCTGCGCGACCTCGACACCGTCGGGGACGTACACCACCGCGCCCCCGCTCCACAGCGCGCCGTGCAGCGCGCGAAACCGCGACTCGTCGGGGTGGACACAGGTCGTCATGAAGTGCGTGCGGATCAGTTCGGGGTGCGCCCGGAGCGCGGCGTGCAGGTCCGCAAAGATGACCCCGCGCCGGGCGGGCTCCGCGTCCAGCTGCGACCGGACCGTCTGGGAATTGTGCTGCACCAGCACCCCCGCCGCCTGAGGCCACCCGTCGATCATCTGCTGGAGACCGGGCGGAAACGGACCCGGCGGCGCCTCGGCAAACGGCCGGACCCCCTTCAGCTGGAACGCGGCGGGATCCGTGCGGCGCCACTCCTCGTCCGTAGGGACCGGAGCCGGCAGCCGCTCGAACGCCTCCCAGGCCGCCAGGCGGAATTCCCGCATCCACGCGGGCTCGTCCTGGCGGTCCGAGAGCGCCAGCACCGCCTCGCGCGTGAACGGTCCGGTCCTCGCGATGTGTGTGATCTGGTCAGGCATATCGTCCTCTGACAACAAAGCGGGGCCGGCTGCGCCGCGGCGGCCGGGCCCCGGACGGGCACTCGCCGGGCAGGCCTATCCGACCGAGCCTTCCATTTCGAGCGCAATGAGCCGGTTGAGCTCGACCGCGTACTCCAGCGGCAGCTCTTTGACGATGGGCTCCACAAACCCGCGGACGATCATGTTCATCGCCTCGTCCGCCTTCATCCCGCGGCTCATCAGGTAGAACAGCTGCTCGTCGGACACCTTGGAGACCGTGGCTTCGTGCGTGATGCTGACGTCCTGCTCGTCGATCTCCATCGTCGGGTAGGTATCGCTGCGGCTCGCTTCGTCGAGGATCAGGGCGTCGCACCGCACCGCCGATTTGCTCCCCGTCGCCCCGGGGTAGATCTTGACCAGTCCGCGGTACCCCGCCCGGCCCCCGTCCTTGGCGATCGACTTGCTGACGATGACGGACTGGGTGTGCGGTGCCGCGTGAATGACCTTCCCGCCGGGATCCTGATGCTGCCCCCGTCCGGCGAAGGCCACGGAGAGGATCTCCGCCTTGGCGCCGGGTTCGACCATGAAGACGCTGGGGTACTTCATGGTGATCTTGGACCCCAAGTTGCCGTCGACCCACTCCATCGTGGCGTCGCGGTAGGCGACGGCGCGCTTGGTGACCAGGTTGTACGTATTGGTCGACCAGTTTTGAATCGTCGTGTAGCGGCAGCGCGCGCCTTCCTTCACGATGATCTCCACCACCGCGCTGTGCAGCGAGTCGGTGGTGTAGATCGGGGCCGTGCATCCTTCCACGTAATGCACGTACGACCCGGGCTCGCAGATGATCAGCGTGCGCTCGAACTGCCCCATGTTCTGGGCGTTGATGCGGAAGTAGGCCTGCAGAGGGATGTCCACATGCACGCCCGCAGGGACGTAGACGAACGACCCGCCGGACCAGACGGCCGAATTCAGCGCGGCCAGTTTGTTATCTTCCGGCGGGACGACGGTGCCGAAGTACTCACGCACGATATCGGGATGCTCCCGCAGCGCCGAGTCGGTGTCGAGGAAGATGACGCCGAGCTTCTCCCACTCCTCCTTGAGGTTGTGGTAGACAGACTCACTCTCGTACTGCGCGCCCGCTCCGGCCAGAAACTTCCGCTCGGCCTCCGGGATCCCCAGTTTTTCGAAGGTGTTCTTGATGTTCTCGGGGACTTCGTCCCAGCTGCGTTCCTTCTTCTCCGTCGGCTTCAAATAGTAGTAAATGTCGTTGAAGTCGATCTGCAGGAGGTTGGCGCCCCAGGTCGGCATCGGCCGCTGCTGGAAGTGCTCCAGCGAATGCAGCCGGTACGCCCGCATCCACTCGGGCTCGTTCTTCATGGAGGAGATCATCTCCACGATCTCGCGGTCCAGCCCCTTGCGGGACTTGTACACGTATTTCTCGGGATCGTGGAAGCCCCACTTGTATTTGTCGAGATCGATGCCCAGCTGGTTGGTGACTGCCATCAGCGCACACCCTCCACTGTCTAGTGGGCCACCCAAAATACTTTTCCGGCGCGGCGGACGGCCCCCTCAGCCTGGACTTCCGACGCGATCACTTCGAATTGCGCCTTGATACCTTCGTAGCCGGCCTGCTCGAGCTCCTCGGCCAGCTCCGGACCGCCCGAGACCACGAAGCGCCCGTCGAACATGACGTGCACGTACGACGGCTTGATGAAGTGCAGGATGCGCGAGTAGTGCGTAATGAGCAGGATGCCCATCGACCCCTTGGCCTGCGCGATCATCCGGTTGACGCCTTCGGCCACGACCTTGACCGAGTCGATGTCGAGCCCGGAGTCGGTCTCGTCCATGATGGCCACCTCCGGCTCCAGCATGGCCATCTGCAGGATCTCCGCACGCTTTTTTTCGCCGCCGGAGAACCCTTCGTTCACGTACCGGGAGACTATGGCCGGCTCGACCTTCAACTCCTCCATCTTCTGCTTGAGCAGCTTTTGGAACTCGCCGACCGGCATCAGCTCCTTGTCATAGCCCCGGCGGGCCGAGACGGCGGTGCGCAGGAAGCTGCTCATCGTCACCCCGGGGATGCTCACGGGGTACTGGAAGGCGATGAACAGCCCCTTGCGCGCGCGCGCGTCGGGGGACATCGCCAGCAAGTCCTCTCCTTTATAGAGGACTTCGCCCTTCACCACCTGGTAGAACGGGTTGCCCATCAAGACGTTGGCCAGGGTGGACTTGCCTGAGCCGTTGGGTCCCATGAGGGCGTGGATCTCCCCCTTGTTGAGCGACAGGTTGGCCCCCTTGAGGATCACCTTGTCCTCAACCTGTACGGTCAGGTCTTTGATGTCCAGATCAGCCATCACACCCTCGCAACGCCTTGATGATGGCGGGTAAAATTCTCGACTAATTTGGTCAACAACTCAGTCCAGGTTCATTGTGGCACGGCGCCATAAGCGTGTCAAGGAAGGGTGGAAACCAGTAGTGGTTCAGTCTGGACTGTCATCCGTCTTCTGTTGGGCGAGTGGAAGGCCGCTCCGCTCTCGGGGCGGCTCACCCGCCGGGCGTAGCGCTCGGGCTCGCCAGCCACGATCGGCTGGGCTCAC
>JBIOWP010000028.1:0-20672 GCA_044868695.1 bacterium
TCCATCGCCTACCAGATGGTGGGCAGCGTGAGCGATGCTGAGGACATCGTGCAGGAAGCGTTCCTGCGCTTCCATCGGGCACAGGGCGAGAGTGTGAACATCGACTCGCCCAAGGCCTGGTTGTCCACGGTCACCACCCGGCTTGCCATCAACCATGTACGCTCAGCCCGTGTGCGCCGGGAGACCTATCTTGGCACGTGGCTGCCGGAGCCGCTGCTGACCGATCCGGCCCCCGACGCCTCCCAGTACGCGGAGATGGCCGACTCGCTCTCGATGGCGTTCCTCGTCCTGCTGGAGAGCCTGAGCCCCGTCGAGCGGGCGGTGTTCCTGCTCCGGGAGGTCTTCGAGTACGGCTACGACGAGATCGCTGCCGTCGTGGGCAAGAGCGAAGAGAACTGCCGGCAGATCGCCCTCCGGGCCCGGCGGCAGGTCGAGGCGAGGAAGCCGCGGTTCGAGGCCTCACGCCAGCAACGCGAGGAGCTCGCCCGGCGGTTTTTCGAGGCGGTCCGCGAGGGTGACACCGAGCAGCTCATCCACTTGCTCGCTGCGGATGCCGTCGTCCACGCCGACGGCGGAGGGAAGGCTTCGGCGTTCCTGCGCCCCGTGTACGGGCGCGAGCGGATCGCACGAATAATGCTGCTCGGGTTCGGATCTTGGCTGGAGCGCCTGGGAGGCGTGGGGATGCGGTTCGCGGAGATCAACGGACAGCCGGGGGCGTTGTTCTTCGGCGATGATGGGCGGGCCGTCTTGGTCGTCGCGCTCGACATCGCCGAGGGACTGGTCCAGACGATCCGCGCCATCAGCAATCCGGAGAAGCTGCGCCACCTGGACACGACCGCGGGTCGTCCCTGACCGCTTGATCGCTGAGGTCAGCCTGCAGGACCCTTCGATCCGTGACGGGCGGCCGATAGGATGTCACACGGCGAGGCCGTGTGTTGTCTAGAGATCAGAATCAGAAAAACGGAGGAGGATGTCATGAAGATCTTCGTCGCAGGAGCGACTGGGGCATTGGGCCGGCGGCTCGTCCCCCTGTTGGTCGCCAAAGGCCACACGGTAGTCGGCACCACCAGCACCGCCCGCAAAGCGGATGCCATTCACGCCGCCGGCGCCACCCCCGTGGTGCTCGACGCCCTCGACCGGAAGGCTGTCCGTGAGGCCCTCACCCAGGCCGAGCCCGAGGTGGTGGTCCACGAACTGACGGCGCTCGGGGGCTTCACCGACTTCCGGAAGCTCGATGAGGGCTTCGCCGCCACGAACCGGCTCCGAACGGAGGGAACCGATCACCTGCTCGAGGGCCTTCGAGGGCTTCGGGTTCGTCGGATCGTCGCCCAGTCGTACGCTGGGCCGGGGGCCTACGCCCGAACGGGCGGGCCCATCAAAATTGAGGACGACCCGTTCGATCAGGATCCCCCCGCCGCCCTTCGGCGAGTCGTCGAGGCCATGCGATATCTGGAGCGAGCGGTGCTGGAGGCCGAGGGCATCGAGGGGATCGTCCTTCGATACGGGTCCTTCTATGGCCCGGGCACGTCACTCGGCGAGGGCGGGTTCCAGCTCGAGGGCGTCCGGCGTCGCCAATTCCCCATCGTCGGTGGGGGCACCGGGGTGTCGTCCTTCATCCACATCGACGATGCAGCCGCTGCGACCCTCGCAGCCATCGAGAGGGCCAAGCCCGGCGTGTACAACATCGCGGACGACGATCCGGCGCCGGTCGCCCAGTGGCTCCCGGCCCTGGCCGCTGCCATCGGCGCCAAGCCCCCTCGTCGAGTCCCCGCGTGGCTGGCTCGCCTGTTCGTGGGAGAACACGGGGTTGTCATGATGACCGAGGCTCGCGGCGCCTCCAACGCCAAGGCCAAGCGGGATCTCGGCTGGCGGCCCGCGCACCCGAGTTGGCGGACCGGCTTCAAGGTAGGACTGGGCAACTCCGGAGCCACCAGGGCGGCCTGAGGGCGAACGGCGCTCCCAAAACGCGGAATCAGGCTGGCGAAAGGTCAATGCGGCGTCCGCAATGCGTGTGATCGATCATCCATAAGGAAGCGTTATTAGGCAGGTTTGGAGATCTCGATTTCGAGTCGGTGTGGAACCGAACGGCAGGGGGCGTCCGTCACTGGCGAATGTTCTTCAGCCCACTCGACGATCTCTCGCAGCTTATTTTCCGACGCGCCCGCAGCCGAGATGACGATCCGGGCCCAGGACTCGGTTGGGCCCGCCTGGATTCCTTCTGATATCCCGAGCATTCCCCGCTCATCGGAAAGGGAACCTACGGTCACCTCAAGGGAGTCGATGAGCGATTCCTTCTTGGGCAGCTCAGGGGCTGAGGATCCGCATACCTGTGGTAAGATTTGTTACCTGAGGAGCCTATGACAGCCATTCAGTACCTCGCACTGCTGCGCGGCATCAATGTGGGCGGAAGCAATGTGATCAAGATGACCAGACTGAAAGCCTGTTTTGAAGCGATGGGGTTCACGGATGTCACGACGTACATTCAGAGCGGGAACGTGTTGTTCACCTCGCATGAGAAGAATGTCCCGAGGTTAACTCACACGATTGAACACGGTCTCTCCAACGCATTTCGTTACGATCCACGAGTTGTCGTCATCACGCACAAGCAGCTGAAGAACGTGGTCGAACGTGCGCCCCGTCAGTTTGGCCGGGATGCGGCACGGTACAGATACGACGTGATCTTTTTGAAAGAACCTCTTACCGCGAAAGGTGCGATGAAGAGCGTGACGGCAAGAGATGGCGTTGACCGCGCCCATGAAGGAAAAGGCGTGCTCTATTTCTCGCGTCTCATTGCCAGGGCAGCACAGAGCCAGCTGCCGAGAATCATCGCCCTGCCCGTGTATCAGGACATGACCATACGCAATTGGAACACCACGACAAAACTGCTCGCTCTGATGAACGAGAGAGGAGGGAAAGAGAGCTAGTCAGCATGTAGATTTCGCTACCCGTCGTTCGACGCATAAGTAGGACGCCAACATGTCAGCAGACAAGGAGGCCGTTATGCAAAAGTCCTTTGCAGCGAGTAAGCAACCAACTGTCAAGGGGACCAAAACCACATCCACGATCATCCCGTGCCTGTGGTTCGACCGCCAAGCGGAGGAGGCGGCGCGGTTCTACGTATCCTTGTTCCCGGACTCGCATATCGACACGGTCGTGAAGGCGCCGGCGGACTTCCCGAGCGGCAAGAAAGGGGACGTTCTCTCCGTCGATTTCACGCTGATGGGCCGGCGTTTCAGCGGCCTCAACGGCGGGCCGGATTTCAAATTCAATGAAGCAGTCTCCTTTACCATTCCGTGCGAGGACCAAGCAGAGGTGGACCGTTACTGGAAGGCCCTCTCCGCGGTTCCCGAAGCCGAACAGTGCGGCTGGGTGAAGGACCGCTTTGGCGTCTCGTGGCAGATCGTACCGACGATGCTGTACCGGCTGCTTGCCGACCCTGACCGGACTAAGGCTGGGCGCGTGATGGAAGCCATGCTCAAGATGAAGAGGCTCGACATCGCCGGGCTCGAGCGCGCGGCCCACGTGAGCAAAAGATAATCCACAATGATGGGGGCGACGCAGCAGACGATTCTGGAAGTCGCCGGGCGCGAAGTGGTGATCACCAACCCACAGAAGGTGTTCTTCCCGGACGCCGGCCACACGAAGCTCGACCTGGCGAGGTACTATGTCGCAGTCGCTGAGGGCGCGCTGCGCGGGATCGCCGGGCGGCCGATCGTGCTCAAGCGCTACGTGGATGGCGCGGCGCGCGAACCGTTCTTCCAGAAGCGGGCTCCCGAGCATCATCCCGACTGGGTCGAGACGGTGAAGCTCCGTTTTCCCTCCGGCAGGACCGCGCGCGAGATCGTCGTGCGTGACGCGGCGCAGCTGCTGTGGGTTGTCAACCTGGGGTGCATCGACCTGAACCCGCATCCGGTGCGGGCCGGCGACCTCGAGCACCCCGATGAGCTGCGCATCGACCTAGATCCGGGTCCCGGGGTGAGCTGGGACGATGTGCGGAGGGTGGCCTTGATCCTGCGCGACGTGCTCGACGAGTTCGGCCTGCGCGGCTGGCCCAAGACGTCTGGATCGCGCGGCATGCATGTTCACGTGCGCATCCGGCCACGCTGGAGCTTCGACCAGGTGCGCCGCGCGGCGCTGGCCGTCGCGCGCGAGGTGGAGCGGCGCGCGCCCCAATACGCGACCAGCAAATGGTGGAAGGAAGAGCGTCACGGGGTGTTCCTCGACTACAACCAGAACGCCAAAGATCGAACGGTGGCGTCGGCCTGGTCGGTCCGGCCGACGCCCGACGCACGGGTGTCGATGCCGCTCGATTGGGACGAAGTTGCCGGATGCGATCCGGCGGCGTTTACGCTGGTCACCGCGCCGGCGCGATTTGCCCAGCAGGGGGACGCCGCGGCAGGCATCGACGGCGCCGCGGGATCCCTCGACACGCTGCTCGAGCTGTCCGCCGCGCAGGAAGCGGCGGGTCTCGGCGACGCGCCGTGGCCGCCACACTACAAGAAGCAGCGCGGTGAGCCGCCACGGGTCGCGCCGTCACGACAGAGGAAGGCGATCGATGGGAAGCGCAGCGGCCGCCGCATTCCGAGACATCCCCTCGTCACTGTCGCAAATGCAGAGCACGCACAGGACGCGCTCGCCGGACTGGAACGTTGGAAAGAGAGACATCCCGAGACCGCAGCGCTCCTGCAGGCGGACGACATCCTCGTCGACTCGATGCGCGGTCGCTCGAGCACGTGGACGCGCGTGCGGGTCAACCTGCGCCACGTTCCCGAGAGTCAGCGCCCCCCCGAGGAACCGCCTGATCCTAACTACGACCCCTGGCGGGAATGGCGATCGGGGCGACGCGGGTCGCGCGCGTCGAAGACCCGCTTCAGTTCGTAGGGCGGGATGACCTCCAGCTGATCATAGCGGCAATCCTGCGGGCGTTTGTCGGGGCGCCAGCGCAGGAAGGTCGCTGCGTGGCGAAACCGGTTGCCCTGCAGATGGTCGTACTTCACCTCGCACACGCGCTCGACGCGCAGCGGTTCCCAGGAGAGATCCTTGCCCGCGCTCCAGCGGCTCTGGCCGCCGGGCATGCGGGTCAGTTCGTGCGCGTCCGCCCAGGCTCGCCAGGGATGGCGCCCCAGCGCGTTCGCGCGCAGCGGCGCGAGCTCGGCCACCAGGCGCCGGCGCTCGGCCATCGTGAAGGACGACGTCACCCCGACGTGGTGCAGCACGCCGCGAGCATCGTATAGACCGAGGAGCAGCGAACCGATCGCGCCCTCGCCGCTCTTGTGCCAGCGGAACCCCGCCACCACGCACTCGGCTGTGCGCGCGTGTTTCACTTTGATCATCGCGCGCCTGCCGGGTTGGTAGGGGCTCTCCGCAGGCTTCGCGATCACACCGTCGATGCCGGCGCCTTCGAACTGCGTGAGCCACCGGGTGGCTGTGTCGCGATCGCGCGTCGTGGGCGTGACGAACAGCGGCGGGCCGGCACCGGCGAGTAGTCGTTCCAGGAGCATGCGGCGCTCGCGCTGCGGCGCCGACATTCGGTTCCGGTCGTCGGATGCCAGCAGGTCAAACGCGACGAACGACGCCGGCGTCTCCTTCGCGAGTTTTGCCGCGCGCGACGCCGCGGGATGCAGCCGCAGTTGCAGCGCGTCGAAGTCGAGCCCCTGCGGTGTGCGGATGACAATCTCGCCGTCGATCACGCAGCCTCGCGGCAGCATTGCCAGGAGCGCGTCGTGCAGCTCCGGGAAGTAGCGGTCCAATGGACGGAGAAACCGGCTCTGGATGAAAAGACTGGATGTACCGCGAAACACAATGGCGCGAAAGCCGTCCCACTTTGGCTCGAAGAGAAATTCCCCGTCGGGCGGGAGGGCGTCGGCGAGTTTGGCCAGCATCGGCTCGATCGGCGGCGCGATGGGGAACTCGGTGGCGCTCCCTTGGATCTTCACCATGTCGCATCATCCAGGGTATGACACGGTCTGACGTTGCGCAAGCGAGGCTAGCGAATCACCGGCTTGGGCGTGAGAAGTTTCGCCGCCCCGGCCAGGTGGTGGCCTGGTTGGGGGCAGTGCAGGCGCAGGACTTCGCCGCCGCCAAGTGGGCGCTGGGGCTGCGCCTGCGTGATGCGGCCGACACCGACATCGAACGCGCCTTTGGGGATGGGGCGATTTTGCGCACGCATGTGATGCGGCCGACCTGGCATTTCGTAGCCCCGCACGACATCCGGTCCTTGCTCACGCTCACGGGGCCCGGCGTGCATGCGGCAAACGCCCGCATGTACCGGAGACTGGAGTTGGACAGGGGGCTGCTCTCACGCTGTCATGCGGTCTTCACCGAAGCGCTGCGCGACGGGAATTATCTGACCCGCGCCGAGCTCGCGGATCGGTTGCACAGGCACCGGATCGAGGCGACCGGGCAGAGGCTCGCGTACATCCTCATGCACGCGGAGCTTGACGCGCTCATCTGCAGCGGTCCGCGCCGGGGCAAACAGTTCACGTACGCGCTGCTGGACGAGCGTGTCCCCCGGGCGCCAGCGCTGGACCGCGGCGACGCGCTCGGCCGGTGGACCCTGCGGTACTTCCGCAGTCATGGCCCCGCCCAGATGGTGGACTTCGCCTGGTGGTCCGGGTTACCGATGCGGGATGCGAAGCGGGGGCTCGATCTGGTCGCTTCGAAGCTGGCGCATGCCTCGATCGATGGGAAAACCTATTGGTTTGATCAGGGCATGAAGCCAACCAAGCCGAAGAGGCCGACGGCCTTGCTCCTCTCCATCTACGACGAATACATCATTGCGTACCGGGATCGAAGCGTGATCGCTGAAGACCGCACCATCGAGAAACTGCTGGCGATGGGCAACGCGCTGACGTCCGTCCTCATCGTAGATGGCAAGATTGCTGGTACCTGGAAGAGAGCTGTTGTCCGCGGGCACGTTGAGGTGACGACGAGCCTGTTTAGGCCGTTCCGTGCGAATGAGCGCCGGGCGCTGAAGGCGGCAGCCGGCAGTTATGCCGCGTTTCTTTCGATGGGCCGAGCGGTCGTACGCGAGGAGCACTCGATCGACATACCGGTGATCAGCTCCCCTGTCACATCGGGTGGGCGTCGTTCGTCATAGGGACGATGACACACCACGACCGGGGTACGTGACCGTGCGCGAGAGTGACTGGCTGGCGCAGCGTTTCGAGGAGCACCGGCCCCACCTGCGGGGGGTAGCCTACCGGATGCTTGGCTCGTTGAGCGAGGCGGACGACGCCGTCCAGGACGCCTGGCTCCGGCTCAGCCGTTCTGACCCGAGCGGGGTCGAGAACCTCGGGGGATGGCTGACGACCGTCGTCGCGCGGGTGTGTCTGGACATGCTGCGCTCGCGCAAGTCGCGGCGCGAGGTGTCCCTGAGCGCCCACGTGCCCGAGCCGATCGTGAGCAGTGAGGACGGGATCGACCCCGAGCAGGAGGCTCTCGTCGCGGACTCGGTCGGTCTCGCGGTGCTCGTGGTCCTCGAGACCCTGGCTCCCGCCGAGCGGCTCGCGTTTGTGCTGCACGACATGTTCGCCGTGCCCTTTGACGAGATCGCTCCCATTGTGGGGCGCTCCCCGACCGCGGCCAGGCAACTCGCGAGCCGAGCACGCCGTCGGGTCCGGGGAGCGGCGGTCCCCGACGCCGATCTCCCCCGCCAGCGACGCGTCGTCAACGCCTTCCTCGCGGCCGCGCGTGCCGGCGACTTCGATGCGCTGGTCGCGGTGCTGGACCCCAACGTCGTGCTCCGAGCCGACGGCGGCGCCACGCGTCCGGGGGCATCGAGAGTAGTTCGAGGTGCGAAGGCCGTGGCCACAGGGGCGGTTACCGCCTCTCGCCTCGCCCAGTTCGCACGGCCGGCGCTCGTGAACGGAGCCGCAGGACTCGTCGCCTTCGACCCACGTGGACGGCTGAGATCCGTGACGGGGTTCACGGTGGCAGGAGAGAAGATTGTCGAAATCAACGTCCTTGCCGACCCCGCGCGCCTGCGCAAGCTCAACCTGGCAGTCCTCGGCGATCGACGTTGACGAGGGCCGGCTATTCGGCGGCAGACGACTGTTCCCCGGTGCTCGGCGCCCATCCGACTTTCCAGAGATAGCCGTCTGGATCCGTGAAGTAGCCGAAGTACCCACCCCACGCTGCGTCCTGCGCTGGCTTGGCAATCTTGCCGCCGGCGCGTTTGGCTTCGGCCAACACGGCATCGACGCGTTCTTTGGAGCGGACGTCGTAAGAGAACGTGATGCCGCGGAAACCGCTGCCGTCCGGAGCTACGCCTGCGTCGCCGGCCACCGCATCCCAGGTGCGGAGCCCCAGCACGGACGAGCCGTTGTTGAGACTGAAGGCAACCCACTCGCCCGGGTAGTCCTGCTGAATCGGCCAGCCTAGACTCTTGTAGAATTGTTTCGCCCGGTTCACATCTTTGACCCCGAGCGTAATCGCGCTGACGTGTGGCTTCATCGTGGTGCCTCCTTGTTGCGTTCGTCACTACTCTGACGGATCGCGAGTACGGTATGTGACCGTGAGGCGCGTACTCCCTCCTGGCCCCACCGGCTTCGGCGTCCGTCGATGGTCATCTGGGGCAGAGGAGGGGGAGACAATCGCATCCAAACTGTGGTACAATTTGCTGTGGACGCACCTTTGAGTGGCTGTTGGAGAGGTCCGCACAAAGGTACATACCATACACACGCAGGGTATCCCGCTACCAGTAGTGGTGGGCCCCCATGGGAATGGGGGCCCCGTCATTCTAATGTGACCGGAGACAGCGACGATGGCGGTAGGTAAGCACACCAGACCTCATGGCCGCGCTACATGCCAGCGCTGCGGCAAGCCCATTCCGCCGGTGGCGCGCAAGCACGGCGATCCCTTCTGCTCGCGCGTGTGCGCCGAAGCGACCTATGGGACCCACGCCCGCAGCGCGGTTAGGCGGATGGTCATCGGCGGGGTACGGATTAGGACGACCTAGCGAGCCTGTCCCGGCTATCCGGGACGCCCACTGACTTCTCGCAGGACTCCCGGCTCAAGACCAATTCACCGCGAGCGCCTACCCTGAGCGCGGGGGTGAGCAGCGATGTGGTACGCGTTCAACCGCGCTCTGTTCGGAGCCTGGATGTCTTTGCGGTTTCAGCTTCGGATCGAGAGGCTGGCCCGCGAGCCTGATCCGCCGTACCTGATCGTCGCCAACCACTGCAGTGGCATCGACCCGCTGCTTGTCGCCCAGGCGGTCCGCGCTCCCGTATCATTCCTGTGCCACCAAGACCTCGCGCGCAACCTTGTAAAGCGGCTGTGGATCCGATCTCTGGGGGCATTCTTCATTCGCCCCCGCGACGTGGTGCATGGGGCGATCGCCGCAGCGTTGAGACGCCTCGCGCAGCGCAAGGCGGTCTGTTTGTTTCCGGAAGGAACCCGCAGCCTCGACGGCCGGCTGCTGCCCCTGCGTACCGGCGGTGCATTCATTGCGCTGGCCGCTGGCGTCCCGGTACTGCCGGTCGCCATTGTGGGGACGCACCGGATCATGCCCGTGGGCACCACACGCCCTCGCCCAGGGCTGGCCATCGTCAGGGTGGGTCCCGCGCTTCGGCCTCCAAAGGAGGGACCGCGCGTCTCGCGGGTCTTGATCCGTGAGTGGACGGCCCGGTTCGCAGAAGCCCTAAGCAGGTTGTTGCCCGCGGATCAGCAGCCGGCCGCACCCCCGGTACCTGGCACCGTGGTGCCAGGTACCAGGGTGCCAGGTACCAGGGTGCCAGATACCGGGGTGCCAGGTACCAGGGTGCCAGGTACCAGGGTGCCAGGTACCGGGGTGCCAGGCACCGGGGTGCCAGGTACCAGGTTGCCTAGTCCTCCGCGGGGCTGGGCATGCCCCTAGCGGAGGGCACTCAGATGACCTCACGCTCAGCTGCGGGCCTGTTCCTGGTTGTGCTTGCGAGTTTCACTCCCGCAGGGATCCCGCAACAGTCCCTAGCCGCCGACTCCGGGGTTATGGGAGTGATCGCGCCGCAGATCGAAGCGCGGATGCCGCAATGGGTGGCCGCCTGGAAGGCCGCCAGCCCGGATTTCAACGTCCGGCGCTTTCGGCTCACCCTCCTGAAGAACGTCGCGGAAGCCTGGTCGGAATCGTATGACCCAGGCGAGTTGCATGAGGACCTGCGCAGGAGACTCTACGTCACCTCACCGGATGGGACGCGGGCCATTTTCCCCTACGCCACCATGACCTTTTTCACCAGGGACGGCCGGACCAGAGCGGGCATCGGCACCGACGGGGGCGTGATGTTGATCGATCTCGCGGCCCGCCGCACGATGTGGCTGGGACGGTGCGACCTGGCGTGCGGTTTCCACGAGGCGATCTGGCTGGCAAATGACCGGGCAGTCGTGGCAGGCTACGAGATCGACTTCGACGATGTGAACTGCCCGAACAGCCGCACGTGCCGGGCGATCCCGGAAATCCTCTTCTACGACTTCCCGCGCCATGCCCTGATGTTTTTTAAGGGGCAGAGCGTTCCCTCGGGGCCACGCCGGGAGTATGCTGTCAGCCGGATTCGCGAGAAACTCCCGCTCGAATTCTCCGACTAGGACCGCGGGTCAATTCGAGGCCGAGGAACCAGGGCCGGAACTGAACGGGGTGACGCGTTCGATCTGGCGGTTGAGCGCGTGCAGCACCGCCTTCGCGACGGCCCGCTGGGGACTGTCCTCTATCGCGGCCGACCCGACCAGCAGCAACGCCTGACCTGCCCCACCAGCAGTCACGGAAACCAGCACCACCGGCTGCGGGTCGCCGACCACCCTCACACCCTCAAGGACCAAGCGGAGGTCGGCCCCGGCGAACCCCACGTACATCCGGACGGCGTTCACGGTCGCCTGGGCGACCACGGACTGCCAGGGCTCATCCTCGGTGCGGCTGCTCGCCAGTCCCACGTGTGTGAGGCCGGAGTTACGGAGTTGAACGCGGGCGCGGGTTCTGGCCGGGACGATGTCGCAATCCACTTCTTCGAGTCTCAGTCGGTGGCCCATGGGTTGATCTCCGCGCGGGATCGGATACCCACAGTTAGAGCAATTTAGATGCCAGATTCATGTAACTTCTTACCTGTAGCGGGAAAAATGAAAAGGGCCGGGATGCACACCCCCGACCCTACCCCTGTGGATGTACGCGGACAGCGCGTTGTTAGCGAATCATCGACAGCAGCGATACGTTCGTGGTGAGGAGCCGAAGCCCGACCATGAACGCCATGATGCTGACCACCCAGCCCAGCAGAATGAGCTGCAGCCGTCGATCGAGATCGTTGAACTTTGTCTGCACCGCTTCGAACTCCTCGTATCGCATCTTCGTTGCTCCTCCCGGCCTCCTGCCCTCGGGGCAGGTCGGTGTTGGCACTTCCAGCACCTGCCTCACCTAAAGAAGCAACCCCGGTGCCACGCACCAGAAAAGTCATGCGGGAGTCGTCGCGAAACGCCTCTGTGGGCAACGTCGATTCGATGGAAGTTCTGGGGAAGTATTACGCCAGGAGGGCCGCCTGCACCTGGTTGCGTCCCATGCGTTTTGCCGCGTACAGGGCCCCATCGGCCTTGCGGACCAGTTCTTCGTAGTCCGTTCCGTCGGCGGGGCAGGACGCAATGCCCACGCTGACCGTCAGCCTCCCGAACGGCTGGATGCTGCCTCCCCGGAAGGGGTACTCCTCCACCAGGGTCCGCAGCCGCTCCATCGCGAGAATGGCCTCGTCTTTGGGGGTGTTGACCATGATCAGACCGAACTCCTCGCCGCCATACCGCGCGAGCACATCGCTCACCCGCAGATGGCCGCGCAGCAGCGCGGCGAGCTCGCGCAGCAGGGCGTCTCCCGCCAGGTGGCCCAAGGTGTCGTTGTAGTTCTTGAAAAAGTCCAGGTCGATCATTCCCAAAGAGCAGTTGCCCGGGTACCGCTGAATGCGGCCCACTTCCGCGCGCAGGATCTCTTCGAAGTGGCGCCGATTGTACAGGCCGGTCAGCGGGTCGGTAATGGCAAGTTCGCCCAGCTTCGCCCGCAGCACTTTGCGCTCTTCCCGCTCGCGCCGCAGGCGTTCGAATACGACGCCCGTGTAGAAGTTAATCAGCAGGAAGATCGTGGCCACGGCCGATTCGAACGGCATGGCCAGCGGGTGTCCCTGGCGGACCAGCAGCGCCATCGCGCCCATATACCCCAACGCCATCAAGGCGCTCATCGCAAACAGCCCAGCAAACCCCACCAGGCCCGCCATCAAGATAGGGGCGCCGAACCACGCCATCAGGATGACCATCCGCAGCGAGGGCGCCATGAGGAGGTACAGCGTCAACATCCCCGTGGCCGCGACCATGGGCAGGTAGACGAAATGGCGGTCCCAGGGCATGTGGGCATCCCAGCCAAGATGCACGGTAAGCCACAGCGCGGCGTACACGAGGATCGTGGCAGCGGCTGACAGCAGGAACCCTGCCAGCGGCATCCCGTCGAAACCCACGAAGTTTAGCAAAGCCCCAACGACCAGGGCCGAAAGGAGACCGGCCCCGGCCATGAGAATGCCCCGCTTCTTGATTTGCTTCTTGTCGGGCGACCCCATTGGACGCCTCCAAATGGGGGAAATAGCAAGATGTGTTCCAAACACGTTCTGCCGCTGCCGGCGCGTCTTCCTTCACTCTTGCCCAAATTCCAGTCGCGTGACGCTTTACTTTCAGCGCGTATGGGAGCCCTTCGCGGGCCGCTGGCGGGCCGAGGAGAGACCTGCGGAGTCCCCGAACTTCCTACCCGTGCCCGACGATCTGACCCCCATGATGCGCCAGTACCACCGGCTGCGGGCCCGCTATCCGGGCATGCTGCTGATGTTCCGGCTGGGGGACTTCTACGAGCTGTTCTACGAGGACGCCACGCTGGCCGCGCGTGAGCTGGAGATCACCCTGACATCGCGCGAGATCGGCAAGGGCCAGCGGATCCCTATGTGCGGCGTGCCGTATCACGCCGTCGACACCTATCTGGCCCGCCTGGTGGAACGCGGGCACCGCATCGCGCTGTGCGACCAGCTCGAAGATCCGAAGAAAGCCCGGGGCCTTGTGCATCGCGACGTGGTCCGCGTGGTCACGCCGGGCACCGTCATCGAGCAGACCCTCCTGCCGCGCCACGCCAACAACTACCTGGTGGCCGTGGCGCCATCTGAGCGCGCCTGGGGGGTCGCGGCGGCGGACCTCTCGACCGGGGAATTCCAGGTCACGGAGCTCTCGGGAGACGCCCGCGACAGCCGGCTCGCCGAAGAACTCGCCCGGTTCGCGCCCCGCGAGATCCTGGTCCCAGAGGGCAGGGCCCCCGACGTCACCGGCGCCGGCATGGGTTTCCGGGTCACCACGCTGGAGGACTGGCGGTTTGACCCCCACACGGCCCGGCGTGTCCTGCTGGCGCACTTCAACGTCGCCACGCTCGACGGATTCGGCTGCGAGCAGCTGCCGGCCGCGGTCGGCGCCGCGGGGGCGCTCCTGCACTACCTGCAGGAGACCCAGCGCAGCCCGCTGGCGCACCTCCGGCGGATCGTCACCTACGCCGCCGACGGCGCGCTGGTCGTGGACGCCGCCACACGCCGCAACCTGGAACTCCTCCGCAACCTCCGGGACGGCGCGGAGCAGGGGACCCTGGTCGAGGTGCTGGATGACACGAGCACGGCGATGGGCGCCCGCCGGCTCCGCCAGTGGCTGGTGCAGCCGCTCGTTGACCGTGGGGCGATCGACCAGCGCCTGGACGCCGTGGCGCATCTGCTGTCATCGCAGCGCGTGCGCCACACCCTGCGGGCGACGCTGCGCACCATCGCCGATCTCCAGCGGCTGGTCGGCCGCACCGGCCATGGATCCGCGAATGCCCGAGATCTCGTGGCTCTGGCCGGATCGCTGCGGGCGCTCCCTAACCTCACCGCGACCCTGGCGGGCGCTCCCGGCGCGCTGGGCCGGCTGTGCGCGCAGATCAGCGCGCACGATGACGTCGCCGCCCTGATCGAGGCTGCCATCGTGGACCAGCCGCCGGCGACCGTCGTGGACGGCGGGGTGATCCGCGATGGGTACAGCCGTGAGCTGGACGAACTGCGCCGGGCGGCCAGGGAAGGCAAGGACTGGATCGCCAATCTGGAACACCAGGAACGTACCCACACGGGCATCAAGTCCCTGAAAGTCGGATTCAACAAGGTGTTCGGTTACTACATCGAGGTCAGCAAGGCCAACCTCGCGCTGGTTCCTCACGACTACGTCCGCAAACAGACGCTCGTCGGTGCCGAACGATTCATCACCGAAGGGATGAAGGAGCGCGAAGCGGCGATCCTCGGGGCCGAAGAGCGGATCGGCGAGCTTGAATACGCTCTGTTCTCCGACGTCCGCGACCGGCTCGCAGCCCACGCCGGCGAGCTGCTGCGCACCGCCGACGCCGTCGCCGACCTCGATGTCCTGGCCGCGCTGGCCGAGGTGGCCGCCGGCAACGAGTTTGTCCGCCCGCGCATCACCGACGAGCCGGTGCTGGACATCCGGTCCGGGCGCCACCCCGTTGTCGAGCGGATGCTAGGCGGTGAACGGTTCGTGCCCAACGACGTGGAGTTGTCGGCGGACGACCGCGCGATTCTCATCGTCACCGGACCCAACATGGCCGGCAAGTCCACCTACCTGCGGCAGGCCGCGCTGATCACGCTGCTGGCGCAGGTCGGGTCCTTCGTCCCCGCGGCCTCAGCCCGCATCGGGCTGGTGGACCGCATCTTCACCCGGGTCGGCGCAACGGACGACATCGCCACCGGGCGCAGCACATTTCTCGTCGAAATGCAGGAAGTGGCCAACATTCTCCACCACGCCGGCCGGCGGAGCCTAATCATCCTGGATGAGGTGGGGCGGGGGACCAGCACCTATGACGGGATGAGCCTGGCGTGGGCGGTAGTCGAGTACCTGCACGATCGCATCGGCGCCCGCACGCTGTTCGCGACGCACTATCATGAACTGACCGAGCTGGCCGGCGCGCTGCCCCGGGTGCACAACGTGAACGTACTGGTGAAGGAGGAGGGGCACCGCATCCTCTTCCTCCGCAAGGTAGCCGACGGCCGCGCCGACCGCAGCTACGGGATCCACGTGGGGCAGCTGGCGGGGCTGCCCGGCGCCGTGACTGAGCAGGCGCAGCGCATCCTGGCCCGCCTGGAGGCGACGGCGCGCGCCGCCCCTGCAGGGGATGCGTTTCTACCGCCGCTTCCCTCGCGGGCGGCAGGCGCGCTGCAGCTGCCCCTGCCGCTTACGGCGCTGACGCCGGTGGAAGAAGCCCTCCTGGCCATCCCCCTGGAAACGCTTACGCCGATGGAAGCCATGGCGGCGCTGCACGAACTGCGCGAGCAGCTCCGCCAGCGGGGCGCAGCCGCCGACGCGACGCCGGAGCCAGGAAAAGTCGTCCGGATGAAGAGGCGCACGCAAAAAGGCGATCCTGGATCCTAGATCCAAGAATCGGGTCTTCAGAATGAGCCGCATTCGGATCCTCGATCAGGCTGTTGCCGACCGCATTGCCGCTGGTGAGGTGGTAGAGCGCCCGGCCTCGGTCGTCAAAGAACTGATAGAGAACAGCCTTGACGCATCGGCCACGCAGGTCGTCGTGGAGATTGCGGGCGCCGGGATCGACCTGATCCGGGTGGGCGACAATGGCTCCGGGATCCACCCCGATGACCTGCCGGTCGCCGTCCAGCGGTTCGCGACGAGCAAGATCACAACCGCCGATGACCTGCAGGAGATCCGGTCGTTCGGGTTCCGGGGCGAGGCGCTACCGAGTATCGCCGCGATCTCGTTGCTGGAAATTGCCAGCGCGGTCCCGGGGGCTCCCGCCGGCCGGAAGCTGCGCCTGGAGGGGGGAGAGAGCGTCGGTGACGAGCCGGTGGGGATGGCCGTGGGGACGGTAGTCACCGTCAGGCACCTATTCTTCAACACGCCGGCGCGGCGGAAGTTCCTGAAGTCCGCCGCCAGGGAGTTTGCCCTGATCGTTGAGACCGTGAACCGCCTGGCCCTGGCGAACCCCCAGGTTTCCATCCGGCTGATCCACGAAGGCGCCGACGTCGCCCGATACGCGGCCGGCAGGGAGGAAGACCGCGTGGCCGCCGTTCTCGGTGATGAGACCTACGGCCGCATGCTGGCCTTCACAGAAGAGGTAGGGGGCCTGCGGATCGGCGGGTGGCTGGGCCAACCAGACCTGGCCAAACCCAGCCGGCGACACCAGTATCTGTTTGTGAACCGGCGACCGGTCCACAACCGGATGCTGGGAAGCGCGGTGGAGCAAGCCTACCAGCAGCTGATCCCGGCGGGCAAGTTTCCGGCGTACCTCGTCTTCCTGGACGCGCCTCCGGGACGCGTCGACGTGAACGTCCACCCGCGTAAGCTGGAAGTCCGCTTCGACGACGACCATGGGACCTTCGGGGCGGTCGCGCGCGCTGTGCGGGCGGGCCTTCGTTCGGTCGCGCTGATCCGGACGATCGATGCGGCGCCGGCGGCGGTTCCCGCACAAACGGCTCCCGGAACGTTAGCCCTGGACGAGAGACGCCCAACCTTCGACTCCGTCCCACCCATCGAGCTGGCGGCCGCGGGCCGTCTGCCGGCGATGCGCCTGCTGGGCCAACTGCACCGCACCTACCTGCTGGCCGAGGGCGCAGACGGGCTGATCGTCATCGATCAGCATGCCGCCCACGAACGGGTGCTGTATGAACGGCTGCTCGTCGCGCGGGCCCGAAGCGCCGCCGACGGGCAGGTGCAGGTGATGCCCGCCTCCGTCGCTTTGTCGGCCGATGCGTTCGCGGTATTCACGGCGCATCATGAGGTCCTGACCCAGTTGGGATTTTCGCTGGAGCCGTTCGGCGACCGCACCGTGCTGGTCCGGGCCGTGCCGCAGGTGGCCGCACACACGTCCCCTCAACGGCTTCTCGGCGAACTGTTGGCCGAGCTGGCCGAGGGCGATCGCACGGCATCGGCACAGACGCTGCTGGAACGAGCGACTATCACGACCGCCTGCCATACGGCCATCAGGGCCGGCGATCCGCTCGATCGCGATCACATGGCGGCCCTGGTCCACGACCTCGCGCAGACCGCTGATCCGTTTACGTGCTTCCACGGCCGCCCAACCATGGTGACCATTCCCGCGGCCCAAGTCGAGAGGTGGTTCCTTCGACGGTAGGTTGTCATGATGCCCTCAGCGCCGCTGCTCGTCCTGTGCGGTCCGACCGCAGTGGGAAAGACCGCCGCGGCGATCGTCCTGGCCGAACGTCTCGGCGCTGAAATCGTCTGCGCGGACTCTCGCACGCTCTACCGGCGCATGGACATCGGAACGGCCAAACCCACCCCGGCCCAGCAGGCCCGGGTACCCCACCACCTCCTGGACATCGCCGACCCCGGCCAGGCCGTCACTCTCGCCGACTACGGAGACCGCGCGACCCAGGCGATCCGCGGCATTCGGACCCGTGGGCGGGTCCCGATCCTGGCAGGGGGCACGGGGCTCTACATTCGGGCCATCGTGGACGGATACACAATTCCGAAGGTTCCTCCCGACGAAACCCTGCGCCAGCGGCTCGAGGCGCTCGAACGCGCGACCCCCGGCGCCCTGCACCGGCGGCTGAACGATGTCGATCCCGTCGCCGCCGCCCGGATCCACCCGCGCAACACGCGCCGGATCATTCGGGCGCTGGAAGTTTTCGAGCACACCGGAGCACCCATCTCAACGCTCCAGCGGCGGGCCGACTCTCAGCCTGACGCCGTGCAGATCGCCCTGACCGTGGACCGGTCCGTGCTCTACCGCCGGATCGACGAACGGGTCGATGCGCAGCTCGCGGTTGGACTCCTCGACGAAGTCCGGACGCTTCTCGCCCATGGATATGCGCCCTCGCTTCCCGCGCTGCAGAGTCTGGGCTACAAAGAAATGATTGAACATTTGCAGGGCAGGGTAGCCCTCGATGAGGCGGCGCGCCGGTTGAAACGCAACACGCGCCGGTTCGCGAAGCGTCAATATACGTGGTTCCGCCGTGACACACGCATCCGGTGGCTGGACGTCGACGAATGGAGCCCTGAGGAGGTAGCCGACCGCATCATCAGAATGGTAGAGTCGAACCGGAGGTGACACATGCAGGTGGCGCGGCGGCTGGAATCTATCGGAGCCTATCTGTTTGCCGACCTGGACCGTAAGCAGGCGGAACTGGCGGCGAAGGGTGTGGACGTCATTAACCTGGGCGTCGGCGACCCCGATCTCCCGACGCCGCCGCACATCATCGACGCGTTGATGGAAGGGGCGACCGATCCCCGCAGCCACCGCTACCCGCCGTACTCCGGGACGCAGGAATTCAAGGCGGCCGCGGCCAGATGGTACGAGCGCCGTTTCGGCGTGGCGGTGAACCCACAGACCGAGGTGCTGGCCCTGATTGGGTCCAAGGAGGGGCTGGCCCACCTGCCGTGGGCGATCCTCAATCCCGGCGAGGTGGCGCTGGTGCCGGACCCCGCCTATCCCGTTTACCGGTCGGCCACGATCCTGGCCGACGGGATTCCGCATGCCGTGCCGCTGCGTCCGGAGCGGGGGTTCCTCGCCGACCTCGGATCGATTCCGCCGGATGTCACCCGCAAGGCCAAGATCCTGTTCTTAAACTATCCCAACAACCCCACCGGTGCCATCGCGCCCCGGGAGTTTCTTGAGGAAGCGGTGCGGTTTGCCCGGACGCACGAGCTGATCCTGGCCCATGACAACTCTTACTCCGAGATCGCCTACGATGGCTACCGGCCCCCGAGCATCCTGGAGATCCGGGGCGCATCAGACGTGGCGATCGAATTCCACTCGCTTTCCAAAACCTACTGCATGACCGGCTGGCGGGTCGGCTTCGTGGTCGGGAACGCGGCGGCGGTGGGGGCACTGGCCAAGATCAAGACCAACGTCGACTCGGGCGTGTTCCGGGCGGTCCAGCAGGCCGGAGTGGCCGCGCTGGACGGCCCGCAGCAGATGCTGACCGAACGGCTACGCCTGTACCAGAGCCGGCGCGATCGCGCCATCAGGGCGCTGCGGGCGATCGGCTGGCGGGCTCCCGATCTCCGGGCGACGTTTTACGTCTGGCTGCCGGCGCCGGATGGGATGTCAGGCGCGCAGTTCGCTGCCACGGTGTTGGACCGGACCGGTGTCGTCTTCACGCCGGGGGCCGGGTACGGGGAGCAGGGGAACGGCTACGTGCGCATCTCGTTGACGATCTCCGATGACCGGCTCGATGAAGCCTTGCGCCGGCTGACCGATGCCTTCGGGCGCGCGGGGCGAATTAAGGTGGAGGAATCACGATCGGCACCGTCCGGGCGGTAAAGACCCCCATCCGCACCCCCGGCCCTGAGCGGGCCATCCTGGTGGGCCTGCAGGCCGCCCGGGCAGGTCGGGAGCCCGACCTGGAGGAGTTGGCGCGCCTGGCGGAGTCGGCTGGCGCCGTCGTAGTCGGCAGGGTGGTGCAGAAGCGCCCCAAACCTGACCCGGCCACGTTTGTCGGCACCGGAAGGGTCGAAGCGCTCAAGGAAGACGTCTATGAGCACGAAGCGGACCTGGTCGCCGTCGACGCCGATCTGAGCCCGGCCCAGCAACGGAACCTCGAACGTGCGCTGGACATCAAGGTCCTTGACCGGACCGCGCTCGTGCTGGACATCTTCGCCCGCCGGGCGCAGACCAAGGAAGGCCGCCTGCAGGTCGAGCTGGCACAGATGACTTATCTGCTGCCGCGGCTCACCGGTCGAGGGATCTGGCTGTCGCGGCTCGGCGGTGGGATCGGAACCCGCGGCCCCGGCGAAACAAAACTCGAGGTCGACCGCCGGCGTATCCGCAAACGGATTACCGACCTGCGCCGTGAGATCGCCGGCATCAGCCGGCACCGCGCCCTGCAGCGCACGGCCCGCCGGGAAGCGCAGTTTCCGGTCGTCGCGCTGGTGGGTTACACTAACGCAGGGAAGTCGACGCTATTGAATGCGCTCACCGACGCGGGAGTCTTCGTCGAAGACAAATTGTTCGCGACCCTGGACCCCACCGTGAGAAAGGTAACGCTGCCCAACCACCGGCCGGTCCTGCTGGTGGACACCGTCGGCTTCATTTCACGCCTGCCGACGCAGCTGGTCGCGGCGTTCCGCGCTACGCTGGAAGAGGTCACGGAAGCCGACCTCCTGGTTCACGTGGTGGATGCCAGCCATCCCGACTGGCGCGCCCAGATCAAGGCGGTGAATACGGTCCTGAATGAGCTGGACGCGGCCGAGAAGCCGGTGGTCTTCGCAGCGAACAAGACCGACCGGCTGCCCCAGACCCAGGTGCGGGGGATTCTGACGGAACTCGGCGACGGCGCGTCCGTGTCCGCCCTCCACCGCGTCGGGTTGATCAACCTCTTGCGCGTGATTGCCCAGCGCCTGCCCGAACCGCTGGAATCCGTGACACTCCTGGTGCCCTATGCGAAGACCAAGGTCCTCTCAGAGATCTTCGCCCAGGGCCGGATCATCGCCCAGGAGTACGGAGAGCAGGGGATCACCGTCCAGGCTGAGCTGCCCCACGCCCACGCCGAGACGATTCGGGCGACGCTCCGCGACAAGTACCCCACCAAATAACACCAAAGGACCCCCCTAGTCGTGCCCACAATGGGCCGACCGGCCTCTCAGCTCCGGACCGGGCGGTAGTTCGGATGAGCTTCCTTCGGATGGCTTTTTGG
>JBIOWP010000029.1:0-37058 GCA_044868695.1 bacterium
CTGGTGCGGATGCGGCCGGTGGGTCCGGTGGTCCGGGAGACCGTGCTGACGATCGACCTGCGGGCGGTGCACGAGCGCGTCCGGCCGCTGATCTCCTCGGTGCTCACGGGCGAGGCCGCGGCAGAGCTGCAGGCTGCGCCGATGGGGCTCCCAATCGCGGCGTTCGACTGGGCGGGTCCGGTGCTCGATGCGCTCACCCGCCGTGCGCTTGAGGCGGTGCTGCCCGGATTCACGGCCTCCGCCCGCCTGCAGCCGGGCGAGGTGACCCGGCTGGACCTCACTATCGCGCCCAGGGATTCCCGGATCATCAGGAACATCGGTGTCCGCTTCCGGTCGGGTTCGATTCCGACCATTCTCCTCGAACAGCACGGTCCCCAGGTCGCGTCGATGGGGGACCCGCTGCGGGGGCTGCCGGTGGCGTTTGCCGAGGCGCATCGGCGGTCGCTTGAGCGTCTGCTCGACACTGATCTCGCCGCCTATCCCCCGGCGGCGCAGTACGGGATCGTCGCTACCGCGCGCTTGAGCGTCGCCGAAACGACGTACGTGGACGTGACCGCGGAATCGCTGGTGTACCGGGCGCGCGTGGAGGCGCACCTCAACATCGGGCCGCAGGCGCCGGAACACGCGCTCCTCGCGCACCTGGGCCGCCTCATGACGCCGCAGACCGAAACGTTTATTGAGATACGGATCGTGCCGCAGCCCCTTGCCCTGACCGCCGACCTGGGGGTGCGCTACGCGGTGTCCCCGTCGGCCGCGGTGGGGGCCACGTATGCGCCGGCGATGCAGGCCACGACCCTGTGGACGGCGGTGCAGGTCAGCCCCGACCTCGGGCTGCGCGGCGGATGGACGCTGCCCACCCAGGTGTTCGAAGGCGCCGTCACGTATCGCATCAACGAGTTTCTGGCGTGGGAGCTGATCGGCACCACCCGCGGCGATGCCTGGGTGCGTCTGGTGAGCAACCTGTGACACAAGGAAAAAGGAAGAGGGAAGAGGGAAGAGGGAAATACCATGGGGCCTTCTTCCCTCTTCCGTCTTCCCTTGTCCTTGACCAAGGAGGTTCATAATGCAGATCCGGGGGAGATCCATCCCGAATGTGTGGCTGGCCGGAAGCGCGGGTGTCCTGCTGCTCGTGATTATCGCCCTTGTCGCGTGGCAGGGCGGGTCCGTGCTGGGCCAGTCGTTTACGGTCGGTTACGTGGACATGCAGCGTGCACTCGACAACCATCCCCGGAAGGCCTCATCCGAGCGGGCCCTGCAGGAGTTCTTCCAGGCGAAGCAGCGCGAATTCCAGCAGCGCGCCAAGAGCCTGACCCCTGTACAGCGTCAGGAGCTGGACCGGCAGCTGCAGCAGGAATTCATCCAGAAGCGTGAGGAGCTGCTCAGCGGGCTGGACAAGGACATCCGCGTGGCCGTGGAGACGGTGAGCCGGGACCGCGGGGTCGGGATTGTGCTCGATCGCACGGTGGTGCTCTACGGCGGGATCGATCTGACCGACGCGGTGATCGCGCAGCTGGCCGCCAAGTAGACGTGTCAGGGAAGAAGCGGCCGGGCGTCCCCCGGCCGCGCCGCACAATAGTCTGGGTCGTCGGCGCCCTCGCGCTGGCCACGGGGCTGGCCGGGTGCCAGCGGCGTCAGGCCGCCCCGGTGCCGGAGACTCGCATTGGCGTCGTGGACCTGCAGGCGGTGACCCGCGCCCATCCCCGCTGGTCGGAGCTCGACGCCGTTGTGCGGCAGATCAACGATGTTCAGGCCCAGCTGGCGTCTCTGCCGCCACTCCCCGCCGTGCTCGACCCCGATGTCCAGCGGCTGCTTGACGCGGAGGCGCAGCGGCTGCGCGCCGACGTGGAAAAGGAGCTGGAGTTTCTCCGGCAGGATGGGCGGAGACGGCTCGAAGCATTCGCCGACGAGCTGCGCGCCGAGCAAGAAGCGCGCCTGGCCCAGACCCGCCAGGACCTCGATGCGCAGGGCTCGCGGGAGATCGGGTCGACGCGCGACGCGCTGCGGGCGCAGCTGCGCGCCGCCGAGCAGGAGATCCGGGACGAGTACCGCTATCCGCTCCTCAACCTCCGCCTCCGCGCCGAGGTCGCCGGTCTCACGTCGGAAGATGAGGCCAAGCAGCTGAGCCAGCAGGCGCAGGCCCTGCAGGACGAGCGCGAACGCCGCATCCAGGCCAAGACGGAGGAACTCCAGCGCTCGTTTGCTGAGTTTCAGCGGGGCAAGGAGGCGGAGATCAACGCGAAACTGAAGGCGGCGCAGGAGGCGCTCCAGGCGGAGGCCGAGCAGCGCCTGGCGAGCCGGGAGCGGGAAACGCAGGCGGAGTTCGCCCGGGCGGCCGCCGAGATGGAAAAGACGTTTCGTGCCCGCCTGGAACGCCGGCGGATCCAGATGATGGAGACGGCGCAGGCCAAGTTGCTCGGACAGCAGGCGTCGAACCCGGAGAGCGGCGTGCAGCGGAGCCGGCGCCTGCGGGCCGAACTCGCTGCGCTGAACGAACAGCGTCTGCGGCTGGAAGACAGTATCCTCGCGGAGGTCAAGATCGAGATCGCCGCGCTGGCGCAGGAGCACCGGCTCGACGTGGTGTTGACGCGATACGTGGCCAATCTCACCGGGATCGACATCACGGCGGACGTCGTGCACAAGTTGAAGCGATGAGACCGGGATTCGTGCTCGTGATCGCCCTGGCCGCGCTGGCGGCCACCGGGTGTGCTCCCAGGATTGGCGTCGTGGACTCGAAGCGCATCCTCAACGAGAGCGTCCTGGCGCTGTCCTACCAGAAACAACTCGACGACCGTGAGAAAGCGATGCTGACGGATCTCCAGCTGCTCAGCGGCCAGCTGAGCCGGGAGGATCTCGAAGCCCGCCGGCAGACGCACGTGCGCGAGCTGACGGCGTTCCGGAGAGACCTGGAGGGCAGGCTGAATGACCGGATCCGTGAGGCGGTCGCTGAGGTGGCGCGCCGGCGCCGGTTGCAGTTCGTGATCAAGAAGGAAGCGGCCAAACTCGGCGGCGTCGACATCACCGATCAGGTGATCGAGAGGCTCAAGTAATGAAACTGCGCGAGCTGGCCGAGGCGATCGGCGCGAGCGTTGCCGGAAACGGCGAGGTCGAGGTTTTAGAGGTCGCCGAAGTCGAACGCGCCGGTCCCGGGTCGCTGGTAATGGTGCGGACAGCGCGCCATCTCCCGCAGGCCGAGGCGAGCGGCGCGACCGCGCTGCTGCTGTCAGACGACCTTCCGCCGGGCATCAAGCCGGCCCTCCGGGCGCGCGATGTCCGGGTTGCGTTCGCGCGGGCCATCAGTCTGATGCATCCCGCCTCGCCCGCAACGCCGGGGATCCACCCCACGGCCGTCATCGGGAACCAGGCGCGCGTGGGCAAGACGGTCTCCGTTGGACCATACGCGGTGCTCGGCGACGGCTGCACGCTGGGCGAAGGTGTCGTGGTCATGGCCGGCTGTGTGCTGGGGCGCCAGGTGACGGTCGGCGACGGCAGCGTGCTCTATCCGCGCGTGGTGGTGTACGATCGCACCACGATCGGTCGCGGCGTGATCGTGCACGGTGGGGCGGTGCTCGGCAGCGACGGGTTTGGTTTTGCGGCCGACCAGGGACGCCACCTCAAGATCCCGCACATCGGCCGGGTCGTCATCGAGGATGACGTCGAGATTGGGGCCAACACCACGGTGGACCGGGCCACGCTGGGGGAGACCCGGATCGGCGCCGGCACGAAGATCGACAACCTCGTCCAGATTGCTCATAACGTGCAGGTGGGGCGGGCCGCCGTCATCGTCGGGCAGACTGGGATCGCAGGGAGCGTCGTCATCGGCGATGGAGCCGTGCTGGCAGGCCAGGTGGGCGTGAGAGACCACGTCCGGATCGGGACGAGAGCCATGGTGCTGGCCCGTTCTGTCGTCACGAAAGACGTGCCGGACGGCGCCGTCGTCTCTGGCGACCCGGCTCGTCCCCACAGCGAGGTCCTCAAGCAACAGGCCGCCGTGCAGCGTTTGCCCGATTTGGTCGATCGCCTGGCGTCCCCACCACGCGGTCGCAAGACGCACCGCCGTTGACTCGCCACCCGGAGCGCACGATCCGCACCCCCGCCAGGCTCAGCGG
Organism: bacterium; assembly: GCA_044868695.1. Classification (GTDB taxonomy): domain Bacteria; phylum Sysuimicrobiota; class Sysuimicrobiia; order Sysuimicrobiales; family Kaftiobacteriaceae; genus JBIOWP01. The sequence goes on from JBIOWP010000029.1 coordinate 4,107, forward strand.
GATCGGCATCCACACCGGGCATCCCTCCTCGGTCGTCTGCCTGCCGGCCGGTCCCGGCGCGGGAGTCACGTTTGTCCGGACCGACCTGCCCGGCGCTCCCGTCATCAGGGCGACACTGCGCACTGTGAGCGAGATGCGTCGCGGGATCTCGCTGGGCCGCGATCCTGCTGTCCGCACCGTCGAGCACCTCCTGGCAGCCGCGTCTGGTCTCGGCATCGCCAACCTGCGGGTCGAGGTGCACGGCGAGGAACTCCCGATTCTGGACGGCAGCGCCGCGCCGTATGTGGCCGCGCTGCAGGAGGCCGGCATCGTGGAACAGGACGACCGCCTCCAGAGCCTGGTGCCGGGCGCACCCCTGTGGGTGGCGCGTGATCCCGCATGGATCCTGGCCGTGCCCTCCGATCACTTCCGCGCGACGTACATCGTCCCGCTGCGCCAGACCCGGCTGCCGACCCTGGTCGCCGACTTCGACACGCGCCGCCAGCGGTTTGCCGACGACATTGCCCCGGCGCGGACGTGGGGATTTGTCCATGAACTGGACGCGCTGCGGCGCGCGGGGCTCGCGCGCGGTGCCTCCGCGGACAACGCGCTGGGGATCGGCCCCGAGGGGTACACGGCGGATCCGCGATTCGCCGACGAGCCCGCGCGCCACAAGGTGCTGGATCTCATCGGCGATCTCGCGCTGCTGGCCCGCCCCCTGGACGCGCACGTCATCGCGTGCGGCGCAGGGCACACGCTGCACCTGGAACTGGCGCGCCGCGTCGCGCAGGAGCTCCGGTAGGGCCGCTTGCAGGTTGGGGAGTTGACGAGGTGAAACGTTGAATGGTCAAAGTGCGCGAGGTGCGCTGATGCAGTTAGGCCGTGAAGACATCGAACGGGTCATTCCCCACCGGCCGCCGTTCCTCTTCGTGGACCGGATCATCGAGCTCTCAGAGAACCGCATCGTCGGAGAGAAGGACGTGACGGGGGACGAGTGGTTCTTCGCCGGGCATTTCCCGGGTGAGCCGATCATGCCGGGTGTGCTGATCGTGGAAGCCATCGCCCAGACCGGCGCCTGTCTGGCCCTGCGGGCGCCCGAGTTTGCCGGACGGATCCCATACTTCGCCGGCATCGAGCGGATGCGTTTTCGCCGGCCGGTGATGCCGGGCGAGCGGCTGGTGATGGAGGCGTCGGTCAAATGGGTGCGCGGCCGGATCGGCCGGGTGGAGGGGCGCGCCACGGTCGGCGGTGAGCTGGTGGCCGAAGGTGAGTTCACCTTTGCGGTGGCCGATGTCCGGTGAGGTGACGATTCACCCGACGGCGCTGGTCCATTCCAGCGCCCAGCTGGGCCGAGGCGTCACGGTGGGACCCTACGCGATCATCGAAGCCGGCGTCCGCGTGGGCGACGGGTCGTCGATCGGTCCCCACAACGTGATCAAATCGGGAGTCACCATCGGGCCGGAGAACCATTTCAGCGCGGGCGTTGTCCTCGGGGAGGACCCCCAGCACAGGCGGTTTGCGGGCGAGGAGAGTTTCGTGCGACTCGGCAAAGGCAACATCCTCCGGGAGTACGTGACCGTCAACCGGGCGTACGGCGAGGGTGAGGCCACCGAGATTGGCGACGACAACTTCCTGATGTCTTACGTGCACATCGGCCACAACTGCCATATCGGGAATCTTGTGATCATCACCAGCGGCGCCGAGCTGGCCGGACACGTACTGGTGGACCACCAGGCCAACATCAGCGGGCATGTCGGCGTACACCAGTTTGTCCGGATCGGCCGCCTGGTCATGGTCGGCGGCGGATCTGTCGTCCGCAAAGACGTGCCGCCGTTCGTGCTGGCGTTTGGGCTCCCGGCGCGAGCGCACGGGCTGAACTCGGTCGGGCTGACCCGCGCGGGCGTGCCGCCGGTCAACCGCACCATGATCAAGCGCGCCTTCATGCTCCTCTACCGCTCCCGGCTGGCCGTGTCGACGGCCGTGTCGCGCATCGAGTCCGAGCTGGCCGACGATCCGTTCGTGCGGGAGATGGTCGAGTTCATCCGGGGCAGTCAGGATCGCGGCATCATCCGCTGGGCGAAGGACAGCGATGGGGAATGATCTGCGTACCGAGGCGATCGGGCTCATCGCCGGCGGGGGCAGCCTGCCGCTGGTCCTGGCGAAGGCCGTAAAATCCCGCGGCCACCCGCTCGTCTGCCTGGCCCTTGAAGGCGCGGACCCGGTGCTGGACGGTCTGGCGGATCATGCCTACCACATCCGCTTTGGGCAGATGGAGGATGGCATCGCCGCGCTGAGGCGGCACGGAGCCACCCGCGTCCTGATGGTCGGGCGCGTGTCGCGGACAGACCTGCTGGAGCGCGGCGACCCGCTGTTCCGCCGCGTGCTTGCCGAGGCTCCCGACCGTCGCGATCAGACCGTGTTCCGGCAGGCCGTCGCCCGGATGCGCGATCTCGGCATCCACGTGCTCAACCCCCTCGAATTCGCGCCTGATCTCGCCGTGGCCCCCGGCGTGCACACGCGCCGCGCGCCCAGCGATGAGGAGTGGGCCGACATCCGGCTCGGCATGCTGGTCGCGCGGGCGGCCGCCGCGCTCGACGTGGGACAGACCGTCGTGCTGAAGCGCGGGGTGATCCTCGCGGTCGAAGCCGCCGAAGGCACGGACGCGGCGATCCGGCGTGGCGCTGCGATGGCGGGAGGCGCCGTCGTCGTGAAGGCCGCGCGTCCGGCGCAGGATCCGCGTTTTGACCTGCCGGCCATCGGCGTCCAGACGATCACGCTGCTGGCGGAGGTCGGCGCCACTGCCCTGGCCGTCGAGGCCGGAAAGACCCTGCTGCTGGAGCGGCCCGAGGCGCTCGCCGGCGCGGATCGGGCCGGCATTGCCGTGGTGGGAGTCGAACTCGGGGAGTCGGGGGTCGGGAGTCAGGGGTCGACTCCAGTTCCGTAGGGGAGACGGCGTGCGCACGGACCGACCCCCGACCCCCGGCCTTCCATCACGCACGGTGTTCATCATCGCCGGTGAAGTAAGCGGAGATATGGCCGCCGCATCTCTGGCCGCCGAAGTGCTCCGCCTGGATGCCTCCGTGGTCCTGCTTGGGGTCGGCGGGCCGCGGATGGCCGCCGCCGGGGTGACCCTATTGGCGGAGAGTTCGACCTGGAGCGCCATCGGCCACCTGGACCCGCTGCTGCGTCTGCGGACCCACCTGCGCCGCCTGGGTGCCGTCGAGGATCTCATCCGGCGGTCGGCGCCGGCCCTGCTGGTGCTGGTGGACTTCGCGGCATTCAACCTCCGCCTGGCCGAACGGCTGCGCCGCGCCGTGCCGATCGTGTATTACTTCCCACCGATGGTCTCGGTGCGCCGCGGCAACCGCGCCGCGAAGGTTGCCAGGCTGGGGATGCGGCTGCTGGTAACCCTGCGTCCGGAGGCTGAGGCGTATCGCGCCGCCGGGGCCGACGCGGTCTTCATCGGGCATCCGGCCGTCGATACGGTCCGCCCTACAATGGGAACCGCGCAGGCTCGCCTTCGTTTCCAGTTGCCCGCCGGGGTCCCCGTGGTCGGCGTGATGCCCGGGAGCCGCGCACAGGAAATCCGGGCGCACCTACCGGTGATGCTGCGGGCGCTGCACCGGCTGCGCGCCGCATGGCCTGACCTGCGCGCCGTTCTGCCGGTTCCTTCCGAAGACCTCGCGCGCCAGGTGACGGCGCCGGTGGCTGCGTCGGGATTGCCGGTCCGCATAATCCCGGAGATCTACGACGCGATGGCGGTTGCGGACGTGCTGATTGTCGCCACCGGTACCGCAACACTTGAAGCGGCCGCGCTGGGCATCCCGATGGTCGCCGTGTACCGGCTGCCCTGGCTGAGCTGGGTTATTGCGAAGCGGCTCGTCAGCGCGCGCTATGCCGCCCTGCCGAACATCCTGGCCGGACGCGAGATCGTTCCCGAGCTGCTGCAGCACCGCATGACGCCGGACGCGATCGCGGATGCAGTCACCGCGTTGCTGCGAGATTCGCAACGGCGGGCGGCGGTGCGCGAGGAGCTCACCCAGGTGGCCGGCGGATTGGGGCCGCCCGGTGCCGCCGTGCGCGCCGCGCGGGAAGTGATCGAGGCGCTCTCCCGGACGGCGATTGTCGCTGCGCGGGGCCAGGGGTAAGATGGACATGGTGATGGCCCGACGCTGGCGGGTGTGGGCGGGCATCGCGGTGGTCGTCGTCGCCGGTGGAGCCGTGTGGTGGAAGACGATGGCGCCTATCGCCGTCGAGCCGCCCGCCGTGCGCACGCCCGCGGCCGCGCCGTCCGACTCCACACCGCCCTCCCCGCCGCTGCTGGAGATTCAGGGGACGCGCCTTGCGGGGACCGACGAGGCGGGCCGCCGGCAGTGGGACCTGCAGGCAAGATCGCTCGAGGTCGATCGCGCGCGCAATGTGATCATGCTGGTGGAGCCCGCCGGCTGGCTGTACAGGGGCGACACCCGCCAGATCCACCTGGCGGCGCCGCGCGCCGTCTATACCGTGGAGTCCAAACAGATCCAGCTCTCCGGCGGCGTGACCGGGACCGCGCAGGACGGCAGAACGTTTCACGCCGACCGGGTGGAGTGGGACGGCCGGCTGGGGCGTCTGGTCGCCGACGGCCGAGTGACGGTGACGCAGCAGGGGATGACGATGCGGGCGGATCACCTGGAAACCGATGCCGGGCTGGAGCGGATCACGCTGGAAGGCCATGTGGCGATCAGCGTTCAGGAGTAGCGGTCTGGAGGTCCCGGCGGCCGGCGCGCTCGCCGCCCTGCTCGTCGGGATCGCGCCGGTTCCGGCTGCGCTGGCCCAGGAACCGCAGATCCCGCTGGAGGTCAGCGGGGCGACCCGCGTCGAGTTCGACGATGCCGCCGGTGTCTGGCGGATGGAGGGCGATCCGGTCGTGCTGGTGCGGGCGGGGGCCACCGTCCGCGCTCCGGTGGTGCGATTCGATATCCGCACGCAGATCGTGGCCGTGTCCGGCGGCGTGTCGTTTGCCGACCGGGAAGTGACGCTGTCGGCCGCCTCGATGACGGTCTGGCTGCGCGAAGCGCGGGCGCTGGCGGAAGGCGGCGTGACCGCGACGGTCCAGCAGGACGGCGAGCCCGCACGCCTCAGGGCCATGCGGCTCGCGGTGTTCCGAACCGACGGACGCGCGGTGGCATCCGGCGGTGCGGTCGTCTCGCGCGGGGATACGGTGCTGGCGGGCGAGGTGATCGAATACGAGCACCGCGCGGGACGGGCCACCGCGCGGCAATCCGCGCGTGCGCAGGCGTCGGAGGTGACGCTGCTGGCCGATGAGATCGACGCGCACTTCCGCGACGAGGAAATCGCCGCGAGAGGAAACGTCCGCCTGGCGTATCGCGACATTGAGGGGCGAGCGGCCCACGCGGTCTTCCGCCGGCGCGACGATCTTGCGGTGCTCTCCGGCGCCGCGGAGGTGCGCTTGGGCCGGCAGATCGTGACGGCGGATACGGTGCGGGTTGAACTCCAGGCCCGACGGGTCACCGCAGCGGGCACCGCCCACCTGGTCGCGTACCCGGCGGCGCCGTAAGGAGATGCTTGCCGCCCAGGGGCTGGTGAAACGGTTCGGCGCCCGCACCGTTGTAAACGGCGTGACCCTGCGCGTGGATCGGGGTGAAACGGTTGGGCTGCTGGGCCCCAACGGCGCGGGCAAGACCACGACATTCTATATGATCGTGGGGCTGGTGCCGCCTGATGGGGGCGAAGTGCTGCTCGACGGGCAGTCGCTCACCGGCCTTCCCGTCCACTTGCGCGCGCGCCGCGGGATCGGATACCTGGCACAGGATCCGTCTGTGTTCCGCGGGCTGACCGTCGAGGAGAACATCGTGATGGTCCTGGAGGCCAATGGCCGGCGCGCGACCGAGCGCCGCGAGATCCTGGAGCGGTTGCTGGCGGAGTTTGGCCTCATGACGGTGCGCCGGCAGCGGGGGACAACGCTGTCCGGCGGCGAGCGCCGGCGGGTGGAAATTGCCCGGGTCCTGGCGATGGAGCCGGCGTACATGCTGCTGGACGAACCCTTTACCGGCGTCGATCCACGGTCGGTCGCCGAACTACAGGATGTGGTCCGGTATCTGAAGGGACGCGGGCTGGGGGTGGTCATCACCGACCACAATGTGCGCGATACGCTGGCCATCACGGACCGCGCCACCGTCATTCATGAAGGCCGCATTCTGCTGGAAGGCAAGCCTGACCAGCTCCTGATAGATCCAGAGGTGCGGCGCGTCTTTCTTGGAGAGCGCTTCGAGTTATGAGCATTCCCCTCCTCGACCGCTACCTGTGGCGGCAGCTGCGCGACCTCTTCGCGTTCGGGGTCGCCATCTTTGCCACCCTGCTCTTGGTCAATCACCTCTTCCTGTTGTCCCGGCTGGTGCTGCAGCAGGGAATTGCGCTCGGCGTGGCCCTGCAGCTGCTCATGTACCGGCTCCCGTATTTCGTCGGGTTCAGCTTCCCGATGGCGATGCTGCTGGCGGCGCTGCTGGCGGTCGGCCGCCTCTCGGACGGACAGGAGATTACCGCGATGCGAACGAGCGGGATCAGCATGGCCCGGATCGCGGTCTCGGTCATGGCGGCTGGCACGCTGGTCAGCGTGGCGACGCTGGTCATCAATGAAGGGATTGTGCCCCGCGCGGAGGAGCGCTACCGCCGCGCGTTCGCGGCCGCATTTCGAACGCAGGCCGGGAACGAGCAGCGCAACGTGTTGTTCCGCGAGTCGCAGGAGGGCGTGGAATCAGTGTACTTCGTGCGGCGGTTCTTCCAGGACCAGCAGCGCATGGAGGGCGTCGTCGTCAACCAGATCGAGCGCGGGGTGCTGCGCCGCGTCATCGAAGCGGCCGACGCCAGGTACGTGGACCGTGCTTGGGTGTTCCGGAGGGGCACCATGTACGCGTTTGCGGGAGAGACGACGGTCATCACGCAGTTCGACCAGCTGCGGGTGGGCCTGCAGCGGACACCCGCGGAGATCGCCCTGCCGCAGCGGGACCCGTCGGAGATGAGCGTCGGGGAGCTGCGCGCGTACATCGGCGTTCTGCGCCGCGGGGGCGAGCGTGTGGCGCGCTATGTCGTGCAGCTCCATTTCAAGCTCGCGGTGCCTCTCTCGGCGGCGTTGTTCGCCCTCCTGGCCGTGCCGGTGGGGCTCCGGCCGCACCGGTCCGGCACGTCGATCGGGCTCGGGCTCACCATCATCGTGTTAATCGGGTACTATATCATCAGCGCCATTGCGCTGCCGCTGGGTGAAAACGGCCGTCTGCACCCGATCCCGGCGGCTTGGGCGCCCAACGTCGTACTGGCGGCCACCGGGCTGGCGCTGCTGCGGCGGGCGGACCGGTGACGGCAGGGCGCGCCGGACCGGCTCCAGAGTTGTCCATCATCGTGCCGACGTACAATGAACGGATGTCGCTGCCGGTCCTCGTGTCCAGACTCACGGACGTCGCGGGGGAGCTGGGCATGGAGGTGGTCGTCGTTGACGACGCCTCCCCCGACGGCACCGGCGCCCTGGCCGAGCACCTGGCGAAATCGTCGGCCGTCCCCATGACCGTGGTGCACCGGCAGTCCAAGGCCGGCTTGGCCTCGGCGGTGATCGCGGGGGCGGCCGCGGCGCGGGGCCGCGTGATCACGGTGATGGACGCGGATCTCTCGCATCCCCCAGAACTGCTGCCCGCGCTGGTGCAGGCGATCCGGGCCGGCGCCGATGTCGCCGTGGCGTCCCGATACGTGCCCGGTGGAGGCGTCGCATCCTGGCCGCTCGTCCGCCGTCTGGTGAGCCGCGCGGCGACGCGTGCGGCGCGTGCCGGACTGGGCGTGCGCGTGCGCGATCCGCTCTCCGGATACTTTGCCGTCCGACGCGAACTCCTCACCGGCGGCGGGTATGTGGGGCTGGGCTACAAGCTGCTGGTCGAAATCCTCGTGCGGCACCGAGGGCGCCCGGTGGTAGAGATTCCTTACCGGTTTGTGGACCGCCGGCACGGCCGCAGCAAGCTCGACGCCCGTGAGATCTGGGCGTTTTTGAGGTTGCTCGTGGCTCTGAAAGTTGGAAAGAGCAAACTGTGATCCCGCCCAGGATCACGGAGGGTAAGTCTACGCTTCTCCAACAGTTCTAGGCGATGGAACTCGGAGTCCTGCTCATCCCAGTCCTGATCGCGTTGAGCGGTGGGATTGCGCTCGTCGGGAACGCGGTAGGCCGCGGCATCGGCCGGCGGCGGCTGTCCTTGTTCGGATTGCGCCCCCGGCATACGGCGCAGGTGATCACCGTCGCCACCGGGATGCTCATCACGATCACCACGCTGGTCGTCGTCCTGCTACTGTCGGCCGAGGCGCGCGTCGCTCTGTTCCGGTTGAACGAAGTGCTGCGGGAGACGAAGCGGCTTGAGGCGGAGATCCGCAGGCAGGAAGACCGGTTGAAGCAGCTGGCGCTGGGCGACATCGCGTACCTCAACAATCAGGAAGTGGTGCGGGACGTCATTGACGGCCGGCAGGCGTCCGGCGCCGTCAGCCAGCGGGTGCGGGCGGCGGTGGAACGCGCCGGTGAGATTGCCCGCGAGAACGGGATCGGGGCCGATACCCGCGGCGATCTGGTCGTGCTGTCTCCCCCGCGGGCGACGTGGGACGACATCGCGCACCTCATCGACCTGCGGGATACCGACACCGTGCTGCGGCTGGTCGCAAACCAGAACACGCTGAAGGGCGAGCCGCTCATGGTGTTTGTCCAGCTGTTTGACGACCGTCTGGTGTACCCGGCCGGCACCGTACTGGTCGAAGGCATTGTTGACGGCCGGCAGTCCCGCGAGGTCATCGGGCGCGAGTTGCTGCGCCTGGCCGATCAGTCGGCCCGGCTCGCCCGAGGACAGGTGCTGCCCGCGGCCTTCACGCTGGTGACCGCGGCGCCCTCGGCCCAGGTCGACATCGACGACCACCGCGCCGCGATCTCGCGGGTCCAGCGCGCGGGGCGTCAGGTGCTCGTGCAGGTCGTGGCCACTCGTGACATTCACACCGTTGGACCACTGACGGTGTCGTTCCGCGTCCCCCGTTGAAGACGTTAAAACGTTGGATCGTTGGAATGTTGGAACGTCCAGGCTTACGTGCGGAGGGGAAACCGGCTTGTTCGTGGAATATCGCGCTCCAAGTGGTGCGGGTGTAGGGAAGCCCGGTGCAATTCCGGCGCGGTCGCGCCGCTGTAACCGGTGAGCCCCTCTCCAACGATCGCCACTGAGCGGACCCGACCTGCCAGACGGCGGGCCGCTTGGGAAGGCCGGAGGGGAGCGATGAGCCGGAAGCCAGAAGACCTTCCCGTGCCATAGACGCCACACGCCTTCGCGGCACAAGGAGGTGGGCGATATGGTGCATCATCCTCCCCGGCGCCATTGTGGCTGCTGGGGATTTTTGATGGGTTTCGTCGCGGCGGCAACTCTGGCAGGTGTCCGAGGCCCCGCGGCGTTCGGGCAGGTCCCGGAGCCTCCGCCCCCTGAGCCTCCGACGTTCGAGCTTCCCGAAGTCGTCGTCCCTGGAAAGCGCCCTCAGCCGATCGCCTCGACCCCGGCGGCGATTTCCGTCCTGACTAGAGAAGACTTGGACCTCCTGGGCGTCGCCACCGTCGGGGAGGCGTTGCAGTTCCTCGCGGAGGTCCACATGCGCCTTCAGGGCGGTTTGGGCGCGCTCACCCTCCCCGGCATCAGGGGCAGCAGCCCCAATCAGGTGCTCGTGCTGATCGACGGCGTCCCCGTCAACAGCGCGATCCAGGGCCTATTCGACCTCAGCACCGTGAGCACGGCCCACGTCCAGCGGGTGGAGGTCCTGCGCGGTCCGTTTTCTGCGATCTACGGAGGACCTGCGCTCGGCGGCGTGATCAACGTCGTCACGATGGATCAGCCCGCCACGTCGGTGCAGGCGCGCAGCGGGGGCCTGTCCACGACTGCGGCCTCCGGCCAGTGGACGTCACTCGACGGGCGGGTGAGGCTGGCGGCCGACCGGTTCGCATCGGAGGGAAGCCGGTCCAACAGCGATGTCGGGTCGACCACGGTCCTGGGCACGGCCGCGTGGGAGACGGCTGCCGGTGACCCGGTGGTGGTGAGAGTCAATCACTTCCAGAGCTCGCTCGGCACACCGGGTTCCACCGCTTTTCCCTCACCGCAGGCCCGGCAGACAGAGACACGGACGGTCCTATCGTCGGACTGGACCCGATCACGGGGAGACGGAGAGTGGGCCGTTCGCGCGTACTGGTGGGGGGATGATTTCCGGTTCGTCGATCCCGCATCCTCTGTGGACAGTCGTGTGGCCACCCAGGTCTTCGGCGCGACCATCCAGCGGGTCGTGCACCTCGCGCCAGGCCGTACCCAGGTCTTCGGGGCCGAGCTTCAGAGCCAGGCGCTCGTGGACAACGGGCCGGTCGGCAGCCGGCAGGCCGCCATCGGTGGTCTCTATCTCCAGGACGAGCGACAGCTCACGCCTCGCACCGTGCTGTCGACTGGACTTCGGTACGACCTGCACTCGGTGTATGGAGGCCAGCTGAATCCCCGCGTGGGGATCGTGCATGTCATCCGGGAGGGGGTGACGCTGCGCGCGGGCATCGGCCGCACGTTTCGCGGGCCGACGCTGAGTGAACTGTACTTTGCTCCGTTCGACAACCCGGCTCTCCGGCCCGAGTCCGCCTGGTCGGCGGATGCCGGACTCGCGTGGCAGGCGACATCCGGAGTCGAGGTGCGGGTCGGTGTGTTCGGGACGTCGGCGGCGGATCTGATCCGTCCGGACGTGTCGTTCATCCCCCAGAACATTGGCCGCGCGACGATGGCCGGCGGCTCTCTGGAGATCACCGGGCAGTTCTCGCCGCTCCTTCGCGGCGCGGTCAACGTGACGGCGACGCGGGCGGTTGATGACAGCACGGGAGATCAACTGCTGCGCGTCCCCTGGGTCACGGCGTCGGCCGCCCTGCACCTCAAGGTTGCCGGAGGCACGATGAGCGCCCTGGCGAGCTACGTGGGCAGTCGGCCCGACGTGGACCCGGCAGCGTTCACCCGAGTCGTCCTGGGCGGCTACGTCGTCACCGGCTTGCGATTCGCTTCGCTTGCAGGGGACGGGGCGGAATGGCAGGTCGGCGTGGACAACGTCGCGGATCTTCAGTATGAACCGATTGCGGGGTATCCGGCTCCGGGCAGGACGGCGTTCGTCGCCTACACGAGGAGGTTTTAGCTGTGCGCACGGGCGCGGCGGTCCTCTATGGTATCGGTGCCGGTCTCGTAATCGCCGCATGGCTGGCGTCCCCGGAGCTGCGGGTGGTCCGGCCCCATCCACCTGCGCCCACCGCCGAAGAAGAGGCCGGCCCGACCTCCGGCGGGCCGGGGGCAGCGGTCGAGCCTGCTCCGGCCCCGCGGAAACCCGCCGCGACAGGACCGCGGGCCGGCGCAGACGTCAAGGTTTCCACTCCTCGTGCACCGGATCCGGTGAAGCAGGACGCCGCGCACGCAGTTCCGTCCCCGGGTCAGCTTGCGGCGGAGAATCGTTCCACGCCGCGACACAGAGAGCCGCCCGACGGGGGTTCGGGAGCAGTCGAACACGGCGCGGCCGGCGAGCAGGCGACTGCGCCGGGTGGGGAGGCGCGGTCCGATTCGGACCACACTCCGGTGCTGGCGCCTCCCGTGTTGGTGAGCCGCGGATCGTCGGGATATCCGTCCGAGGGGTATCGCATCGTCCTCGACCGTAACGCGCTGACCCCGCGGCTCCGGGTCGAAGCCGCCCAGGGTCTGGTCGTCTTGCGGGTCCTCGTACGCCGGGATGGCTCCGTCGCTCAGGCAGAGGTGATGCGGTCGTCGGGCGTTCCGGCGCTCGACGCGGCCGCCCTGCGCAGCGCGGCCACCTGGAATTTCACGCCAGCTACTCGGGACGGCACGCCGATCGAGGCCTGGGTGCTGATCCCTGTCCGATTTGTCGTACCGTGAAGGGGAGAAGGAAGAGGGAAGAGGGAAGAAGGGACAGCGGGAGGGCAGGCGGGTGGATGTTTGGAAGCCTTGGGATACAAGAGACTGGCTATTTGGCAAAGAGCCCATGCACTTCTCAGGGCGGTATTGAAGGCTTCCCAGAAATTTCCGCGGTCGGAAGAGGCAAGGATAGTCAGAACCCAACTGCTCAGGGCGGCAATGTCTGTCCCAGCAAATATCGTGGAAGGCTATGGGGGACAACGAGGGAAGTCGTTCACGCGATATCTAAACCTTTCGAGAGGTTCCGCATGGGAAGCAGACTATTGGATCCTCCTCGCTGAGGAACTTAAGGCGATTGACCGGGCCACCTATGAGGAAGTGCACGGGCTGTGCCATGAAGTCATCGCAATGCTGACTTCCGCGATCGAAAAGGCAAGGACGATAGAGTAGTGGACTTTCTCTCTTACTTCTTCCCTTTCCCCCTTTTCCTTCTTCCCTTTTCCCTCTTCCCTCTTCCCTGTCTCGTTATCATGGCCATCGATCCCGGTCGTGCCAAGAGCGGAGTGGTGGTCGCCGACGCGGCGGGAGGCGTTCTTACGATCCTGGAGCGCGGCGTGGTCCCCACCGCGGGCCTGGCCCCGCTCCTGCGGGAGTGGGGCAGCCGGCATGCGGTGACGCAGGTGGTCGTAGGGGACCGGACCGGAGGCGACGCCCTCCGCCGGATCCTTGTGGATGCACTGCCCGGCGTTCCCGTTGAAGCCGTCGGAGAGGCCCACACGACGTTGCTGGCCAGGCGCCGGTATTTCGCCGACCATCCACCCCGCGGATGGCGGCGTCTGCTCCCGCGCTCAATGCAGCTTCCCCCGGAGCCGTACGACGACTACGCCGCGGTGGTGATTCTGGAGCGGTTCCTTGAGGGGAAGAGGCGACCTATATAAAACTTTGTATCTTTTCCGCAATCCCATGCCCCAGGGCAGGATTTCCCGGAATGGCGGAGTATTGCTCCTTGGACTAGTTGGACTGGCAAGGTATTCAAGTGTCCTGCCGTTCCACAGGGCGGCATTCGCGCGGAGGAAGGGAGGTGCAACCCCTCGGTCCGCCGGTGCCTGGACGGTAGGCTTCAGTGAGCCCACGGCCACCGTCGCAGCAAAGAGGAAACTCGCACACTCGTTTGTCTGTGCGCTGGCCGCTGGCTCGAAGACCCAAAAATCCAAGGGGGTAACGAGCAGATGAGGAATCTCGCACTTGCTGTTGCAGCAACCCTCGTGCTCGCGGTTGTCTCCCCCGTCTTTGCTCAGCCGTTTGCCGACGTCCCGACCGACCACTGGGCGTTTGACGCGATCGCTGAGCTCGCCGCGAAGGGCATCATCGAAGGCTTTCCGGATGGTACCTTCAAGGGCGATCGGGGAGTCACGCGATACGAGGTGGCCATGATCGTCGCCAGAATCCTGGCTCGCATCGAGGCCATCAAGATTCCCGGACCCGCGCCGGCACCTGCGGCTCCCGCGCCGCAAGTCACCCGCGCGGACGTCCAGACCATCCAGCGGCTCGTCAACGAGTTCCGCGCAGAGCTGGCGGCCCTCGGTGTTCGGGTCACGGCGGTTGAGGAAGAGCTGACCGCTTTGAAGGGGACGAAGGACAACGTCGCCGTTAAGGGCGACGTCCGCCTCCGGTACAACGTCTTTCCGGGAGGCAGCGTCGGGGATACCGCACCGTCGATCCGCTACCGCAACCGGATGACCTTCACCGGTAAGGCGGGCAGCAACGTGACGGCCGTCGCGCGGGCATCGTTTGGCGGCGGCGGCGGCGGTCTTCCTGGAGGCACCGGCCCTGCTGGTCAGCGGGCCTTCAGGTTCGACTTCGACCTCCGCAGTCCGGAGTTCATGCAGACCGTCAACTTCGACTATGCCTATCTCGACCTGGCCGGCGTATTCGGACTGAACTGGCGGCTCGGGCAGCAGGCATACACGCTGTCCGGTGTCGGCTGGTCGGGGTACGGTCTGCTGTTTGACCCGTCCAACTCAGACATCTTCTCGCCTGTGGGTGTGGCGGACGGCTTGAAGGCGTCCGGCAGCTGGGGCGGCTTCAGCTTCGACATCGCAGACTGGCGCGAGTCGAACGGGCTCGACATTTGGACCGCTCGCGTCGAAACCGGCATGCTGGCCGGCTGGAACCTGGGCGTGTCGGCCCTGATGCAGCGCCGCAACGGTCAGGGCGCTCCATCCAGCATCACCACCGCGGCCGGCGACACGCCGACATCGGTGACCGGCGCCGTGAACACGTCGGACACCGGATATCAGGTGGACCTGGCGGGCGACCTGTTCCCCGGGTTCAGCGTCGGCGCAGCCTACGCCAGCTTCAATCCCGACGTAAGCGCTGGGACGAGTTCCAACGCGTACATCGTCTGGATAGGCTGGGATCTGGGCGCAATGATGGGTGGTCTGTCTCCAGCCCTTACCTTGTGGTATAAGGACTACGGCTCGGCGACCGCCGGCGCGGGCGTTCCGTTCCACGGCGGCGCGACGACCGAGATCGGGGACTGGGACTACCTGGACTGGAACTTCACCGGATATGGCGCGGCGCTCGATCTAAAGTTCAGTCCATCGCTCTCTGGGACGATTTCCTATGAGCAAGGCGACCAGAAGGTCGGTGGCGCTGATGTCGTCGAGTACTACGCGTCGATCGCCTACGCGCTCGCGGCGAATACGTCGGTGAGCCTCAACTACTTCAAGACGCAGCTCGCCGGCGTGGACACGCTCGACTTCTACCGCGTTCAGCTGACCTACTCGTACTAGGGGTCAGTGTTCTATCGGGACTTCCCGGCCGGGAACCGGCCGGGAAGTCCTCTTTCTTCCCCGCTGAGAAACCCCTTATAATGAGGGCGGGGCGGATTCACGGAGGTCATGATGCTGAAAGTCACCCTGCTGGTCGTTTTGGTCACGGCGTTCGCACAGGTGATTCCTTCCTGCGGGGGCGATCAGCCGACCGGCCAGGTTGGCGTCATCGGGTGGGTGGAGGCAAAGCGGGTGAACGCCTACGCCCGGTCCAACATCGTCGTGATCAACTCCGTCGAGTACGAGGTTCCTGGCTACTTCTGGTCACAGGTCGACGTGGGCGATCTGGTCAAGTGGGATGGGACGACGTGGACCATCGTGAAAAAGCGCGGCACCTAGTCGCCGCGATCCTCACGGTCGCGGTCTCGACGCTCGGCCGGCCGGCTGCGGCGGTACAGCCCGTGGCAGCGGTCGTCGTCATCGTCCCGTTCGCCGATGAGGTAGGTATGCGCCGGAACCTTGCCCGTCACGCCTCGGGCCGCCTGGCCGAGCTGCTCTCCCGGAAACGTGTGCAGGTCGTGGCCTTTGCCGACGCGGAGTCCGCCCTGCGGGAGGCCGGACTGCGGCCCGAAGACCTCTCCGGTCTGGGGGTCACTGAAACCTTCGGCCGCCGGCTTGGGGCGGACGCCGTGATCACCGGCCGGCTGGTTCGTGCCGAGACGGAGCCCGTGCGCCGGCTCGATGACCCGACCGAGCTCGGCCCACCCGAGTCGACGGTCACCCTCGCCTTTCGACTGACGGTCGTGGCCACGCGCCAAGTGTATTTCTCAGAAGTCACGGGTTATGGCGTCGGTCGGCTCACCGGGATGGTCAGGGCTGCGGACCACGCCGTGGCGGATTACGTGAATCGCTGGTCGCTGTCCCCCTAAGTAGAAAGGAGCAGGGGATGTTCACCCTGCTCCTCGTAGATCTGACAGATCGGGTGCCTAGTAGCTCATTGTGACGCCAAGGTAGAGCGAGGACGTTCCGCCAGAACCCGTCAGGCCCACCACACCCCCCACGCGGCTCGAGAATATGTACTGGGCGCCGACGTCAAACGACGTCACGCTGGCTCCGCCTGAGGACACCAGGTTGACGCCGACATACCCGTTCCACTGGGGCGCCAGCCGTGCCACGGCGCCGCCTCCGACGAAGAATCCCGTCGTGGCGCCGGCGAAGCGCACGCCCGCGCCGACGTAAGGCGCAAGCCCTGCGGGTCTTGCTGGGAACCAGTACCGGGCGCCGAGGTCGACCTGACTCGTGCCTCCCGAACTGGTGTAGTTGAGCGTCCCGTCGAGAATGAAGCTGAACGGGTACGTGGCCCCAAAGGACAGGGCCGTGGTCCCGCCCGACGAGTAGAAGAGCAGGTCAAGCGACCTCCCGCGCTGGGCCGGGGTTTGCGCCGACGCAGGCATGGGAGACCACAGACTCGGAGCAACGGCAAGAGCACACACGAGGGCAATGGCTGACAGTCGCTTCATTGAGGTGCTCCCTCCTCCAGGGTAGGATTGAGCATGCATGAGTACAAATGCCCTCTTCGGGCCAGGGATTAGACGGCTGCCGCCGGTCTCCTCTCCCCCTCTTTCCTTTTTGTCCGAGATATGCTAGATTTTCTGTGAAGCAGATCCTTTAAGCCGGCCCCGTGAGGCCGGAAAGGCCATGCACAAGGGAAAAAGGAAGAGGGAAGATGGAAGAGGGCAGGGGAGATTGCTCCTCTGCCGTTTGTGTTTTCTCCCTCTCCCTCTTCCTTCTTCCTTCTTCCCTCGTCCTTTTTCCCTCGGAGGCGTGTGATGCGCCGCCACCTGCTGGGCCTGCGCGAATTCGACGCCGGTCAGCTGCTCCAGCTCCTGGACCTGGCGGACCGTTGCGAACGGGGCGCCCCGGCGGGCGCGCTCGAAGGCCGGACGGTCGTTACCCTCTTCTACGAACCCAGCACCCGCACGGAGATCTCCTTCGAGCTGGCAGCCAAGCGGCTCGGCGCTGCCGTCATCCGTTGCGATGTCGACCGCAGCAGCGTGAAGAAGGGGGAGAGGTTCGTCGACACCGTTCAGACGCTGGAGGCGCTGGGCGCGGACGTGGTGGTGATCCGGCACCCCTCGGCCGGCGCGGCGCACCTGGCGAGCCGCTGGGTGCGCAGCGCGATCGTGAACGCGGGCGACGGCATGCATGAGCATCCCACCCAGGGCCTGGTCGACCTGCTCACCGTCCGCCAGCGCGCCGGACGCATCGCGGGCCTGCGGGTGGCGATCGTGGGCGATGTCATCCATTCCCGCGTGGCGCGCTCCGCCCTGTGGGGCTTCACCATGCTGGGGGCCGCTGTCACTCTGGTTGGTCCGTCGACGCTGCTTCCTTCTTCCTTCTTCCCTTTTCCTTTGTCGGTGGCAATGACGTCGTCGCTTGAGGAAGGTCTCGAAGGCGCCGACGTTGTGATCGCGCTGCGGATGCAGCTGGAGCGCCAGCAGCACGGCCACGTGCCGTCGTTGGGCGAGTATGCGCGGATGTACGCGATCACGCCGCAGACGCTGGCGCTGGCGCGGCCCGGCGCGCTGTTGATGCACCCCGGCCCGATGAACCTCGGCGTGGAACTGTCGGCGGATGCTGCGTACGGACTGCAGTCCACCGTCCACCAGCAGGTCCACAACGGCGTGGCGGTGCGGATGGCGGTACTGCTGTGGTGCCTGGGACTCGATAAGATTTCGGAAACGGGGAACGCGGGAACGCGGGAACGCGAAACTGTCCCGGCAATGATCGGGGACAAGGAATAGTCATGGGTCTGCTGATCCGCGGAGGGCGCGTCGTCGACCCGGCCGGCGGGGGTGAGCGGGCCGCCGACGTGTTGCTCGAGGGCGAGCGCATCGCCGCCGTCGGGCCGGCACTCGCTCCCGCTGGGCATCAGGTGCTCGACGCGCAGGGCCTCGTCGTCGCGCCGGGATTGGTCGACATGCACGTCCACCTGCGCGATCCGGGGCAGACGCACAAGGAAGATATCGTCTCGGGCACCGCCGCGGCCGTGCGGGGCGGGTTCACGGCGGTCGCCTGCATGCCGAATACCGCACCGCCCCTCGATCATCCCACGGTCATTGAGTACGTCCTCAGCCGCTCGGCGAAGACCGGGGCGTGCCGCGTCCATCCCATTGGGACCATCACCAAAGGCCGGGCTGGGCAAGAATTGGCCCCGATCGCCGGCCTGGCGGCGGCCGGAGCGGTGGCGCTCTCTGACGACGGCGACGCCGTGGCCGATGCGGGTCTGCTGGGTCGGGCGATGCGGTATGCCCGGCAGTTCAACCTCCCGCTGATCGAACACTGCGAAGATCGCGCCCTCAGCGACGGAGGCGTGATGCACGACGGTGGATGGTCCGCGATCCTGGGGCTCCGGGGAATCCCCTCGTCGAGCGAGGAGGTCGTCGTCGCCCGGGACCTCCTGCTGGCGGAAGCCACGGGTGCCCGGTTGCACATCGCGCACGTCAGCAGCGCCGGCAGCGTGCGGCTGATCCGTGAGGCTCGGCGGAGAGGCGTCCGGGTCACCGCCGAAGTCACCCCGCACCACCTCCTGCTCACCGAAGAGGCCGTGCGCGGGTTTGACACGAACGCCAAAATGAACCCGCCGCTGCGCGCGGCCGCTGACCGCTCGGCGCTGCTCGAAGGGCTCGCGGACGGGACGATCGACGTCATCGCGACCGACCACGCGCCCCACGCGCCTGAAGACAAACTCGTGGAGTTTGACCAGGCGCCGTTTGGTGTCGTCGGCCTGGAAACGGCGCTGGCTCTCGTGCTGACCCACCTGGTGCGTCCCGGCGTGCTGCCCTTGGCGGAGGCCCTGCGCCGCATGAGCACCCTTCCGGCGGACATCCTTGGGCTTCCCGGCGGCCGGCTGGAACCCGGTGCGCCCGCGGATGTGGTGCTGATCGATCCGGACCGCGCCTGGACTGCGGATCCGGCCTCCTTTGCGTCAAAGTCCCGCAACACCCCGTTCGCCGGATGGCCGCTGGTGGGGCAGCCGGTGCTGACGATCGTCGCGGGGGAGATCAAGTACGACGAACGTACGGGCACCGGGCACCGGGCGCCGGATTTCGCCGGCGAGGAAGTGCGCGCCAGATGACGCAGAGCGCGTCACAGGGTGTGGTCCCGCGGAGCCCGGAGCCCGAGGCCCGGAGCCCATCACTGGCCGTCGACATCGCGGGGATCGCGCTGGCGCATCCCATCCTCGCGGCGCCCGGGCCGCTGGGGTTCGGGAGGGAAGTGCAGGCCACCGTCGACCTCCGGGCCTTCGCGGCGTTCATCACTAAGTCGGTGACGCTGCACCCGCGTGAAGGCCACCCGTATCCCCAGGTGGTGCAGACCGACGGAGGATGGCTGAATGCTCTGGGCCTCCCCAACCACGGCCTCGCAGGATTTGTCACCAAAGACCTGCCGTTCCTCCGCACCCTGGGGACGCCGATCATCGTCAGCATTGCCGGCGAGACCGTCGAAGAGTTCGTCACCGTGGCGGAGTGGCTGGGTCAGGAAGACGGGGTAGCGGCGGTGGAGCTCAACGTGTCCTGCCCCAACGTGGACCGCGGACTGATCTTCGGCGCCGACCCGTCCCAGACACGCGAGCTGGTGGCGGCGGTCC
The DNA here is from genome assembly GCA_044868695.1 of bacterium. Classification (GTDB taxonomy): domain Bacteria; phylum Sysuimicrobiota; class Sysuimicrobiia; order Sysuimicrobiales; family Kaftiobacteriaceae; genus JBIOWP01. The sequence goes on from JBIOWP010000029.1 coordinate 23,444, forward strand.
GGGCGGTGTGCCCGCGGCCGCTGTTCGTCAAGCTGACGCCCAACGTGACCGACGTCGTCCCCATCGCCAGGGCGGCACAGGACGGCGGTGCGGATGCCGTGTCGCTGATCAACACGCTGGCCGGGCTGGCCATTGACGTCCACACCCGCCGGCCGAAGCTCGGAGGCGTCACCGGAGGCCTGTCGGGTCCGGCGATCCGGCCAGTCGCGGTGCGGATGGTCTGGGAAGTCGTGCGGCACTGCCATCTCCCGGTGATCGGAATGGGCGGCATCGCCACGGCGGAGGATGCGCTGGAGTTCCTGCTGGCCGGTGCCAGGGCGGTGGCCATCGGGTCCGCGGTCATCGACCGTCCCGGCGCCGCCGCAGAGATCACAGAAGGCCTGGTCCAGTATCTGCAGCGTCACCAGATGCATGGGATCGGCGACGTCATCGGCGCTCTTCAGGTGGAGGGGAGGACATAGGTGCGCACACAGACGCGCGTGACCCGGTCTTCACGGTCTGCATCTTCGGCCGCCGACCGGCTGATCGTCGCGCTGGACGTTCCGACGCTCCAGGAGGCTACCCGGGTGGTCCAGCGAGTTCGGGAGGTGGCCCGCTGGTTCAAGGTAGGCTCCGAGCTCTTTACCGCCGCCGGCCCGTCGGCGGTTACGATGGTGCTGGAGCGCGGGGGGCAGGTCTTCCTCGACCTCAAGTATCACGACATTCCGCGTACCGTCGCGTCGGCTGTTGGCGCCGCGGTGCGCCTGGGAGTGGCGATGCTGAACGTGCACGTGGCCGCGGGCGAGGAGGCGCTCCGGGCCGCGGTGGCCGCGCTTGCCGCGGGCCCGTCGAGCACCCGCCCGCGCCTGCTGGGCGTGACGCGTCTGACGAGCGTCGAAGACCGGCCGGCGGTGACGGCCGAAGTCATCGATACGGCGGCCCGCGCCAAATGGTGCGGCCTCGACGGTGTGGTGGCGTCCGCGCGCGAGGCCGTGGCGATCAAGGCCGCCTGCGGTCCGGAGTTTGTGGTGGTGGCGCCCGGCATCAGACCCGGCGGCGTTGACGCCGGCGATCAGCGCCGTGTGGCTACGCCGGCCGAAGCCCTGCGCGCCGGGGCCAACTATCTCGTCATCGGCCGGCCGGTCGTGGCAGCAGTAGATCCAGGGGCCGCGATCCGCGCCATCCTGCAGGAGATGGACGCCGTGCTGCACCAGGAACCGCACGCGCGCGCCGGGAACTGATACCTATTCCTCTGGTGGGGTGACGGCGATGAACAGCACTGAGATCATCGCCCTGCTCAAACACACGGGCGCGTTCCAGACCGGTCACTTCCTCCTCAGCTCCGGCATGCATAGTTCCCAGTACGTGCAGTGCGCGCTGCTCCTTCAGTTTCCAGACCATGCCGGCGCCGTCGGGAGCGCTCTGGCCCATCCGTTTCGCCCGTCCCGCCCGCAGGCGGTGATCGGTCCCGCCTACGGCGGCATGATTGTGGCACACGAGGTGGCCCGGGCCCTGGGTGTCCGCGCCGTCTTCGCCGAGCGCGTCGAAGGAAAGTTCGAACTTCGCCGCTCATTCACGATTGCGCCCGGGGAACGCGTACTCATCGTCGAAGATGTCGTGACAACCGGCGCCGCAACGCGCGAGGTGAAGCGGCTGGTCGAGCGGCACGGTGGAGTCGCGGTCGGCATCGGCGCAATCGTCGACCGCAGCGCGGGCCCGCTCGGGTTTGACTGCCCCTTCGAGGCCCTGGCCGCGATCGAAGCCCCCACCTTCATCCCGTCGATGTGCGAGCTGTGCCGCGACGGCGTGCCGTTGGTGAAACCGGGCAGCCGCCTGTCCCCGGTCCTTGTTCGTTAGGTCTTCAATAGGGTTAGACCCTAACTAACACCGGCGGCAGTGCCCGCCACGCCAGAAACACGAACATTCGACGAGTCCAGCCGCCGAGCGTTCATTGACACCGGTGGGGGTGCTCACTATAATGAACCCAAATTTCCGGGAGGGCGGGCGCGTGGCGCTGCGTGACGATATCGACGAAATCCTCATCCCGGAGGAGGCGCTCCAGACCCGAATCCGGGAGCTGGGGCGCGCGGTCAGCAGTGACTATACGGGCAAAGAACCGCTCCTCGTCGGGATCCTGACGGGAGCGGTTCTGTTTGTGTCCGATCTCCTCCGGCAGATCACGATTCCCTGCCAGCTGGACTTCATGGCCACCAGCTCCTATGGAACCAAGACGGAAAGCTCCGGGATCGTGCGGATTCTCAAGGACCTGGACCAAACCATCGAAGGCCGGCACGTCCTCATCGTGGACGACATCATTGATACCGGTCTGACGATGGATTACCTCCTGGAAACGCTAAAGGCGCGGTACCCGGCCAGCCTCAGGGTCTGCGCGCTGTTGGACAAGGTCCCGCGGCGCCTGCGCCACGTGCCGATCGACTACCGCGGGTTCGAGATCCCCGACAAGTTTGTCGTCGGCTATGGGCTAGACTACAACGGCCGCTACCGGAACCTGCCGTTCATCTGCGTGCTCAAACCGGAGATCTACGGCCAGGAGCCGGTCGGCAGTGAGGTGGCGGGCGCGGCCCGCTCGGTGCGGTGATGGAGTTCATCGGCAGGGACAAGGTCGCGCGGCGCGCGTACGGGCTGGATGAGATCGCGCTGGCCCCGTCGTCGGCCACTGTCGACCCGCACGACGTCGATCTCTCCTGGTCCGTCGGTCCCTACCGCTTTGCCCTCCCGTTCATCGCCGCGGCGATGGACAGCGTCGTCGATCCGCAGGCGGCCATCCGGCTCTCGCAATTGGGCGCGCTGGGCGTCTTGAATTTGGAGGGGTTGTACACGCGCTATGAGCGTCCCGACGAACCTTTGGAACAGATCGCCGCGGCTCCGCCCGAGGCCGTGGTCGGGCTCATGCAGCAGCTATACCAGGAGCCGGTCAAAGAGTCTCTGGTGACGGCGCGGGTTCGCGACATCGTCGCCGCGGGCGCGCTCGCCTGCGTGTCCGTGACACCCGCCCGCGCGAGCCGTCTGCTCCCGCTGGCCGCGCAGGCCGGCGCGCAACTGCTCGTGCTCCAGTCCACGGTGGTCACCGACCGCCACCACTCGTCGCAGGGCCGGTCGGTCTCGGTCCGAGACCTCGTCGAGGACGTCGACGTGCCGTTGATGGTCGGCAACTGCGTGGGCTACGACGCGGCGATGGCGCTGCTGGAGGCTGGCGCGGCGGCCGTCTTCGTCGGGGTGGGCCCCGGGGCGGCCTGTACCAGCCGTCGCGTCCTGGGGGTCGGTGTGCCGCAGGCGACCGCGATCGCCGACGTGGCGGCCGCGCGCGACGAGTATCACCGCCGGACCGGACGCTACGTCCCCCTGGTCGCCGACGGGGGGATCGCCGTCGGCGGGGATGTGGTCAAGGCCGTGGCCTGTGGCGCCGACGCCGTCATGCTGGGCTCCGCGATGGCCCGGGCGGAGGAGGCCCCCGGCCGGGGGTTCCACTGGGGCATGGCTACCCCGCACGCGGCCCTCCCGCGCGGGACGCGCGTCAAGGTCACGCCCACCGGGACGCTGCGGCAGATTCTGCTCGGCCCCGCGGAGACGGATGATGGATCACAGAACCTGGCCGAAGCGCTGCGCACCGCGATGGGGATGTGCGGGGCACGGTCGATCCAGGAGATGCACCGCGCGGAAGTGATCATCGCCCCCACGCTGGCGGGTGAGGGGAAAGCCCTGCAGTTCGCCCAGAAGGTGGGGCAGGGGCGATGACGAGGCAGGAGCGGATCGCTCTGAGCGATGGGACCAGGGACCAGGGACCAGGGACCAGAATCGACCCGTCCGCCTGGTCCCCGGTCCCCGGTCCCGGGTCCCGTCCCTTTGCGGTCGATACCGTCATCGTGCTTGACTTCGGAGCGCAGTACGCGCAACTGATCGCCCGCCGAGTTCGCGAGAGCAAAGTCTACAGTCTGATCCTGCCGTACGACGTCTCGTTCGACGAGCTCATGGCCCGCCGGCCGAAAGGGATCATCCTGTCCGGCGGACCCGCGAGCGTCTATGAGCCCGGCGCCCCGCGCTGCGACCCGAGGATCTTCGATGGCCAGATTCCGGTCCTGGGCATCTGCTACGGGATGCAGCTGATCGCCCACGCGCTGGGGGGGCAGACGGCGGCGGCGGGACACCGCGAGTACGGGCGGACCCGGCTGTTCGTCGACGACCGGGCTGATCTATTCAACGGGCTGGAGCCAAAGTTGATGTGTTGGATGAGTCACGGAGACTCCGTGGTCACACTCCCCGACGGGTTCACCGCTCTGGCGCGCACCGATCACAACCCGGTGGCCGCCATGGGCAACCGGGAACGCCGGCAGTACGGCGTGCAGTTCCATCCCGAGGTGACCCACACCCCGTGGGGTGCGCAGGTCCTGGACAACTTCCTCACCGGCGTCTGCGGATGCCGCCCGCAGTGGACGATGGGAGCCTTCATCGACACGCAGGTCGACGCGATCCGCCGGACGGTGAAGACCGCCCGTGCGCTCTGCGCCCTCTCCGGGGGCGTGGACTCGGCGGCGGCCGCCGCGCTGGTTCACCGCGCGATCGGCGACCAGCTAACCTGCATTTTTGTCGACCACGGCCTGCTCCGGCGCGGCGAGCCCGAACAGGTCCTCCAGACCTTCCGCCATCACTTCCAGATCCCGCTGGTCCACGTCGACGCGCGGGCGCGTTTTGCGGATAGACTGACCGGCATCGCCGACCCGGAGCGCAAGCGCCGCGTCATCGGGGAAGAGTTCATCGCGGTGTTCGGCGAGCAGGCCCGGGCGCTCGGGACGGTGGACTTCCTAGTCCAGGGCACCCTCTACCCGGACGTCATCGAAAGCGGCACCCGCACGGCGGCGCGCATCAAGACCCACCACAATGTCGGGGGGCTCCCGGAGCACATGCAGTTCCGCCTCATCGAGCCGTTCCGCGAGCTCTTCAAAGACGAGGTGCGCGAAGTCGCCCGGCAGCTCGGGCTCCCCGATGAAATGGTCTGGCGGCATCCGTTTCCGGGGCCCGGCTTGGCCATCCGGGTGCTGGGCGAGGTCACGCCCGACCGCCTGGAAGTGGAGCGGGCCGCCGATGCCATTGTGGTAGAGGAGCTGCGCGCCGCCGGCCTCATGCGCACCGTCTGGCAGGGGTTCGCGGTGCTGCTGCCGGTGCATTCGGTGGGAGTCATGGGCGATGCCCGCACCTACGGCCACACCGTGGTCGTGCGTGTCGTTACCAGCCAGGACGGCATGACGGCAGACTGGGCCCGCCTGCCCGATGACCTGCTGGAACGGATCGCGAGCCGGATCACGCGTGAAATCCCCGGGATCACCCGCGTGGCGTACGACATCACCTCGAAACCCCCCGCAACCATCGAGTGGGAATAGTACACTGATCTTTGCGACATGGTGGATCTGCTTGAAGAGCTGAACCCTCCCCAACGACAGGCCGTGATCCACCCGGGCGGTCCGCTGTTGATCTTGGCCGGCGCCGGCAGCGGCAAGACCCGCGTCCTCGCCCACCGGATTGCCTATCTCCTGCACCAGCACAGCGTCTCGCCGGGCCGCGTGCTGGCCGTCACGTTCACTAACAAGGCCGCCAATGAGATGCGGGAGCGGGTGGACCGCCTGGTGGGCGCGGCGGTCGCCCGGGCGATCTGGATCGGGACCTTCCACCATATCTGCAGCCGCATCCTCCGGCGCCACGGGGACCGTGTGGGCGTCGGGAAGAATTTCGTGATCTTCGACGACGATGACCAGCGCGCCGTCGTGCGCCAGTGCCTGAAGCAGATGGGACTGGATGAGCAGCGCTTCCCCCCGGCGGTGATCCTCGCCCTGATCGACCGCGCAAAGAATGAGGCCATCGGGCCGCAGACCTACGCCGAGCAGGCGACCGGATGGTACGAGGAGATCGTCGCCCGAGTCTACCATGCCTATCAGCGCGCGCTGGGCGAGCAGAACGCGCTGGACTTCGACGACCTGCTGCTGGACGTAATCCGCCTCCTCACCGAGGCGCCGGACGTGAAGGCGGAGTATCAGGAGCGGTTCGCCCACATTCTCGTCGACGAGTATCAGGATACCAACCGCGCGCAGTACCGGATCATCCGCGCCCTGGCCGAACGGCACCGCAACCTGTGCGTGGTTGGCGATGACGATCAATCGATCTACCGGTGGCGCGGCGCCGACGTGCGCAACATTCTCGAGTTCGAGCGCGATTACCCCGACGCCACCATCGTGAAGCTGGAGCAGAATTACCGGTCGACGAAGACCATCCTCCAGGTGGCCGGCGACGTCATCCAGCACAACCCGCACCGCCACCGGAAATCACTGTGGACGGCCAATCCCGCGGGCGACCCGGTCGTCCTCTACGAAGCGTCCGATGGCCACGACGAAGCCCGGTTCGTCACCGGCGAGATCGCGCGCCTGAAGGACGGCTCGGCGGGGCCCGGACCGACTCTCCGGTACCGCGACCTCGTCGTCTTGTACCGGACCAACGCGCAGTCCCGCCTGTTTGAGGAGCAGTTTCTGCGGGCGGGGATTCCCTACACGATCGTCGGGGGTGTGCGGTTCTATGAACGCAAAGAGATCCGCGACATCATCGCCTACCTCCGCCTAGCGCTCGTTCCCTCAGATGCGGTTAGCCTCACGCGCGTTGTCAACGTGCCGCGCCGCGGGATCGGCGACGTCAGCCTGCAGCGTCTGGAGGTTTACGCCGCCTCGCACGGGCTGAGCCTACCGGAGGCGATGGCCAGGCCTGAGGCGCTGGAGGAGTTGCCCAAATCCGCGCAGCGGGCCGCCGCCGACTTCGTCGACCTGCTCGCCCGGCTGCGCGACCGCGCCCAGCGGGTCAAGACCACCGACCTGATCGACGCCGCGATCGTCGAGACCGGGTATCAGGCGATGCTGCAGGCTGAGGGCACCGATGAGGCGTACAGCCGGCTGGAGAACCTGCGTGAACTGGTGACCGTCGCGAAAGAGTTCGAGGAGGTCACCGGAGAGGAGAGTCTGGAGGCATTCCTGCAGCACCTGGCCCTGGTGACCGACCTGGACACCTGGCAGGAGGAGGCCGACCGTGTCACATTGATGACGCTCCACAGCGCGAAGGGACTCGAATTCGCCGGCGTCTTCCTCGCGGGGATGGAGGAAGGTCTGTTCCCTCACGTGCGCGCGCTGGAGGAAGAGGGCGGGCTCGACGAAGAGCGCCGCCTCTGCTATGTCGGGATCACCAGGGCCAAATCGCGTCTGTACCTGTCTTATGCGCGCGCCCGCACGATCTTCGGCGCGACGATGCCCGGGATTCCCTCGCGGTTTCTGGACGAAGTTCCCGCCGACCTGGTGACCAGGCACCAGATGGCGCCGCCGGCGGTGACGTGGGTCGAGGAGGAGCGGGACCTGCCCGTCCTGTCGGTGGGTGACCGGGTCCGGCACGCCAGCTTCGGAGAAGGCCGCGTGCTGGAGGTCGATGGGGAAGGCGTGCGCGCCGTCGTCACCGTCCAGTTTGCACAGGGGGTCAAACGGCTGGCGCTGGGGTACGCGCCGTTGGAACGAGTGTAGGGCCGGAGGCCATGAGCGAGCTGGCTCGACGCAGCTCGCCACCTCCTTCCAATGAGCGAAATGGCCACCGTGAGCGTGGTCGAACGGCCGCGTGAGGCGGGCGAGTCGAATGGCAGGAGACCTTGTGATCAAATTGAATACGACTTCCCAAAGTCACGCGGGGAGGATCGACAGTTGAGAAAGATCGTCGTGGCACTCGGCACCCCATGTGGTCTGATCCTGGGTGCGGCGCTGGCCCTGGCACAAGCCCCCGCCCCATCTTTGCCGGATGTTCCCAACCCGAAGGTCGCTGCGGAAGCGCCTGAGATTGGGAGGTACGGGGGGACCTATGTCGTCAGTTCGATCAGCGACCCGCGGACCTTCAACCCCGTCGTCGCGCAGGAGACGTCGTCCACGGTGGTGACCGGGGTGATCTTCGAGGCTCTGGTTGAACAGAACTACATTACCGGGGAGATCGAACCGGGCCTGGCCGAGGCGTGGGCGGTGAGCGAGGGCGGCCGCACGTGGACCTTCACGCTGCGCCAGGGAGTCCGCTGGACGGATGGGAAGCCGCTGACGATTGATGACATCGTGTTCAGCCTCGAGGCCGTCTTCGCCGACGGTGTGCAGAGCAGTACCCGCGACCTGCTGACGATCGAAGACAAGCCCATCCGCTGGCGCAAAGTCGACGACCGGCGGATCGCCTTCACGACGGAGAAGCCAGTAGGGACATTCCTGAGACTCATCGGTGCCCTGGATGTCATCCCCAGGCACAAGCTCGGAGACGCGCTCGCCAAAGGCGGGGCCGAGTTCAACAGGACCTATGGCATCAACACCGCTGCGCGCGAGATCGTCGGCACGGGACCATTCATCCTGCAGTCGTATGTGCCCGGTCAGCGCGTCACCCTGCTGCGAAATCCGACCTACTGGAAGGTGGACAAGAAGGGCAACCGCCTCCCGTACCTGACGCGCTACGTCATTCTGATCGTCCCCACCACCGAAGCGGCGCGGCTAAAGTTTTTGGCGAAGGAGACCGACCTCTATAGTGCACGGCCCCGCGAGTTCGCAGAGTTCAAACAAGGAGAGAAGGCGGGCAACTACACCATTTACGACGGTCCGGAGACGTTTAGCTCTGAGTTCCTTGTCCTGAACCACAACCCCGCCGGCACCACCGCCCCCAAGCTCACCTGGTTCCAGGACGTCCTCTTTCGCCGCGCGCTGAATCATGCCATTGACCGGAAGACGATCGCGGAGCAGGTGTACGCCGGCCGGGCATCTGCGGCATGGGGGCCGGTCAGCTCCGGCAACGCCTTGTACTATAACCCCAAGTTGCCGCAGTATCCGTACGACGTGGATCGGGCCCAGCAACTCCTGGCCGAGGCCGGCTATCGCAAGGGCACCGACGGGGTGCTGCGTGATCCGCAGGGGAGTGTCGTGGAGTTCACCATTGCGACAAACGCGGGAAATCAAGACCGGGAGGCGATCGGCAACATCGTCCGCCAGGACTTTACCAAGCTGGGGATCCGAGCCACATTTGCCCCCGAGGCGTTCAACACGCTGGTCGACAAACTGGTGGGGTCGTTCAAGTGGGAGGCGATCGTCATCGGGTTGACTGGCGGGATTGAACCGGTGACCGGTCGCAACGTCTGGCTGAGCTCTGGCTCGCTGCATATGTGGTGGCCCAAGCAGGAAAAACCCGCCACAGAGTGGGAGGCGGAAATTGATCGTCTCTTCGAGCAGGCTACCGCCGAGATTGATCAGGACAGACGGAAGCAGCTGTACTTTCGCTGGCAGGAAATCGTCGCTGTGCAAGTTCCGATGATGTACTTCAGCAACCCCAAGACGCAGCCCGCCGTCCGCAACACCCTCGGGAATATCAAGCTCGGCCTGCAGGGCGTGGCGGGGGAGCTCGAAACCTTGTATTACAAGGTCACCTACCGAGAGTAACAGCGCCGAGCGAGAGGGACGGCCCGGGACGCGGGCCCCCGCCTGAGGACCTCAGTGCTCCGCCACGTTGCCCGCCGTCTGCTACACCTGATTCCCATGCTGCTGGGGATCACGATCATGTCTTTCGCCATTATCCAGCTATCGCCAGGCGACTTTCTCGCCGAGATCCGTCTCAATCCCGTGGTCTCCCAGGAGACCGTCGATCGCATGCGGGTGAGCTTTGGGTTGGATCGTCCCCTCTACATCCAGTACGTGCGCTGGCTGACCAACGTTATCCGAGGCGATTTCGGTTTCTCCTTCTCATACCACGTGCCGGTGCTCTGGTTGATTCAATCGCGGCTGGTCAACACGCTGCTCCTGAATGTCATTGCCCTGGCCGTGGCGTGGGCGATCGCCATCCCGGTCGGAATTCACGCTGCCCGACACCAGTACACGGCGTCCGATAACCTGCTCTCATTTGCCTCCTATGTCGGGATCTCCACGCCAACGTTTTTCTCTGGACTGCTCCTCTTGTTCGTCGCGTTCAAGACCGGGTGGCTGCCGATCGGCGGGATGACCAGCCTGGACTACGACGTGCTGCCGTGGTTCGGAAAGGTCCTTGACGTCCTCCATCACCTGATCATTCCCGTGGTAGTCCTGGGGGTCCTGAGCGTGGCCGGACTGATGCGCCAAATGCGGGCGAACCTATTGGAGGTGCTGCGGCACGACTACGTCAAGACGGCGCGCGCCAAGGGGCTGACGGAGCGCGTCGTCGTCAACCGGCACGCGGTGCGGAACGCCATCAACCCATTGATCACCATCTTCGGACTCGAGCTGGGCGGGCTGCTCAGCGGCTCGGCGATCCTGGAGAACGTGATCGGCTGGCCAGGGCTCGGCCAGCTGATCCTGGAGGCCGTGGTCCGCAAAGACCTCTACGTCGTGATGGGCAGTCTGGTCATCGGCGGTGTCACCCTCGTCATCGGCAATCTGATCGCCGACATCCTGCTGGCCTACAGCGATCCGCGCATCCGGTATGAGTAAGGGGGCCTCCATCCAGACCCCCGACACCCGGCACCTGACCCCGCGCCAGTTAGCCTGGCGCCAGCTCCGCCGGCACCGGCTGGCGGCCGCAGGGGGCGCCGTCCTCCTCGCGTTGTACGTGGTGGCGCTCTTTGCCGACTTCCTCGCGCCGTACTCCCTGGACTTCACCGACCGGACAAAATTCTATCACCCGCCGGTCCTGCTTCACCTCCGGGACACGCAGGGCCGCTGGCACCTGCGGCCGTTCATCTACGACACCCGGCTCGTCGATCCGGGGCTCCGCACGTTCACGCCCGACCCGGCGCGGACGTATCCCGTCCGCCTCTTCGTGCGCGGTGAGCCCTACCGGTTGTTGTGGCTCTTTCCCACGCGGATCCACCTGCTGGGTGTCGACGACCCCGCCCGGTTGTTCCTGTTGGGCAGCGACGCCTTCGGCCGGGACGTCCTCACGCGCATCCTCTATGGGAGCCGCGTCTCGCTGCTCGTGGGGTTGCTGGTGGTCGGAGTCACGATTCCCATCGGTATGATCTACGGCGGGGTCGCGGGGTATTTCGGCGGGTGGATCGACAACCTCATGATGCGGCTGGCGGAGATTATCATCGCCTTCCCGTCGTTCTACCTGCTGCTCACGCTCAGCGCCGTCCTCCCGGCGTCGGTGGGGTGCGCGACGCGATTCTACCTCATCGTTGCGATCCTGAGTTTCATCGGCTGGGCGGGATTCGCACGGCTTATCCGGGGTGTCGTGCTGTCGCTCAAGCAGTTTGAGTTTGTGCTGGCGGCCAGGGCGATGGGGCAGGGTGACCTCCGGATCATCCTCCAGCACATCCTGCCCAACACCAGTTCTCTTGTGATTGTGGTGGCGACCCTCACGATTCCCTCGGCCATCCTGGGAGAGTCCGCGCTGAGCTTTCTCGGCCTGGGTGTGCGGGAACCCTGCGCGAGCTGGGGGAACCTCCTGTCGGCCGGGGCCAACCTGATCAACCTCAACCGGTCGCCCTGGCTGCTCTTTCCTGGGGTGTTCATCATCGTCGCCGTGGTGGCGTACAACTTCCTGGGCGACGGGCTGCGCGACGCCTTCGATCCACGCATGCGCACGTAACTCGAACACGCGTTTGCATATGTTCATTCCGATTCATGCCGATAGACCGTATACGGAAGTGAACCTTCGTATACTGTGGTGCGTTCTGATAGAGGAGAAGGCATAACAGGGGCGTATTCTTCATCCACTTCGCCTTTAAGGTGCCTGGGAGGGGCAGGTCGCCATGAGGGCCAACGCTACCGCTATTCCTCATGTTTCCTCGGCGGTGCTGACGGTTGTCCAGGTCGCCGAGTATCTCCAGGTCAACAAACTCACCGTCTACCGGTATATCCGCTCCGGCGAGCTGCCGGCCGTTCGCCTAGGCAGGGGATTGAGAGTCCTACAGGAGGACCTCGACCGATTCCTGGCTGCGCGGCGGGTTCCCGCAGCAGGTCCGGCCGCGGCTGCGACTGTCCGGGCCAAGCGTTCGCTCCCGCAGCCGATCTTCCAGGGTGCGACCCTTGCGGAGCGGTGGCCGCACACCGCGGATCCCCGCAGCACCCGGCGGACTCTGGAGTACCCGCAGCCGCTGGAAATGGCCCTCCAGAGCGGTCTGCTCAGCTGGATCGCCAGAGGTCAGCATTAGTGCGATTTCGGATTGACGGTTGAGGATTTAAGCTGCGGGGTTGTGAGATCCGAAGTCCGCAATCCGCAACGGGCGTAGGGGGAGGGGGGTGGACGGGCCGGGATCTTTCGGTACCAAGGAACATGTCAGTACGACGGAATATGTCGGACGCGTATCGAGAGGAGGGAAGTGTATGCGCATGAACTGGCGATGGAGCACGCTCCTGCTGGCGGCGGTGATGACGGTAACCATCGTTCCGCTGGCGGGGGCGGCACCGGGCGGTGCCGCGGGCAGCGACACCGTGGTCATCTATACACAGCAAGAGCCATCGTGTTTTCAGCCGCTGCCCGACGCCTGCCAGATGTTCGTCGGGACGATGGTCGCAGAGAACTTCCTCCGGGCCGGCGTGCAGTACGACCAGAACTGGAAGTACTTCCCCGACCTGATGGAGAAGTTGCCGACCTTGAAGGACGGCGACTGGAAGCTCCTGCCCGGGGACAAGATGCAGGTCACATGGAAGATCAAGAGGGGCTTCACCTGGCACGACGGGAAGCCGGTGACCGCGCAGGACTGGATCTGGGCGTGGCGCGTCAACCTGCACCCCGATTACCCGTCCGCGGGGCGTGACGTGGCCGAGCGCGTGGAAAACATTCTGGCGCCCGATCCGTACACGCTCGTGGTGCAGTGGAAGAACAAGTACGCATTCGCCAACCACACGGTCCAGGGATCCAGCATCCTCCCCAAGCACGCAACGGAGCGCGAGTTTCGAGAGAACCCCGGCAAGTTCGATAAAGCCGCCTGGGGGAATGGCGTCCCCACCGTCGGTAACGGGCCCTATGTGCTGAAGGAGTGGCAGAAGGGCTCCTCGATCACCCTGGAGGCGTATGACAAGTGGATGGGCGAGAAGCCGGCCGTCAAGCGCATCGTGTTCCGCTTCATCTCCGACACGAACACGATTATCGCCAACGTACTCTCCGGCGCCTCAGATGCCACCGACGAGACCGCCATCCCCTTTGTGCAGGGGCTGGAGCTGGAGCAGCGGGTCATGCGCGAGGGTCGCCGGGACATTCTCCTCGAGGCCAAACCGGGGCTGGTCTGGGAGCACATCGATTTGAACCTTGACAACGAGCACCTCAAGGACAAGCGGGTGCGCCAGGCCCTCCTCTACGCCATCAACCGGGATGAACTGACCCAGACGCTGTTTGGCGGGAAGCAGCCGGTGTCCCACTCCTGGCTGCCGGAGAAACACTACGGGTACAACCGGAATATCAAGAAGTACCCCTTCGATCCGGCGCGGGCCAAGGCGCTGCTGGCTGAGGCCGGCTACACGCCGGGATCGGACGGCATTCTGCAGAAGGGCGGCAAGCGGCTAGCCTTCACCTTCATGACCACCGCGGGCAACCGCACGCGCGAGTCCGTCCAGCAGATTCTGCAGACGATGTGGAAGGCGGTCGGAGTCGACGTCCAGATCAGCAATCAGCCTGC
>JBIOWP010000030.1:0-4883 GCA_044868695.1 bacterium
ATGCTTGAGCGGTTCGCGCTGGGAGCCGCGATTGCGCTGCATCCGGTGTCCCTGCTGATGATGCTGCTGGGCGTGGCCTGGGGCATCATCGGCGGGGCCCTGCCGGGCATCTCCGGTTCGATTGCCATGGCGTTGCTGCTGCCCCTCACCTTCGGGATGAATCCCGCCGTGGCGTTGATGATGCTGGCCGGCGTGTACATCGGCGCGATGTATGGCGGCTCGATCACGGCCATCCTGATCAGCACCCCCGGGACGCCGGGCGCCGCGGCCACCGTCATCGACGGGTACGAGCTCCACAAGAGTGGGCGCAGTGGAAAGGCCCTAGGCGTCTCTCTCATCACCGGGACGATCGGCGGCATCATCAGTGTGTTTCTCCTCGTGGCCCTCGCGGTGCCGCTCTCAAAGGTGGCTCTGGCCTTCGGTCCGCCCGAATACTTCGCCCTGGGCGTGTTCGGCCTCGCCCTGATCAGCAGCTTCGTCGGCCGGGACCTCGTGAAGGGAGCGATCTCCGCGGTGCTGGGCCTCATCATCGCCACGGCGGGCACGGATCCCTTCTCAGGCACGCCCCGCTTCACGTTCGGCACGCTCGATCTGCTCGGCGGCGTGGAGATGGTCGCCGGTATGATCGGGCTGTTTGCCGTGTCGGAGATTCTCTCCCGGATCGCCGAGGGCGGCGACTGGGAACGCATCCGCGGGAAATTCACGACCGACCTCCCCACGCTGCTCGAGCTGTGGAAGCTGCGCGTGGCGACGTTCATCGGGGTCGTCATGGGGACGATCGAGGGACTGCTTCCGGGGGGCGGCGGCGCGATCGCAGCGTTCATTTCCTACAACGAAGCGAAGCGGTGGTCGAAGCATCCGGAAGAGTTCGGGCACGGTTCGCTCGAAGGGGTGGCGGCGCCGGAGACGGCCAACAACGTTGTCACGGGGACGGCAATGATCCCGCTGCTCACCTTCGGCATCCCGGGGTCCAACTCGGCGGCGATCATGCTGGCGGCGATGCTGCTGCACGGCATCCGGCCCGGTCCGCAGCTGTTCGAGAGCACCCCGCAGATCGTCTACGGTCTCTTCGTCGGGATGCTGATCGCCAACGTGATGATGCTCGTGCTGGGGTATGTGGCGCTGCGGCCCTCCATCGCCATCGTCAACGTGCGCCCGCCGCTCCTCTACGCTGGCATTCTCGGCCTGGTGTTGGTCGGCGCGTACTCGATCAGCAATCGCATGTTCGAGGTCTGGGTCGTGCTCGTCACCGGGGTGATCGGGTACGGCATGCGCCGCTACGGCTACAACATCCTGGCCATGGTCCTGGGTCTCGTGCTGGGATTCATGGTCGAGGCGAACCTGCGGCGGTCCCTGCTCATTTCGCTGGGAAACCCCTGGGTGTTCTTCACCCGTCCGATCTCTGCGGGGTTGCTCGCGCTCGCCATTCTCACGCTGCTGTGGCCGGTCGTCCGGCAGGTCCGGGACGAGCGCCGGGCCCGGGCGCCCCATGCCGAGCCCGCCGTCTCAGGGTCGCTGCATGGGTAAGGACGTCATCGCGGCGGCGATCCTGGTCGTCTTCGGCGCGTCCATGGTGGCCGTCGGCCTGCGGATCCCGCCGGGCGTGGCGACCGATCCGCTGGGTCCCCGCGCGTTCCCGGTGGCGCTGGCCGCTGGGATCGCGATCTGCGGGGCCCTGCTGGCCGCCGGCGCGCTGGTGTTCCGCGGACGTCCCGCACGGCGCGCGCCCACGCTCGACGTTGATGACGACGAGGCCGTGGAATCGGGACCGGCCTCGCCCGGCCGGCTCCTCGGCGCGATCGCCGTCACCGGCGGCTACCTCTTGTTGTTCGAGCCGCTGGGCTATCTGCTCTCCACCCCGCTCTATGTGACCGCCGTCCTGCTGCTCCACGGCGGCGCCCCGCGGCGGGCGCTCGTGATGACGCCGGTCGCCGTGACGCTCGTCCTGTACGCCACCTTCAAATACGGCCTGCTGATCCCCCTGCCGGAAGGCGTGCTCGAACCCCTCCTGCTGCGGTGAGTCTCTGATGGGCGTGCTCGAGCACCTCCTCGCCGGTTTCGCGGCGGCGCTGCACGGCACGGGGCTGTTGATCATGGCGGCCGGCGTGGCGTGGGGCATCATCGGCGGCGCGATTCCCGGGATCAGCGGCGCCGTGGCCATGGCGCTGGCGCTGCCTTACACCTTCAGCATGGATGCGGCCACCGCGCTGGTCATGCTGGCGGGGGTGTGGGCCGGCGCCAACTACGGCGGGTCCGTCCCCGCGATCCTCATGCGGATGCCGGGCACCCCGGGATCTGCGGCCGCGCTGCTGGACGGCTACGAGCTGACGCGGCAGGGGCATGCCGCGAAAGCGCTCGGCGTCTCCCTCGTCTGCGGGACGATCGGCGGGCTGATCAGCATCGTCGTCTTGATTGCGCTCGTGCTGCCGCTGGGCAACCTGGTCCTGGCGTTTGGGTCGCCCGAAACCTGCGCGCTGGCCATCTTCGGCCTCACGTTGATCGCGGGACTCTCTGGGCCCAGCATGCTGAAAGGACTGGCTGCGGCCGCGTTCGGCCTGCTGCTGACCACGGTGGGACTCGACACGCTGACAGGATCGCTGCGGCTCACCTTCGGCCGCCGCGAACTGCTCTCAGGCGTCGACATCATCTCGGCGATGATCGGGCTGTTCGCCGTCTCGGAGATGTTTTACCAGCTGGCCCATCCCGCGCGGCGCGAGGCCCCGGTGGTGTCGGATGCGCACACCGCGTTTCCCACGCTGACGGAGCTGCGCGGCGTCGGGCGCGCGACGCTGGTCGGGACGATCGTCGGGCTGATCGTCGGCATCATGCCGGGAGCCGGGGCGACCGCGTCGTCGTTCGTCGCCTACAATGAGGCCCGCCGGTGGTCGAAGCGCCCCGACCTCTTTGGCAAGGGCTCGATGGAGGGTGTGGCGGGTCCGGAGACGGCCAACAACGCCGTGCAGGGCGGCGACCTGGTCCCCACGCTGGCGCTCGGCATCCCCGGCTCGAACTCGGCGGCCATCATGCTCGCCGCGCTCATCCTGCACGGCATCGTGCCCGGGCCGTTCCTGCTGGCCCAGCACAGCGACCTGGTGTTCACACTGTTCGCGGGGCTGATTCTGGTGAACTTCCTGATGATCCCCGTAGGGATGCTGATCCTGCGCGGCTGCCTGCTGGCGCTGCGGCTGCCGCCGCCGACGCTGGTGGCATCGATTCTCGCGGTCATCGTCATCGGCACCTACGCCGCGGATCTGTTCATCCTGAATCCCGTCCTGGCCTTGATCTTCGGCGTCATCGGATACGGGATGCGCGTGTCCGGCTTCCCGGCCGCGGCGACGGTGTTGGGACTGGTGCTCGGGTTCCTGGTCGAAAGTGAGCTGCGCCGCTCACTGATCATTTCCCACGGGTCGTGGGCGATCTTTGTCACCCATCCCATCTCGGCGGTGTTGCTGGCGTGCACACTCGGCGTGCTGGTGTATCCGTTCCTGGTGAACATCAAGCGGTCAGGCAAGCCTCCCGGCGCCGCGGCGGCGGTCCCGGTGTCTGAAGCGTAGGAGGACACGAGGGGGTGAAGGGGATGAAAGTGCTCGTACTGGCGTTCCTGGTCCTGATCATGGCGGCGGCCCCGGCCCGGCCCGGGGCGGCGGATTATCCGGCGCGCCCGATCACGTTCGTCGTCGGGTTTGCGCCCGGTGGCGGCGCCGATGTCTTTGCCCGCGCGCTCGCTGACGGCGCCCGGGGCATCCTGCCGCACCCGCTGGTGGTGGAGAATCGCCCCGGCGCGGGCGGCACCGCGGCGAACGCATACGTCGCCGGCCGGCCGTCCGACGGATACACGATGTTGTTTGCGCACGCCGGGTCGTCGATCATCACGCCGATCATTACCAACCAGCTGCAGCTGAAGTGGGACGCGTATGATACGGTCGCGCGCATCCACGGGGAAGAGGAGTGGTTGATGGTCCGCCCGGACGCGCCGTGGAAGACGCTGGAAGAGCTGGTGGCGTTCGCCAAGGCGAACCCGCGCAAGGTCCGGGTCGCGGGATCGGCGATCGGCGGCATCGACAGCTTCGTCGTCCTGTCCTGGGAGAAAGAAGCCGGGATCGACCTGGAATACATCCCGCATGAGGGCGGCGGGCCCGCGGCGCTGACGTTCCTGGGCGGGAACGCGGAGATGCTCGTCGGAAACGTCTCGGAATTCTTCCAGCACGTGCAGGCCGGGCGGATGGTGCCGTTCGCCGTGGCGAGCGAGCGGCGCAGCTCGATTTTCCCGCAGGTGCCGACGCTGAAGGAGAAGGGCTGGAACGTCGTGTTTGCGCAGTGGCGCAGTGTCCTGGCGCCCTCCGGAGTTCCCGCGCTGCGCATCGCGGCCCTGGCCGTGGCGTTTCAGAAGGCGCTCGGCACGGACTCCTGGAAGCGCTTCAACCAGAACGCCCGCGCGATCGATCTCTACCTGGGACCGGCGGACTTCCGGCGGTTCCTCGTGGACGAGGAATCCCGCCTGACGAAGATCATCGACGAGCTGGGGCTGCGAAGACGATAGACTCCGGAGGAGACTGTGAGCGAGACTGACGATCGGCTGACGCGTGGCCGCAAGATGCGCGATGACATCATGGGGCCCGGAGTGCCGCCCGGCACGCCGGCCACCCAGGAGCTCGCGCCGTTCTTCTCCCGGTGGATTTATGAAAGCGTGTTCGGCGACCTCTACACGCGGCCGCAGCTGGACACCAAGACCCGCGTGTTGATCACGTTGGTCGCGCTGTCGGTGCAGGGCCGGACGGCCCAACTGCGCGGGTATGTCCGGGCGTCGCTGCGCGCGGGATGGTCGAAGGAACAGATCGTGGAGACCATCGTGCAGCTGGCGCCCTACCAGGGGGTGCCGGCGA
>JBIOWP010000031.1:0-19366 GCA_044868695.1 bacterium
GCCGCGATTGCCGGCGACAGCGTGAACTATTGGATGGGGAGCGCGGCCGGATCCCGGGTGCTGGCCGGCCGATGGTCGCGCGTCGTGAAGCCGGAGTACCTGGAACGCACACACCGCTTCTACGAACGGTACGGCAGCCTGACGATTGTGCTGGCCCGTTTCGTGCCCGTGGTGCGGACGTTCGCCCCATTTGTGGCTGGCGTCGGAGCGATGGCGTACGGACGTTTCTTCGTGTACAACGTCGTGGGCGGGATCGCGTGGGTCGCGTCGTTCGTCTTCGGCGGCTATGTGTTCGGCAACATTCCCGCCGTCCAACGGCACTTTACCCTGGTGGTGGCAGGTATCATCGCGATCTCCATCCTCCCCGCGGTGCTCGAGGTCGTGAAGCACCGGCGCCGGACGGCGGCCTCGCGCTAAATTTCGTCCGGGCGGGTTCCGCGGCGCCGGCAGGGGTCCGCGCGCGCAGTGCGAACGTAATTGACAGAGTTTTGCGCAGACGATACGATGTGGCGCGTGTGCAAGGCATCCGGTTCCCGCGTGGAGCCGGGGACGGAGGGAGGTGGGCATGGACACGATCGGACACCACTACATCGCCGAGGCGTCAGGATGCAAGCCGGACGTCATCGGGAAGGTGGAGACGGTTGAACGCATTCTCGTCAGAGCCGCGGAGATCGCGGGCGTCCAGGTCTGGTCCATCTCCTTTCATCGGTTTAACCCCAACGGCGTGTCCGGAGTCGTCGTCATTTCCGAATCCCACCTGTCCGTACACACGTGGCCGGAGGTCGGCTACGCGGCGCTCGACATCTTTACCTGCGGCGATGCGGCCAAGCCCGAGAAGGCGGTGCAGTGGGCCCTGCGGGAGTTTGGTGCGAGCAACGTACACATCACTGAGGTGACCCGCGGGTTGGAGGAAGGCGACCGGGTGTTCTTCCACAGCATCGTCACCTGGGAGGAAGAACTGCTGCGCCGGACCGTCAACGGCCAGCGTCCGTCGGGCCGGTCGACCCTCCGCCGTCCGGTCTCCTCCGGGTCGGCGCGCCGCCAGGGCAAGCCGAAGGCGTAAACGGCTCTCTCCGCCTTATACGCAGCGTCACCGCCGTGTGACTGGTGTCCTTATGTCCGCCAGGATCCAATCAGTTGAGCGCGCCCTGAAGGACTCGATCAAGGGTGAAGTACGCTTCGACGCGTTTTCCCGCGCCCTGTACAGCACCGACGCCAGCATCTACCAGATCCTGCCCATCGGCGTCGTCATCCCGACCGACGAGGACGACATCGCCGCCGTGCTCCGGATCGCCGCCGACACCGGCACCCCGGTCCTCCCCCGCGGCGGCGGCACCAGTCTGGCCGGGCAATCCATCGGCCATGCGGTCGTCCTGGACTGCTCGAAGTACATGCACCGCATCCTCGAGCTTGATCCCGCGGGCCGGCGCGCGCGGGTGCAGCCGGGCGCGGTGCAGGATGACCTGAACCTGGCTGCCCGGCCGCACCGGCTGCGCTTGGGCCCGGACACGGCGACGAGCAACCGGGCGACCCTGGGCGGCATGATGGGCAACAACTCCTGCGGGGCGCGCTCCATCGTGTACGGCAAGATGATGGATCACGTCCAGGCGATGCGGGTGCTGCTGATCGACGGGACCGAACTGCAACTGCGCCGTCCCGCGCCGTCCGGTCCGGGGCGCCGCGGCGCAGACCGTCCCGACCTCTGGACTCCCACGGGCCGGGAGGGCGAGATCACTCGGGCCGCCGCCGGCATCGCGCACGACAACCGCGCGCACATCGAGGAGCGCTTCCCGAAGATCCTCCGGCGCGTCAGCGGGTATAACCTCGACGCCCTGCTGGCGGATCCGACAGATCTGATCAGCCTGCTCGTGGGATCGGAAGGCACGCTGGGCGTCGTCACGGAGGCCACGGTCGGGCTCGTGAGCCAACCGGCGCACACGCTGATGGAGGTGGTTCACTTCGCCGACCTGTTCGCCGCGCTGGAAGCCGTGCCGCTGATCTTGCCCTTTTCGCCCTCGGCGGTGGAATTGATCGACCGCATGGTGCTGGAGATGACCCGGGCGCAGCTGGAGTACGCACGGCGGATGACGTTCGTTGAGGGCGATCCCGGCGCGCTGCTGCTGGTCGAGCTCTCCGGCGATGATGCCGCAGAGCTGCGGGACCGGCTGCACGCGATGGAGGGAGCGCTCCGGCAGACCGGCGCGGGCTACGCCTGGGTGCAGGCGGCGAGCGCCGCCGATCAGGATAATATCTGGCGGGTGCGCAAAGCGGGCCAGGGCCTGCTGCAGGGCGTCAAGGGCGACGCCAAACCGATCACGTTTGTAGAGGACACCGCGGTGCCCCCGCAGCGTCTGGCGCCGTACATGCGCCGGTTTCACGAGGTGCTGGACCGCCACGGGGTCCGCGCGGCCTTCTACGCGCACGCCAGCGTTGGCTGCATCCACGTCCGCCCGCTGATCAACCTCAAGCAGCGGAAGGACATCGACACGATGAAGGCCATCGCCCAGGCCGTGGGCGATCTGGTCATCGAGTTCGGCGGCACGATGAGTGGAGAGCACGGGGACGGCCTGGTCCGCTCATGGTTTGTCGAGCGGTTCTTCGGCCCACAGGTGTACGCGGCGTTCCGAGCGATCAAGCGGCTGTTTGACCCGCCGGGACTGATGAATCCGGGGAAGATCGTCGACGGGCCCCCGATGGATCAGTCCCTGCGGTACGGGGCGGACTATAGGACGCAGCCGGTGGCCGCGTACTTCGACTGGTCACGGGAGGGGGGCTTTGCCTCCACGGTCGAGCTGTGCAGTGGGGTCGGCGCCTGCCGCAAGACGGCCGAGGGGACGATGTGCCCCTCGTACATCGCCACCCGGGAGGAGGAGCACTCGACCCGCGGCCGCGCGAACCTGCTCCGCGCCGTGCTCTCCGGTGTCCTCCCCCATGCGGAACTGACCGGGCGGCGGCTGTACGAGGCCCTGGACCTGTGTCTGGAGTGCAAGGGCTGCAAGGCAGAATGCCCGGCCAACGTGGACATGGCCAAACTCAAGTATGAATTTCTCGCCCAGTATTACCGGGTTCACGGACTTCCGCTGCGGGCCCGGATGTTCGGCCGGTACCGGACCGTGAGCCGGCTCGGCTCGGCGGTCGCCCCCATCTCCACGTGGGCAGCGCGCCTGGCGCCTGCGCGCTGGGCGCTGGACCGCTTCGCCGGCATCGACCGCCGGCGCCCGCTGCCCCCGTTTGCGCGCCCCAACTTTCTGACCTGGTGGAACAGACGGGAACGCGGAAATGCGGGAACGCGGGAGCGCGCGTCCGGCATGCCGCAGTGGCGATCGAGGGGACCGGTGGCGCTGTTCGCCGACACCTTCATGATCTACAACTATCCTGAAATCGGGCGGGCGGCGGTCGAGGTGCTGGAGCATCTCGGGTACGAAGTGGAGCTGGCTCCTCCCGTGTGCTGCGGCCGCACGATGATCAGCAAAGGCCTGCTGCGCGAGGCACAGGAGGCGGCACGGCGCAGTGTGGAGGCGCTGCGGCCGCTGCTGGAGCGCGGCGTGCCGATCATCGGCTGCGAACCGAGCTGCCTGCTGACGTTCCGGGATGAAATCCCCGACCTCGTGGCAGGCGATGATGCCCGCGCGCTCGCGCGCCGGGTCCGGCTCATTGATGAGTTTCTGGCCGAGGAGCATCGCCAGCACGACCTTCCGCTGGCCGGTAGGGCGGGACAGGCCCGCGGAGGCGCCGCGGGGCGCACAGTGCTCTTCCACGGCCACTGCCATCAAAAGGCGCTGGCCGGAACGGCGGCGGCGCAGGAGGTCC
Source organism: bacterium (assembly GCA_044868695.1). Taxonomy (GTDB): domain Bacteria; phylum Sysuimicrobiota; class Sysuimicrobiia; order Sysuimicrobiales; family Kaftiobacteriaceae; genus JBIOWP01. The sequence continues at coordinate 3,811 of JBIOWP010000031.1, forward strand.
TGCGCGCCGCAGGGTTCACCGTCCAGGTCGCCGATACCGGCTGCTGCGGGATGGCCGGGTCTTTTGGATACGAGCGGGAGCACTACGACATCTCGATGACAGTCGGGGAACACCGCCTCTTGCCGGCCGTGCGGCGCCTCCCGGACGAGGCGGCGGTGGTCGCGATGGGCGTGTCCTGCCGGCAGCAGATCGCGCACGGCACGGGGCGCCGGGCGCTGCATCTGGCGGAGCTGCTCGCGCAGACCTTTACCGACGGCAACGCGGGAACGCGGGAACAGGGGAACGGGGGCGAGGTCAGATAGATGTATGACAGTGACCTCAGCACCGACGTAGCGACCGAAGGGAGTGCTCGCGTTTCGACGCTCCCGCGCGTCCGCGCCTCCGGCATCGACCGGCGCCTGCTCCTGTCCGCGACGGCCGCCCACTTCCTCAACGATTTCCATGTGGCGTTTCTGGCGCCGCTGCTGCCCCTCGTCGTGTCGAAGTTTCGCCTGTCGCTGGTCCTGGCGGGATTTCTCGCCACCGTGCTGACCACATCCGCGGCGATGTCGCAGCCGCTGTTTGGCGCGATTGCCGATCGCCTGCGGCGGAGATCGTTCGTGGTGCTCGGTCCGGCGCTGACCGTGCTGGCGATGGGACTGATGGGTCTGGCCCCAACATACACCTGGCTGATCGCCCTGCTGCTGATTGCCGGGACCGGGACCGCCTCGTTCCACCCGCAGGGCGCCTCCACCGCCGGGGAAGCCAGCGGGCGGCGAAAAGGCGCGGGGCTCTCTCTCTTTGTGGCGGGTGGCGAGCTGGGGTACTCGCTGGGACCGCTCATGATCGCCCTTGCCGTTGCCGCCTGGGGCCTGGAAGCAACGTGGAAGGTTTCATTGCCGGGGCTCCTGGCCTGTCTGCTGCTGTGGCGGGTGATCCCGTCGCGGCGCGATCCGCCGGTCAGGCTGGAAGGTCAGACGCTGCGGGCCGATCTTGTGGGGGCGATGGGTCCGCTCGCGGTGCTCTGGTTCATCGTGGTCCTGCGCAGCATCATCATTTCAGCGTACCAGACGTTCCTGCCCCTGCTGCTGAATCAGCGGGGCGGCTCGATCGTCGCGGGAGGGGCGGCGGTGTTTCTGTTCGGCGGACTGGGCGCACTCGGCGGCGTGTCGGGCGGGCTGCTGTCCGACCGCGTCGGGCGCCGCACAATGCTGGCGGTCTCACTGGTGCTGGGGACGCCGCTCCTGCTGGCTTTCATGCACACGCAGGGCCCGTGGGCCTACGTGTACCTGGCGGCGGGCGGAATCGCGCTGTACTTGTCCGCTGCCGTCACCATCGTGATGGCGCAAGAGCTGCTGCCCCACCGGGCCGGCGTCGCCAGCAGCATCGTGATGGGGCTCGCGTGGGGGACGGCCGGGATTTCGCTGACGGGGATTGGCGCGCTCGCCGATGCCGTGGGCCTGAGCCGCGCGTTGATGCTGGTCCTGCTCCTCGCGGTTCCCGCCCTCGTCGCGGTGGCGGCGCTGCCAAAGCAAAGACGGGACGACCTTGGCCTTACCTAATCCCTACTCCCCAATCCCTAATCCCGCCGTTTCGTGTTAGGCTTCCGGCTCGAACAGCTCGATGATGTTCCCGTCGGGATCGGCCAGCTGGGCCATTCGGCCGCTGTCGACGGTGCGCGGGGGCGTGAGCACCTTGGCCCCGCGCCGCTTCGCGTCGTTAAAGACGACCTCCAGGTCGGCGACCTGGAAGGTCACCTGCGTCGTGCCGGTCCCGCCTGGCTGTCCCCGAGGCCGGACCGCGAGGGTGACGCCGTCCGTTCGAAACTCGGCCGACTTCTCTGATTTCGTAATGACGGGCAGCCCGAGCACGTAGGAGTAGAAATTCAGCGCCTTCTTCATATCCGAGACCAGAATGGCGACCTGCATGAGCTGGTCCAGCATCGGGCTTCCCGCTCACCTCCACAAGGGGAACGGTCTGCTCACCGTGTCGGCCCCTCGATCGGCGTGACCACGCACGTCGTGGTTCTGGTGACCCCAGGCGCCTGCTGAATGCGCGAGACGATCAACCGGCCCAGCGCGTCCATACTGGAGGCTTCCACGAACGCGATGACGTCGGTGGGACCGGTAACCGCGTGCGCGGAGCTGACGCCGGGCGTGGCCATGATGTGGGCAAGCGCCTCCCCGGCCTGGCCGGGCATGGTCCGCACCAGGACGTAGGCCTGCACAGCCACTGTTTCCACCCCTTCCGCGTCCCTCCTCTAACGATACGCGGCCTGGACCATGACGTCGACCACCACCCGCTGGATCGCGGACAGCAGCAGGAAGGCGATCAGCGGCGACAGATCCAATCCGCCCACGGGCGGGACGGCACGCCGGATCGGGTCGAGGATAGGGGAGGTGAACCGGTGTATGGCGCGCACGGCGGGGTGGGAGGGGTCAACTCCCGGGACCCAGCTCAGAACGACACGGGCCAGGAGGAGGACGTACAGGATTTGGAATGTCCACTGGACGAGAGTGATCGGAGTCACGGCCGTCTCCTGTTCTGCGGTCCGCCCGGGTTCCTATTCGACCTGCGGAAGGGTCGTTTCCTGTCCGAAGGGAAAACACCGCCGGGGTGTCCCCGGCGGTGCTCGGTACAGCATCGCTCGCGAGCCTAGAGCGGGACGACGTTTGCGGCCTGCGGGCCCTTCTTGCCATCGACGATGTCGAACTGAACCTGCTGGCCTTCCTGAAGGGTCCGGAATCCTTCCTGCTGGATCGCGCTGTAGTGGACAAACACGTCCTTGCCGCCTTCCACGGAGATGAAGCCGTAGCCCTTCTCCGCGTTGAACCACTTCACCGTGCCGGTCGTCATTGCTGCCGTGCTCCTTTCCTTGCGGTCGTACAGATAGCGTCACGTTCCGTGCCGTACCTGTCCCGCCGAGAGTAGCATGCACAATTCCCGTCTGTCAACACGACACGGCCGCGCGGGGCGGCGTCTTGACTTGACCCCGATAGCATGTTATATAGGAAGGCAAATTGCATACGCGCTCTTATCGAGAGTGGGTGAGGGACGGGCCCGATGACCCCCGGCAGCCTGCACGCGTGTAAGGTGCCAACTCCCGCGGAACCAATTCCGACAGATAAGAGGGAGTCGCACCCCTCCAGGAATTGGGGAGGGGTATTTTGTTGCCAGTCACCGCCGCATGGTAAGCGTCAAGGTTCCGGCGACGATCGCCAACTGGGGGCCGGCGTTCGATGCGCTGGGGGTCGCAGTCACCGTCTACAACAGCGTTCAGGTCGACGTGTCGTCCTCGCCGCGGGTGCAGGTGGCCGGATTCGGCGAGGGAGTGTTGCCGGAGGGGCCGGAAAATCTCGTCTACCGCGCCGCCGCGTCGGTGGCGCAGCTGGCCGGGCGGACGGCTGCGTTTGCGGTCCGCTGCGAGAACCGTATTCCGCCGGGCTGCGGATTGGGGAGCAGCGCCGCGGCCATCGTCGCCGGGGCGGTGTCCGCCAACGAGGCGTTGGGACGGCCGCTGGCGCGCGACGCGCTCCTCGATCTTGCCTGGCGGCTGGAGGGCCACCCGGACAATGTTGCGCCGGCGCTGCTTGGTGGGGCGGTGCTGACCGATGCGGCGGACGGCACGCTGCGGTGGACCCGCATCGTCCCCGTGTGGGATGCCGCGCTGGTCGTGGTGATCCCGGAGTTCTCGGTGGCCACCGACCGAGCGCGGGCGGTCCTGCCGGCGTCTGTGCCGTTTGCCGATGCGGTGGCCAACGTGAGCCGCACCGCGTGGCTGATCGCAGCGCTGTTGACCGGGCGGGCTGAGCTCTTGGGGACCGGCATGGACGACCGGCTGCACCAGCCCTACCGGCGGGACCTGGTGCCCGGGATGGAACGGGTCTTTGCCGCGGCGCGCGACGCAGGGGCCCACGGGGCGGCCCTCTGCGGCAGTGGGCCGTCGGTCCTGGCGGTCTCCCCGCCGGCGAGAGCCGACGACGTCGGAGCACGGATGGTGGATGCGTTCCGCGCCGCGGGGCATGAGGCGAGCTACCGGCAGGTTGGTATCGACGGGCAGGGAGCGACCGTAGAAGCGCAGTAGGGGGGAGACCATTGACGGACGATCAGCAGCAGCTCCGGTGCCGTGAGTGCGGGGCCACGTATGAGGCGGGACCCATCTACGTGTGCGAAGCGTGTTTCGGTCCCCTGGAAGTCGCGTATGATTACGACGCCCTGTCCAAAACGCCGCTGCGGCGCATCATCGAGGCGGGCCCCCCGTCGATGTGGCGCTACGAGCCGTTGCTGCCGGTCCGGCGCGTTCCGGAGATCGACCTGTCGCCGGGGTACACACCGCTGCTGCACGCGCCCCGCCTTGGGCACGCGCTGGGTCTCCGGCGTCTCTACATCAAGAACGACAGCGTCAACCCCACTTGGTCGTTCAAAGACCGTGTCGTGGGGGTGGGTGTGGCCGCGGCGCTCCGGTTCGACTACGGGGTACTGGCCTGCGCGTCCACGGGCAACCTTGCCAACGCGGTCGCCGCGCACGCGGCGCGGGCCGGTCTGCGCGCCTGCGTCTTCATTCCGAGGGGACTGGAGCGCGGAAAGGTCCTCGCCACGGCCGCGTACAGCCCCACGCTGGTCGAGGTCGACGGGACGTATGATGAGGTGAACCGGCTGTGCGCGGAGATCGCCGAAGAACACCGCTGGGCGTTCGTCAATGTGAACCTGCGCCCCTACTACTCGGAAGGCGGCAAGACGCTCGGCTTTGAAGTCGCAGAGCAGCTGGGCTGGCGGGCCCCCGATCACATCATCGTCCCCATCGCCTCAGGAAGCCTGCTGGTCAAGATTCACAAAGGCCTGAGCGAGCTGCAGAAGGTAGGTCTGCTGCCTGAGGTCTCCACGCGCGTGCACGGGGCGCAGGCATCCGGGTGCGCCCCGGTGGCGACGGCCTTCGCAGAGCGCTCCAGTGATATCCGCCCGGTCAAACCGGACACGATCGCCCGCTCGCTGGCCATCGGCACACCGGCGGACGGTCGCTATGCGCTCCGCGTCGCGCGTGAGACCGGCGGGACGATCGCCTCGGTATCCGACGAGGAGATCGTGGCAGGGATCCGGCTGCTGGCGGAAACAGAAGGAATCTTCACAGAGACCGCCGGCGGCGTGACCATCGGCGTGCTCCGTGCCCTGGCGAGGTCGGGTGCGTTTGGGAGCGACGACGTGGTCGTCGCGTACGTGACCGGCCTGGGCTTGAAGACGCTGGAAGCCGTGGCCGGCGTCGTCGATGCGCCGATCGGAATCCGCCCGGCGCTGCGCGAGTTTGAGCAGCACGTGCTGGCCCGGGTCGCCGGGCCGCGCGACCGCGTGCCCGCGTAGGAGGGGACGAGATGCCGATGGTGCGCATTCCGACGCCGCTGCGAAAGCTGACCGGTGACCAGCGCATGGTCGAGGCCAGCGGAGCCACGCTGGTGGAGCTGGTAGACGACCTGGAGCGGCGCTATCCGGGCCTGAAGACCCGTCTCGTGGATGGTGACGGCAGGGTCCACAGTTTCGTCAACATCTTTGTCAACGACGAAGATGTCCGCTTCCTCCAGGGGCTGGCCACTCCGCTGAAGGAGAACGCGGAAGTGGCCATCATCCCCGCCATGGCGGGCGGCCGCTGATACACGAACGGCGGGACTGGGGACTAGGGACTGGGGATTAGGGACTAGGGATTAGGGACTGGACAGCCGAAGAACCAGGTGGAAACCAGTCCCCAGTCCCATTGTTGTGATGGCCAAGTCCCAGTCGACGAAGAAAGCGTCACCGACACGCCCCCTGACAACGTCTGAGGCGCGCCGGCGCATCAAGGCCCTGCGCCGGATCGTTGATCATCACCGCCGCCGCTACTACGTCCTCGATGCGCCGGAAGTTACCGACGCCGAGTACGACCGGCTGGTCCGCGAGCTGGAGCAGCTGGAATCGGCCTTCCCAGGTCTCATCACCTCCGACTCCCCGACCCAGCGCGTTGGGGCACCGCCCTCCGAGGCATTCGCGCCGGTCATCCATCGCCGGCCGATGCTCAGCCTGGCCAACGCGTTTGACGAGGAGGAACTGGTCGGGTGGGCGAGACGCGCGCAGGCAGGCCTCGAGACGAGCCGGGTGGAGTATGTCTGCGAGTTGAAGATCGACGGGGCGGCGGTGTCACTCGTCTACGAGCGTGGATCCCTCGTGCGCGGCGCGACCCGCGGGGACGGGGCCACCGGCGAGGATGTGACCGGCAACCTGCGGACCATCAAAGGCATCCCGGTACGTCTCCGCGGCCGCCGCTCCCCCGAGGTGCTTGAAGTGCGGGGGGAAGTCTTCCTCCCGATCGCCGCCTTCCAGGCCGTGAATCGGGAACGCGCGGCCGCGGGTGAGCCGGAGTTCGCGAACCCGCGCAACGCCGCCGCCGGGTCGCTGCGGCAGCTCGATCCGCAGGTTACGGCGTCGCGGCCCCTCGACCTCTTCATCTACGGCGCCGGTGCGGCGGAGGGCGTCGAGTTCCACACCCACCACGAGACGCTCGCATGGCTCCGCGCCGCCGGCTTCCCGGTCAATCCCCATACGGCGCGCTGCCGGTCCCTGGACGAGGTGCTGGCGTACGTCCGGCGATGGGTGGAGCAGCGCAGGGCGCTGCCGTATGATACCGACGGCGTCGTCGTCAAGATCGATAATCTTACCCAGCAGGCCGAACTCGGCGCGACCAGTCAGGCGCCCCGGTGGGCGGTCGCATTCAAGTTCCCCGCCGAGCAGGCGACCACGCGTGTGAAGGACATCCACGTGTACGTCGGCCGGACCGGCGCGCTTACCCCGGTCGCCGAGCTGGACCCGGTGCGGGTCTCAGGCGTCACCGTCACCAGCGCCACGCTGCACAATGAAGACGAAGTCCGCCGGAAGGACGTCCGCATCGGGGATTGGGTCGTCGTGCAGCGGGCCGGTGAGGTGATCCCCGAGGTGGTACGTGTGCTGGCCGACCGCCGAGCCGGCTCCGAGCGCACGTTCGTCATGCCGGACCGCTGCCCCGCATGCGGCGCGCCGGTGCATCGCTCCGAGGGAGACGCGGTCGCCCGGTGCACGAACATCGCCTGCCCTGCGCAGGTCCTGGGGCGGCTGATCCACTTCGGCTCGCGCGATGCGATGAACATCGACCGGGTGGGGCCGAAACTGCTGATCCAGCTGCTCGACAAGAAGCTGATCGCCGATCCCGCCGACCTGTACGCGCTGCGGGCCGAGCAGCTGGCGGCCCTCGAGCGCATGGGGGAGAAGTCCGCGCAGTATGTGCTGCGCTCGATCGCGCAGAGCGCCCGCCCGACGCTTGCCAGATTTCTCTATGCTCTAGGCATCCGCCACGTCGGCGCACACGTGGCCGAGCTCCTCGCCGGGCATTACGACAGCCTGGAGCGGGTGACGCACGCGTCGTTCGAGGAGATGCGCGACGTCAACGGCGTCGGTCCCATCATCGCTGACAGCGTCGTGGCATTTTTCCGCGAGAGCGAGAACCGACGCCTCGTCCGCCGTCTCCTCGATGCCGGCGTGCGCCCCGTTGCGCCGCCCCCCGCCGCCGCGTCCGGCCCGCTGCGAGGCAAGCAGCTCGTGTTCACGGGCACGCTGGAGCATTTTCCCCGCAGCAAGGCGGAGGCCCTGGCCCGGGAACGTGGAGCGGTCGTGGCCGGCAGCGTGTCGAAGAAGACCGCGTATCTGGTGGCCGGCGCAGCGCCGGGATCGAAGCTCGTGAAGGCACGCCGGCTGGGCGTGCCCGTGCTGACGGAGGGCGAGTTCTTGAAGCTGGCCGGATCACGATGACCTCCCGACCGCTCCGCGTCCTCGCGATTGCCGCGCTGGCCGTGCTCTTCATTGTCGGCGTCTGGTGGTGGCGGCGGCCCGCGCCGCAGGTGAGCGTGCTGGTCTACTTCGTGCGCGCGGAAGGCGCGGGCAGCACGCTTATTGACGTGCCCCGCCGCGTGGCCGGGCGCACGCCGGGCGCCGTGCTGGCGGCCGCGATGGAGGAACTGATGGCCGGGCCCTCTCCACAGGAGCGGCAGGCCGGTCTCCTGACCGCCATTCCTCCCGGCACGCGCCTCCGACATGTGCGGATCGAAAGCGGTATCGCCGTCGTCGATGTGAGCGGGGAGGTCGAAGCCGGAGGCGGCAGTTCCAGCATGCTCGGCCGCCTGTGGCAGATCGTGTACACGGCGACCCAGTTTCCGCTGGCGCCGCGCGTGCGCATTCTAATCGACGGCCAGGTCCGCGACGCGATGGGTGGGGAGGGCATCCTCATCGATCGCCCGCTCGCCCGGCCGCCCTCCGTCCCGCTGTTCTAGCGTCACGGGCGCGCAGGGAATCCGCCCGTGCGCGGGAAACTCCCTAGCAGGGTCCACAGAGGGGTCGGTGTAGACGCCGTCGTGCCCAGCGAAGTCTTCGCAGACGACATCGAAGCATTGCTGGAGCATCTGGATGGCGTCGCCTCCGTGCGGGTGATCGCCAACGACGCCGGAGACATTGACGCGATCTACGTGACCGCCTCCGCCGACCGCGACGAGCCGTCGGTGAGGCGCATGGTCACCTCCGCGCTGATGTCCTCCTACTCACTCGCCGTCGACGGGTGGCGTATCCGCGTCGCCCGGCTGCACGGCGACGTGGCGGTGCGCACGTGGCGGCCGACGCGCGTCGAAGAAGTGCTCTCCGGCACGGCGGTGCAGTCGATCGTTGAGCTGGAGCCGGTCGACGCCGGGGGCGGGAAGCTCGTTGGGCGCGCCCGCTCGCTTCCCGACCGCGCCAACCGCATGCGGGGGCTGGCGCTGGCAACACTGGACGCGCTGAAGGCAGTGCTGGATGAAGAAGAGCGCCGGGCGACGCTTGAGTCGATCGCCACGATTCCGCTGATCGGCCGGGAGGCCGTCGTGGTCGCCGTCTCCATCGCATCGGCGGCCGAGACACGGCTGTGCACCGGAACGGCGGTCGTCGCGGGGAACGAAGCCGACGCAGTCATCGGGGCCGCGCTGGATGCGGTTGGCAAACGCGGAGCCAGACCAGAACGACGGGGGTGGGCCATGAAAGATCGTCGCGATGAGCTCGAGTCGATGCGGGCGCACTACCGGAGACTCCGGGAGCCCCAGCGGCAGATGCCCGCCCTTTCGCCCGAGGCGAACGGAGGCGAGGAGCGGGCCGACACCGCCGATTTGTCCCAGGTCCGGCCGGAGCGGCAGGGCGGTGCGGCGGTCACACCCGAGCCGGCCAAACACGACACCGCGCCGAGGGTGGATCAGGCGGCCCGCCCGGGCCAGCGCAGCTCGATGGAAGATGAGTACCTGCGCCACCTGGTCGCCACGGGCACGCCGGTGCACATCCGGTGCCGGGACGGCTATGAGATCCCGGAGGGGATCGTGAAAGATTTTGGAACCTACTCCGTCCTCGTCGACACCGACGCCGGCCGCGAACTGGTCTTCAAACACGGCATCATTGCCATCCGGCCGCTGCGCGCGGGGAACCTGAAACCCTAGGGAACAAGGGAACTCGGGAACGAGGGAACCAAAGACGTTGGATCGGGCATCCGCCGGGCCGCCGTACCGGTTCGCGCGTGATGCCCGTTGTGTTCCCTGTCCCGTCATGATGAGGTGAGATCGTGACAGACGATCGTCTTGACGATCTCCGCCGGCGCCGGGAACACATCGAGGCCCTCGGGGGCCCCGAGCGCGTGCAGCGCCAGCATGACGCCGGCAAGCTCACCGCGCGCGAGCGGCTCGCGCGGCTGCTCGACCCGGGGAGCTTTGTCGAGCTCGACATGTTTGTCACGCATCAGGCGCGCGAGTTCGGCATGGAGGCGGTCGATGCACCCTCCGACGGTGTCGTCACGGGATCCGGCAGGATCGACGGCCGGCCGGTCTACGTCTTTTCCCAGGACTTCACCGTGCTGGGCGGTTCGCTGGGGGAAGCGCACGCGCGGAAGATCGTGAAGGTGATGGACCTGGCGCTGCGCACGCGGGCTCCGGTAATCGGGCTCAATGACTCCGGAGGGGCGCGCATTCAGGAGGGTGTCGCCAGCCTGGGCGGGTACGCGGAGATTTTTCTGCGCAATACGATGGCCTCCGGCGTCATTCCCCAGATCTCCGCGGTCATGGGCCCCTGCGCCGGCGGCGCCGTGTACTCGCCGGCGATCACGGATTTCGTCATCATGGTGCGCGGCACGAGCTACATGTTTGTGACCGGTCCGCAGGTGGTCAAGGCGGTGACGCGGGAGGAGGTCGGGGCCGAGGACCTGGGCGGCGCCGCCATCCACTCCACGCGCAGCGGCGTGGCGCACTTCGTGGCGGATGATGATCCGGCCTGTCTGGCCCTCCTCCGCCGGCTGCTGTCGTACCTGCCGCAGAACAACTTGGAGGATCCGCCGGTCGTCGACACCGGCGATGATCCGGACCGGATGGACGCCGCGCTGGACGGCATCGTCCCGGAGGACCGCACCCGGCCGTACGACATGGCCGATGTGGTGGCGCGTGTCGTCGATACCGGGACGTTCCTCGAGGTCCACGCGCAGTTCGCCCGCAATCTGCTCGTGGGGTTTGCCCGGCTCGGCGGCCGCAGCGTCGGCATCGTCGCCCAGCAGCCCCGGGTGCTGGCCGGCGCGCTCGACACCCACGCGTCGGTGAAGGGGGCCCGGTTCATCCGATTCTGCGACGCCTTCAACATTCCGCTGGTGACCTTTGTGGACGTCCCGGGGTTCCTGCCGGGCCTGCAGCAGGAACACGGCGGAATCATCCGCCAGGGCGCGAAGCTGCTCTATGCGTACTGCGAGGCAACGGTCCCGAAGGTCGCGGTCGTGACCCGGCGGGCCTACGGAGGCGCCTATGATGTCATGTCGAGCAAGCACATCCGCGGCGACCTTAACCTCGCGTGGCCCACGGCCGAGATCGCGGTGATGGGGCCGGAGGGCGCGATTGACATCATCTTTCGCAAGGAACTGGCCGACGCCGCGGACCCAGCGGGGCTGCGCACACGGCTCACCGCCGACTACCGCGCGCAGTTCGCCAACCCGTATGTCGCCGCATCACGGGGATTCATCGACGACGTGATCGAGCCGCGTCGCACGCGGCCGCGCCTGATCACCGCCCTGGCCATGCTGTCCACGAAGCGCGACACGAATCCCACGCGCAAGCACGGAAACATTCCGTTATAGCGGCGGATGATCGCGATGCGGCACCAGGAACCCCGAGTGCGGCGCGGAACTTCTCCCGTGGTCTCCCATCGTGGGTGAATCGCCTGACTCACCAGATCAGACGACCGCGCAGGATGCGGCACGCCGGCGTCCTGCGCCCGCAGCGTCGATGAAGCTCGAGTACGTGGGGGCCGACGACAAGAAATTCCGCGACTGGCTCCGCCGGTACCGGGAAGAAATCACGGGCGAAGCGCCGCCGGACGACTGGCTCGACGCCTACTTGGCCCACATCTTTTCCGAACAGGGCACACACCGGCACATCTGGTGGGGGGTCGACGGGGGTCGCACGGTCGGCTTCGTGGTGGCCATCATCACCCACCAGCCCACCGACCGCCAGCGGACGCAGGGGATGCTCGCAGAGTTCTACATCTATCCGGAGTTCAGGCGTGAGGGGTTCGGCGCCCGGATGGCGGACGCGGCCATCGCGTTCCTGCACAGCAAGGGCTGCAGCGATGTCCACGCGTCCGTTCCTGCGGGCAACGTGCGCGGGCTGCGGTTCCTGGAGGCCTGCAGTTTCCAGATTTCCCGCTACGTGCTCGTGCACCGGCCGGGGCTCAAGCCCGAGGAGGAGGAAGAAGAGCTCTGAGGCCCAAGCCGCAGACGCCCGACGGCATCGAGGCGCGCACGGTCTATATCCCGGACGATGCGCACGCGGCGTACCTGCCCGACCTCGGCTTCCCCGGCGAGTACCCGTTTACCCGCGGCATTCACCCGACCATGTACCGCGGCCGGTTGTGGACGATGCGGCAGTACGCCGGGTTCGGCACCGCAGAAGAGTCCAACCGCCGGTACCGGTACCTGCTGAGCCAGGGACAGACCGGTCTGTCCATCGCCTTTGACCTTCCTACACAGATGGGATACGACTCCGACCATCCCATGGCCGAGCCCGAGGTCGGCAATGTGGGGGTGGCGATCGACTCGCTGCGGGACATGGAGGTGTTGTTCGAAGGCATTCCACTGGACCGCGTCACGACGTCGATGACCATCAACGCCACCGCGGCGGTGCTGCTGGCGATGTACGTGGCCGTGGGGGAGCGGCGGGGCATCCCGGGATCCGCCCTGGATGGCACCACCCAGAACGACATCCTCAAAGAGTACGTCGCCCGGGGGACGTACATCTTCCCCCCGGGCCCGTCGCTGCGGCTGATCACCGACATCTTCGCGTACTGCGTCGAACACCTGCCGAAGTGGAATCCCATCTCGATCAGCGGCTACCACATCCGCGAGGCCGGAGCCACGGCGGTGCAGGAGGTCGCCTTCACCCTCGCCGACGGCGTCACATACCTGCGTGCCGCGGTGGAGGCAGGGCTGGGGGTCGACCGCATCGCGCCGCGCCTGTCGTTCTTCTTCGCGGCCCAGATGAATGTGCTGGAGGAGGTGGCCAAGTTCCGCGCCGCCCGCAGGCTGTGGGCGCGCATCGTCCGGGAGCGGTTTGGCGCGGCGGATCCGCGGTCGTGGATGCTGAGATTTCACACGCAGACCGCCGGCGCCGCGCTGACGGCTCAGCAGAGCGACAACAACGTGGTACGGGTGACGCTGCAGGCGCTCGCCGCCGTCTTGGGCGGCACGCAATCCCTGCACACCAACGCCCGGGACGAAGCGCTCGCGCTCCCGACCGATGAGTCCGCACTCCTGGCGTTGCGGACGCAGCAGATCATCGCCTATGAGACCGGCGTAGCCGGGACGGTGGACCCGCTCGGGGGATCCTACTACGTCGAAGCGCTCACCCATGAGATCGAGCAGGGCGCACAGGCATTGATGACGCAGATCGAAGACGCCGGGGGCGTGTTGCGGGCAGTGGAGGCCGGGTTCATTCAGCGGCAGATTGCGGAGTCCGCCTACCGGGAGGCGAGGCGGGTGGAGACCGGCGAGCAGACGGTGGTCGGCGTGAACCGGTTTCAGTCGGAGGCCGCCGCGCGGCCGGCCATCCTGCGGGTACCGCCTGAGACCGTGCTGCGGCAGAAGGCCGCGCTGGCGAAGGTACGCCGCGATCGCGACAACGACCAGGTCCAGCGCGCGCTGATGCGGCTGCGGCGCGCCGCGGGCGGCGAGGAACGCCTGATGCCGCACCTGCTGGACGCCGTCCGGGCGTATGCAACGATCGGGGAAATCTGCGACACGCTGCGCGCCGTCTTTGGGGTCTACAGGCCGACGGCGGTCGTGTAACCTACCCGATCGTCATGGCCATCGACGCCTTGCTTGAAGAAGCCTTGGGGGGCTCGCAGCAGGCGATCGGCCGCCTGATCTCCGTGGTCGAAGATGGAGAGGCACCGGGTCACGCGCTGCTGCGGGCGCTTCATCCGCGGACCGGCCGCGCCTACCTGGCCGGGATCACGGGACCTCCCGGCGCCGGGAAGAGCACGCTGGTTGACGCCCTCACCACCGCGCTGCGCCGTCGGGGCCGGACCGTGGCCGTGGTCGCCGTGGATCCCAGCAGTCCGTTCACCGGAGGCGCGCTGCTGGGCGACCGGATCCGGATGCAGGATCATGCGATGGATCCGGGCGTGTTCATTCGCAGCATGGCGACCCGCGGCAGCCTGGGCGGGCTGGCGCCGGCGACCACGGACGTGGTCAACGTCCTCGACGCGCTCGGCTTCGAGATGATCTTTGTGGAGACCGTCGGGACCGGGCAGGCGGAAGTGGATGTCGTCGGCGCGGCGGATACCGTCGCCATTGTCCTCGTTCCGGGACTGGGTGATACGGTCCAGACGATGAAGGCAGGAATCATGGAGATCGGCGAACTGTTTGTGGTCAATAAGGCCGATCAGGGAGATCCCGACCGCACCGTCGCCGAGGTGAAGATGATGCTCCAGCTGGATCCGCGCCGCGACGCCTGGCGTGCGCCGGTGCTGAAGACGGTGGCCAGCGCAGGAGTGGGGATTGATGCAGTGCTGGACGCCCTGGAGGCGCATCGCGCGTACCTCACGGCCAACGGAGCACTGGAGCGGCGGCGGCGAGACCGTCGCCAGGCAGAGGTGCTCCGGATCGTGGAGCGCCGGGCCCGCGATCGCGCCGTCGAGGCCGTGCGGCGCAGCGGGCGGCTCGACGAGCTGACTGATCGAGTCGTGGCGGGAGAGATCGACCCGTACGCGGCGGCCGACATGCTCCTTGTGAACTCTGCCCGGTCTCCCCGGTCCCGAACCAAGAAGCCCCGATGATGCAGCGCGTCGTGAGACTGGGGAGACTGTGAAGACGAGGTGGGCCGGGAAGCACAACATGACGCTGGATCATGTCGGGATCGCCGTCCCCAGCATCGACGACGCCGGCCGCGTGTACGCTGCCGCGTTTGGGTTGCGGATCACAGAGCGGTATGAGGCCCCGTCGCAGGGGGTGCGGCTGGCCTTCGTGCCGGCGGGCGGAGTGGATCTCGAGTTCCTTGAACCGGCGGGCGAGGGTCCGGTGGCAACGTTCCTCGCCTCCCACGGACCAGGCCTTCACCATTTGGCGTTCCGTGTCCCCGACATCCACCGCGCCCTGACAGACGCGGCGAAGGCCGGCCTCACGGCCGTTGATGCCGCGCCCCGCCCCGGTGCGCGCGGTCACCTGATCGCGTTCCTGCACCCGGCGACGGTGGGTGGGGTGCTGATCGAATTTGTGCAGCACAGTCCGTCCACGCGATCACGGTGAGGGAAGCGCGGCGGTGACGGCGATCTCCGCGATAGACATCGAGACCGCGCCCGCCCGCGTGCGCGCCGGGCTCATCAGCGCGCTGATCGTCAGCGTCGGCCTGGCCGGCGCGGTGTGCACGGGATTCGGGTATGCCTACCTGCGAAAGGACATCAGCGTGACGGTCGCCGGACAGACCGTACACCGGACGACATTCCGGTGGACCGTGGCCCAGGCGCTGGCGGAAGCCGGCGTGACCCTCTCGTCGACCGATGAGGTGTCTCCTCAATTAGCGGCCCGGCTGACGGAGGGCATGCGCGTCGTCGTCCGCGCGGCCGTGCCGGTGACGCTGGTGGCCGACGGGCAGCGGGTGGTCCTGGAGAGCGCCGCGGCGACCGTGGGTGATCTCCTCCTCCGGCGGGGAATCGCCGTGGACGAACCCGATCGCGTGGAACCAGGCCCGCAGACGCCGCTGGCGAGCGGGATGACGATCCGCGTCGTGCGGATCGAACATCGCGCGGTGACCGAACACCAGCGGATCCCGTACCGGGTGCACACGACGGCCGATCCCACGGCGCCTCGCGGGCTGCTCCGCGTCATTCACCCAGGGCGCAGCGGTGTGAAAGAACGGCTGTACAAAATCACGCTGGCCGACGGGGTGATCGTCGGGAAGGACCTCGTGGGTGAGCGGCTGGTCCGGACAACCCTGGACCGCGTCATCAGTGTCGGGACGCTGGCGCAGTTCGCCTCCGGGGGGCCGTT
>JBIOWP010000032.1:0-2002 GCA_044868695.1 bacterium
CGTGGGAGTCGCGACCCACCAGGGAGGACGGGAAAGCCGTCCACAGGGCGAAGGAGCACAGGTGGCTGGATATCCGAGCGCCGCGAGGTATGCGTAATGCAGAGCGCCGAGACGGTCCTGGATGTCCTTCGTGAACGCGGCAGGCGCGGCCTGCCGTGCGATGAGCTGTATCGGCAGTTGTTCAACCCGCAGCTGTATCTGCTGGCCTACGGGCGCATCTACTCCAACAAGGGGGCGATGACGTCCGGAGCCGACGCGGAGACCGCGGACGGCATGACGCTGGGCAAGATCGAGCGGATCATCGACGCATTGCGTCATGAGCGCTATCGGTTCGCGCCCGTCAGGCGCCGCCACATCCCCAAGAAGGACGGGAAGCAGAGGCCGCTTGGTCTGCCGTCGTGGTCGGACAGGCTGGTCGGCGAAGTCGTGCGTCTGCTGTTGGAGGCGTACTACGAGCCGCAGTTCTCTGACCACTCGCACGGTTACCGTCCCGGACGGGGATGCCACACCGCCTTGTGCGAAGTGGCTAATACCTGGACCGGGACGACCTGGTTTATCGAGGGCGACATCTCCCGGTGTTTCGATGAGCTTGACCATCAGGTCATGCTCGAGACGCTGGGCGAGAAGATCCGCGATAACCGGCTGCTTCGGCTGATCGGCCAGATGCTGCGCGCCGGGTACCTGGAGGACTGGGTGTGGAACGCCACGCTCAGCGGCGCGCCCCAGGGCGGGGTGCTCTCCCCGTGCCTGTCCAACATCTACCTGGACCGGTTGGACAAGTTCGTCGAGACGGTTCTGATCCCGGGATACACCCGAGGTGTACGCAGGCGACTGAACGCCGAGTACAGGAGGACGCAAGAGGCGATCGCTCGGGCTCGCGGGCGCGGTGATCGTGCCGTTCTGCGAGCGCTGCGCAAGCAGCTACGTTGCTTGCCGCCCGTGGATCCGGTGGATCCCGGATACCGGCGGCTGCGCTACGTGAGGTACGCGGATGACGTCCTGCTCGGGTTTGCCGGACCAAGGGCCGAAGCCGAGGAGATCAAGCGTCGCCTCGCCCAGTTCCTGCACGAGGATCTCAAGCTGGAGCTGTCGCAGACCAAGACGCTGATCACCCACGCGCGCACTGGCGCGGCGCGGTTCCTCGGCTACGAGATCACCGTTCAACACAACGACCGGACGCTCACCGGCGGTCGCCGAGCGGCCAACGGGGCGATCCGGTTGCGCGTGCCCAGGGAGGTGATCACGGCCAAATGCTCCCGATACATGGTGCGCGGGAAACCCGAGCGCCGGCCCGCGCTGAAGAACGAGCAGGACTACGCGATCATCAGCACCTACGGGTCCGAGTATCGGGGCATCGTCCAGTACTACCTGCTCGCCAGCGATGTCTGGCGACTGGATCGGCTGCACTGGGTCATGAGGACCTCGCTGCTCAAGACGCTGGCCGGCAAGTACGACTCGACGGTGTCGAAGATGGCCCGCAAGTACCGGGCCAAGATCGAGACGCCGCACGGGTCGCGCCAATGCCTACAGGTCAGCGTCGACCGCGGCAAGGACAGGCAGCCGCTGGTCGCAACGTTCGGTGGTATCCCACTCACACGGCACAAGCACGCGGTCCTGCGAGACCGCGAGCCAGCCCCGGCAACCAACCGCCAGAAGGAGCTGATCCGTCGGCTCCTGGCGGGACGGTGCGAGATCTGCGGACAAGCGGAACAGGTGCAGGTGCACCAGATCCGCAAGCTCGCCGACCTCGACAAGCCAGGCCAGCCCGATCCACCCGAATGGATGCAAATCATGGCCAAGCGACGCCGCAAGACCCTCGTGGTCTGCGACGCCTGCCACGCCAGCATCCATCCCGGGAGGCCGATCGCGTCAACGACATAGCCACTGGAGAGCCCGGTGATCGGAAACGGTCACGCCGGGTTCGGGAGGGGGGCGTCGGAAAAGGACCGGCACTGTGGCACCTCGCCGGCGTCCTACCTCAGCCTCGGAAGCCAAGAAGGCC
>JBIOWP010000033.1:0-7307 GCA_044868695.1 bacterium
AGCGGACGACCACCCAGCAGAGCCTGCGGGAAAACGAAGGGCGCTTCCGCCTCATGTTTACCGCAAATCCACTACCGATGTGGGTGTACGATCTGGAAACGCTGTACTTCCTCGACGTGAACGATGCCGCGATGGCCCATTACGGCTACTCGCGCGATGAGTTTATTCGGATGCGGATTCTTGACATCAGACCGGCAGAGGATGTGCCTCGCCTGCTTAATGACCTGGCACACGGGCGGCCCACCCTGCAGAACTCCGGGGAGTGGCGCCATCGGCGGAAAAGCGGTGACCTGATCACCGTCCAGATCGCCTCGTACCGATTCAGCTTCAACGGCCGGGACGCGGTGCTCGTCGTCGCCAACGATGTGACGGACCGGAAGCGAGCGGAGAGTGCGCTGCGCGCGAGTGATGCCCGCAAAACGGCGATGTTGAATACTGCGCTCGATGCCATCATCACCATCGACCACGAAGGAAAGATCGTCGAGTTCAACCCGGCGGCCGAGCGTATCTTCGGCTACACGCGCCAGGACGTCCTCGGGCGTCCGATGGCCGAGTTCATCATCCCTCCCGCCCTTAGGGAACAACACTACAAAGGCCTGGCGCACTATCTGGCCACGAGAGAAGGCCCCGTGCTGGGCAAACGGATCGAGCTCATGGCGATGCGCGCCGGAGGGGCCGAATTTCCTGTTGAGCTCGCGATCAACCCAATCATCGCCGATGGTCCGCCCCTGTTCACGGCGTACCTTCGCGACATCACGGACCGGAGACGCACTGAGGAAGAACGTCTCTCCCTTCTATCTCGCGAACAGGCCGCCCGCGCAGAGGTGCAGAGCCTCAATCAGGAACTGGAAGGCCGGGTGGCCGACCGGACCGCCCAACTGGAGGCCGCCAACAAGGAACTTGAATCGTTCAGTTACTCGGTCGCGCACGACCTGCGGGCACCGCTGCGGGCGATGGACGGCTTCTCGAGACTCGTCGTCGAAGATTACGCGGCCGGTCTCCCGGAGGAAGGGCAGCGGTATCTCCGCCTCGTCCGCGAGAACGCCCAGCAGATGGGCCGCCTGATCGACGACCTCCTCGCCTTTGCGCGGCTCAGCCGCCAGCCTCTGCACAGGCAGCGGGTAAACACCGCAGATCTCGTGCAGCAGGTCCTGACGGACCTGCGCCCCGAGCATAAAGGCCGTGAGATTGACATTCAGGTCGGCGCGCTCGCGGCGTGCCACGCCGACCCCGCGCTGTTGAAGCAGGTCTTCGCGAACCTGCTCTCCAACGCCATCAAATTTACGCGCAAGCAGCCGGGGCCGCGCATCGCGATTCTGAGCCGGACCGACGAAGATGATCCGGTCTATCTCGTGAAGGACAATGGCGTCGGCTTCGACATGCGGTATGCGGGGAAACTTTTCGGCGTGTTCCAGCGACTCCATCGCGCCGAGGAATACGAAGGGACAGGAGTTGGCCTCGCCATCGTGCAGCGCATCGTCCACCGCCACGGGGGCCGGGTGTGGGCCGAGGCCGACGTCGGAGAGGGCGCGACATTCTACTTTACGCTGGGAGGGAGTCCCAATGCCGGATCCGGTGGAAATTCTTCTCGTTGAAGACAACCCCAGCGACGTGGAGCTAACCCTTCGGTCGCTCGAGAAGAACAACGTCACGAACCGGGTGCACGTCGCCCGTGATGGGGCGGAGGCGCTGGATTTCATTTTCGGCACGGGCGCCTACCGCGGCCGGAGCCTCAATGAGGGGCCGAAGGTGATTTTGCTCGATCTGAAGTTACCGAAGGTTGACGGGTTGGAGGTGCTGCGCAGGATCAAGGGCGATCCCCAGTCACAGAAGATCCCTGTCGTCATCCTGACTTCATCTAAGGAAGAGCGGGACGTCGTCGAGAGCTATCGGTTGGGCGTGAACAGCTACATCGTCAAACCGGTCGACTTTATGCAATTTGCGGATGCCGTCCGGCAGCTGGGCCTCTACTGGATCCTGCTTAACCAGCCCCCGGCGCCCTAGGAGTCGGATGGACCGAGTGCGCGTTCTGATCCTGGAAGACCGGCCAGCCGATGCCGAGTTGATGGTCGCTGAGCTTCGGCGGGCCGGCTTTCCGGTGGACTGGCATCGCGTAGACAGCGAGAGCGGGTTTGTAAGCTGCCTAGATCCGTCTCCTGACCTCATTCTGGCAGATTTCAACATGCCCCAGTTTACCGCCCTCCGCGCCCTCCAGATCCTACAAGACCGGCGTTTGGATATCCCATTCATCATCGTCTCCGGTAGCATCGGGGAGGATATCGCCATCAGCGCGCTGCAGCAGGGGGCGACCGACTACCTCCTGAAGGACCGGCTGACCCGCCTGGCGCCTGCCGCGGGTCGCGCATTGGAGGCGAAGCGGCTTCGAGACAGGAAGCGGCTGGCCGATGAAGCTCTCCGAGAGAGCGAGCAGCGGTACCGGACCCTGTTCGAGGGTGTCCCCCTAGGATTGTATCGATCGACCCCCGGCGGACAGCTGCTGGACGCCAACCCGGCGATGGTAAAGATGTTAGGCTATCCAGACCGTGAGACCCTGCTCGCTGTCAACGCCAGCGACCTCTACGTCGACCCCTCGGAACGAAAAGATTGGACGCAGCCGTTGGAGCAGCTCGATGTCCTCCCACAATATGAAAATCAGCTCCGCAGGTACGACGGCGCCATCATCTGGGTTCGAGGTACCGCAGCTGTGGTCCGCGGCAAAGACGGCCGGGTACGGTACTACGAGGGAACCTTGGAAGATATCACCGATCGCCGGCGCGCCGAAGAGCAGCTGGTCGGGGAACGAAGCTTGCTGCGGACGCTCGTTGACAGCCTGCCTGATTTCATCAGCGTGAAGGACCGCGAGTCCCGGTTCCTCCTCGTGAACAATGCCTATGCGCGCTTCGCTGGAAGGCAGAGCCCGGAGGAACTCATCGGGAGGACGGTCTCTGACGTATTCCCGCCGCACTTGGCGGCGCGGTATCTCGCCGACGACCAGGCCGTGATCCGCGGCGGGCAGATGATCAGCCAGGAGAGCGAGACGGTCGATCGCGAGAACCGCACGCGCTGGCATGCCGTCACGAAGGTCCCGCTCCGCAGCGGCGACGGGACAATCTTCGGACTCGTCGGCATCGCGCGCGACATCACCGAGCAGAAAAATGCAGAAGGGAAGATCGCCAGCCAGTTGGAGAAACTCTCCACCCTCTACATCAATGGGCAGAAACTCTCCCAGATCCTCAACCAGGACGAGCTTGCCAAGTACGCGGTCCAGACGATGGTCAAAATCCTCGGAAGCACTCTTGTGTGGCTCGGCAGGGCTGAGTCCGACGGGACGATCAGCATGCTCACTCACTTCCCTCCCGATCCCGACTTTGCTAGTTCGCTGAGTCCGCAGTTGACCACCAACGGCGCAAGGCCATCCGCGCAGGCAATCCGGACAGGCTTCCCGGTACTCCTCCAAGAGACCGAATTTGAGCATAAGTTACCACCCGAACGTGTTGCCGCATTGCGCCAGCGCGGGTTCCGCAGCGCGGCAGCGTTTCCCCTCATCAGCCGAGACCACGCCTTCGGGGTGCTCGTCGCATACAGCGATCGCCTGGATTTCTTCACCGCCGAGCGCATCGAGTTCATTGCTGCGTTCGTGAATCAGGCGGCCGCCGCCCTCGAGAACGCACGCCTCTTTGCAGAAGCAGAGACGAGGCTGCACCAGCTCCAGGCCCTCCGGAACATCGACATGGCGATCACCGCCAGCCTCGACCTGCGGGTGACGCTCAACGTCATTCTGGATCAGGTCACCACTCATCTGAACGCCGATGCCGCCAACGTCCTGCTCTTCGATCCGTATTCGCAAACCTTGCGGTTTGCCATCAACCGCGGGTTCCGCAGCAGGGCACTGCAGAGCGTCAACCTGCGCCTGGGCGAGGGCCATGCCGGCCGCGCCGCATTGGAGCGGCGCGTGGTGAGCGTTCCCAACCTCGCCGTCGAGATGTCGGAGTTCTCACGATCCGCCAAGCTTCCGGGTGAAGGATTCAAGGGCTACGTGGCCATCCCGCTGGTGGCCAAGGGACAGATCAAGGGCGTGCTGGAAGTCTTCCATCGGTCACTGCTGCATCCGACGCCCGATTGGCTGAGCTTTCTGGAGGCGCTGGCGGGGCAGGCCGCCATTGCGGTCGACAACTCCAGCCTCTTCGACAACCTGCAGCGCGCGAACATGGACCTGCTGACAGCGTACGACACGACGCTGGAAGGATGGTCCAAGGCCCTCGACCTCCGGGACAAGGAAACTGAGGGCCACACGCTGCGGGTCACCGACCTCACGGTGCGGCTGGCGCGTGCGATGGACGTCAGCGACGCCGATCTTGTCCATATCCGCCGCGGCGCGCTGCTGCACGACATCGGGAAAATGGGCATCCCCGACGGCATCCTGCTGAAGCCGGGGCCGCTGACCGACGACGAGTGGGTGGTCATGAGGAGACATCCGGTGTATGCGCATGAGCTTCTCTCGCCGATTCCTTACCTCAAGCTCGCGCTGGACATCCCGTACTGCCATCACGAGAAATGGGACGGGACGGGGTATCCGCGCGGCGTGAGAGAGAACGAGATTCCCATGGCGGCGCGCATCTTTGCGATCGTTGACGTTTACGACGCCCTAATCTCTAATCGGCCCTATCGCTCGGCCTGGTCGAAAGAGAAGACGATCGCACACATCCGCGAGCAGTCCGGTAAACACTTCGATCCTTCCGTCGTGGACGCGTTCCTTCGGCTGGACCTTCCGTAAGGCAGCGCGTCTAGGATCAGCCCCCTGACGGCATGTTGCGTATTGATGACCTCCTCCATGCACGACGAAAAGGCCTCGGCCGGTCAACCCACCGTCGAGAACGGCGAACACGAGCAGATGCTGTCGCTGTTGCAGACGCTTTCCGCGCTGTACAACACCGCTCAGCGTCTCTCACAGAGCCTCGACCTGACCGAGCTGGCTGAATTCGTCGTCACCACCGTGGTGCGGGTGTTTGGCGCCAAGCTGGCCTGGATCGGCCGCGCGGAAGCCGATGGCAGCATCCGCGTCCTGGTGCACTGCCCCGACGACGTGGACTACCCCCGGACGCTGGCGCTGCGCTGGGACGACACCGGACCGGGCCGCGGTCCAACCGGCCGCGCCCTCCAGAGCGGGCTCCCGGTTGTCGTCGCCGATCTGCTGCACGGCGAGGACGTCCCGGCCGAACGGCGCGCAGGGCTCGCCCGGCTGGACCTGCGCTCGGCCGCGGCGTTCCCCCTGATCACACGCAACACCCCCTTCGGCGTGCTGGCGGTATACAGCGACCGGACGGACTACTTCGCCCCCTCCCGAGTCGACTTCTTCCAGACATTCACCCACCAGGTCGCGGCCGCGCTGGAGAACGCCCGCCTGCTCGGTGAGCAGCGGCGCCGGGCGGATGAATTTGCCGCGCTGTACGATACCGCGCAGATCATGGCCTCCCAGCAGGATATTCCCTCCCTGCTGGCGTCGATCACCGAACGTGCCGCCTCTCTCCTACGAGCGCGGGGCGGCGCCATCGGGTTGTACGACCCCATCCGCAACGAGGTCGAGTTTGTCGTCGCGTACGGGTTTCCGCTCCCGCAGGCGAACCGCGTGCCCGCAGGTCACGGCCTGGCCGGACGGGTCGCCGCGGCGCGGGCACCGCTCATCGTCAACGAGTATCACAACTGGGAAAGCCGCCTCTCAGGCGATCCGGCCGACACCGTGCGCTCAGCCGTGGGCGTGCCCCTGCTCCACCGGGCCGAGCTCATCGGCGTCCTGACCCTGACGGAGTTTGGAGAAAGTTCGCGGACGTTCACCGACGATGACGTCCGCCTGCTGACCCTCTTCGCCGGCCACGCGGCGGCGGCGGTGCACAACGTCCAGCTCTTCGCGGCGGCCACCAGACGCCTGGATCAGCTGCAGGCACTGCGCGATATCGATGCGGCCATCAGCGGCACCCTGGATCTGCACGTGGCGCTCTCGGTATTTCTGGACAAAGTGACGGCCCAGCTGCGCATGGACGCCGCGACCGTGCTGCTACTCAACCCGCAGACACAGCAGCTGCAATTCGCCGCCAGCCGCGGATTTCGCACGCCGGCGCTGCAGCATACGCATCTACGGTTGGGCAAGGGCTATGCCGGCCGGGCTGCGCTGGAGCGCCAGCCCGTGCTCATTTCCGATCTCACGCGGGCGCCCGGCGACCTGGGGTCGTCGCCCCTGTTTCCCTCGGAAGGCTTCATAGGCTACCTCGCGATGCCCCTGATCAGCAAGGGCCAGGTGCGGGGGGTCCTTGAGCTGTTCCGCAGGGTGCCCTTGGAACCGGATCAGGAGTGGATGGATTTCCTGGCGACGATGGCCTCCCAGGCCGCGCTGGCCCTCGACAACGCGGTGCTCCTGGAGGGCCTGCAGCGGGCCAATATCGACCTCACCCTCGCTTACGACACCACGCTGGAGGGCTGGTCGCGGGCGATGGATCTCCGTGACCGCGACACCGAGGGGCACACGCAGCGGGTGGCCGAGGTCACGCTCCGGCTGGCACGCGCCATGGGCGTTCCCGACGCGGATCTGGTCCACCTCCGCCACGGCGCACTGCTGCACGACATCGGCAAGATGGGTATTCCCGACGGCATCCTGCACAAACCTGGACCGCTCAGCGACGCGGAGTGGGAGGTCATGCGGCGGCACCCGCTCCACGCGTACGAGCTCCTCTCGTCGATCCGCTACCTCCGCCCCGCGCTCGACATTCCGTACTGTCACCACGAGAAGTGGGACGGGACGGGCTACCCGCGGGGCCTGCGCGGACAGGAGATCCCCCTCGCGGCCCGGATCTTCGCCGTCGTCGACGTGTGGGACGCGCTGCGATCGGACCGGCCGTACCGCCAGGCCTGGCCGGACGATCAGGCGCGCGAGTACATCCGTGAGCAGGCCGGCAAGCACTTCGACCCGGCGGTTGTGGACGCGTTCCTGCGCCTCGCCTAGCCGCATCACATTCAGGTCTGTGCCGCACCCTCCTGAGGTATTCATACCGTGAAGCCCCCCACCGCAGATGAGGCGAACCGGCGTGCGCAAGAAAGATGTCAAGCAACACGCGATGAAGTCTGTCGCATGGGTCTCCGCGCACCTGTCGCGCGGACGGCCCGGTGATGCGGAGCGGAAGATCTCAGTCATCCGTCTGCTGATCCTGTTCGCGCTGCTGCCTCTCCTCTGGTGGGACGTCGTCTCGCCCCAAACGAAGATTGTGCTGATCTGGCTGACGGCTCTGATCGCCGCCTATATCCTGGCCGCGCTGTTC
>JBIOWP010000034.1:0-7162 GCA_044868695.1 bacterium
GTTTCCGGCCCGGCGAAGGCCGGCAAGGTCGAGCGCTGCGGGGCGACGCCCATCGATCGGGAGGCGCACCCCGCGTTCAGCGAGCGGGTCAGGGAGTTGACCGGCGCCGGCGCGCATGTCGCGGCCGACCCGGTGGGCGCCCCGACGTGGCCGGAGTCCATCCGCAGCCTGCGCCCGGGGGGCCGCCTGGTGATCTGCGGGGCCAGCGGCGGAGAGCGGCCGGACATCGACATCCGCGAGATCTATCAGCGCCACCGCAAGATCCTCGGGGCGCCGATGGGCGGCGTGGCGGACTTCCTGACTGTGATGGGACTCATCTTCGCCCGGGTGCTGGTGCCGGTCATTCACGTGGTGCTGCCGCTGGCGAAGATCAAAGAGGCGCACCGGATCTTCGAGGCCCGCGAGCACTTCGGGAAGATCGTGCTGGTGCCGTAGTCAGCGCGGCGATGGCTTCGGAGGGCAGGCGGAGCCGGCGCCAGGCGGAGGGCTCCGGCCACCACTGGTATACCCCCAGGTCTACGCGGCCGTTCCCTCCGGTGCGCACACCGTCACCCCGCAGCGCGCGGGCGTGCCCTTCGCGGCCGCCGGTGTATCCGGCCGCAAGACCTCCCATGCGGTTCACGACGCGCTGCCAGGGGATGTGGTCCCCGCCGGCGTGGGCAATCCACCCGACCTCACGCGCCGCCCGCGGCTTCCCCGCGAGATGAGCCACCTGTCCGTATGTCACCACGCGGCCCCGGGGGACCGCCCGCACGATCGCGCGCACGCGGCCGGCGAACCCGCGCCACGAACTCAGCCGCGTGCTCATAAGAGGAGGACGCGAACCGTTCGGTAGGCTTTGCAGATCCGGCGCATCGGGCATGTGGGGCATGTGGGCGCCTTCGCCGTGCACACCGTCGCCCCGAAGTCCATCAATGCCTGATTGAAATCGTAGGACCGGCGCCGGGGCAGCAGGTCGCCGGACAGCGTCCACAGCTCGCGGTCGGATACGCTTCGGGAGCCGTGGAAGACACGGCGGAGGACCCGGCGGACGTTGGTGTCGAGGATCGGCTCGGCCTTGCCGTATGCGAACGTCAGTACCGCACCCGCAGTGTACGGGCCAACGCCCTTCAGTGCCAGCAGGTCTTTCTTGGAATCGGGCAACCGGCCTCCGTAGCGGGTCAGGACCGTGCGGGCGATGGCGCGCAGCCGCACCGGCCGGACGTTGTAGCCCAGCGGGTACCATGCCTCCCTGACTTCGCGCACGGGCGCACGGGCCAGCGCGCGCAGCGACGGGTACCGGCGCATCCACTCGCGGTACTTGGGGAGCACCCGCGAGACCTGCGTCTGCTGCAGCATGATTTCGGACACTAGGACGCGGTACGGATCGCGCGTGCGCCTCCACGGGAGATCGCGGCCGTTGCCCGCGTACCAGCGCAGGAGCGCCCGGACAAACCGCCGGCGCGCAGCCGCGTGGTCGGGCAGTCGCGTCATCATGCTTTACGGCTGCGCCGCCATTGTGACCATGCGAAGAGCAGGTAGATCCCGACGACCGCGAGCACCAGAACAATCCTTCTCATGTTCCATGGCAGCGGAGACGGCGGTTCAAGCCTACCGGCGACGGTGGTGAACTCCACCCGCGTGTCGCCTTCCGTCTGCGCAGTCCACATCAGCACGACCGCGTTCGCCCCGGCGGCGATGGCCGGAAGCGTATTGCGTCCATTTGTGGTGATACGGCCGGCGTTTTGCCACGTGCCTTCCCGGCGCCGCAGGTAGATCTGGCCGTCGCTGTCCCACGCGGCGAAGAGATTGCCCTGCCCGTCCACCGCGGCCGTCGGGTGGAACGCGTTTTGCGACCCGGGGGACACCTGCTGCTGTCCGCTCCAGCCCCCGCGGTGCTCGGCAGCGTAGATGCGGCCGCCGGGCGGTTCCCGCCGCTCCCAGAGCACGTACGCGGCGCCGCCCGGGCCGGTGGCCAGCGTCACCCCCAGCGCATCGGCGCGGCCGGAGGAGACGGTGACCGGCTGGCCCCAGGCGCGGTCACGCATCCCTGCACCGTTCGGCGCAGGGCGCAGCACGTGGCGGGCCTGGTACGCGCGCAGGTCAAACTGGTACCAAGCGCTGTGAAGCCGGCCCAGGTCATCCAGGGCGAGCGAGGCGTTGACCGAGTCAGGGATGCCCGGGCTGATCATCACCGGCCTGCTCCACCGGCCGCCGCTGAGCGCGGTATAGAAAATCTCGTAGATGGAGCCGTGGCGGGTCCGGACCGAGGGCGCCTGCGCGCGGATGCCGTACCACACCAGGTGCACGGTGTCCGCCGCGTCGACGACCAGCGACGGGACACCCGCGTAGGCCTCCCCCGGTGAGACCTTCCCCGTCCGGCTCCACGCGCGTCCGTCGCGGCGCGCATAGTACACTTTCCCGACGCCGTTGTCGTACTGCGTCCAGGCCAGGTGGACCGCGCCGCGGGGTTCCACGGCCAGCGCCGGATACCGGGCGGGCACCGGCGCCCGCGTGACCTGCTGGACCTGCCACCGGCGGCCGTCCGAGGACGAAGCTACGAAGACCTGATCCACCCCGCCGGAGGGTTTCACGAAGGTGAGGTGCACCGTGCCGCCCCGGTCAACGCCGATTTTCGTCTGGCTGTTGGCTTCCGTCGCCTCCTCCGCCACGCCCGTGGCGACCACGGTCTGAGCGTCAGCATGTGGAGCAGCGAAAACCACGACGAGAAAGACGGCGGCGGGGATTTTCACGGGTCAGTCTTCTGGTCCCTGGTCCCCGGTCCCTGGTCCCGAGGCCGGGTATTTCGGGTGACGCAGGCATCTCCCCGCGCGTGGGAGAAATCAACGCTGATTCCTGTGCGTGGGAGGCCGCCTCATGCGTTCCGCACGACCCAGCCGGGCCACAGTGATTGCGCGCCGCGGGATGATCGCCTCCGGCAACCCGCTCGCGGCGGCCGCGGGCCTGCGCGTGCTGATGTCCGGCGGCAACGCGGTCGATGCCGCGGTGGCGACCGCGGGCGTCCTGGGCGTCGTTCAGCCGATGATGTCCGGGCTGGGCGGGGATACGTTCATGCTTGTGTACCGTCCGCGCGAGCGTGCGGTCCATGCCGTCAACAGCAGCGGGATTGCGCCATTCGCGGCGACGGCGGCGTGGTTCACGTCGCGGGGGCATCGCACGATGCCGCTGCGGGGGATGCTCTCACCCTCGGTGCCCGGGGCGGTGGATGGGATGGTCACGGCGCTGGAGCGCTGGGGCTCCGGCCGTTTCGCGCTGGCCCAGCTGCTGGAACCGGCGATCGGGTACGCCGACGAAGGCTTTGCCGTTGCGCCAAAGGTGGCGTTCTGGATCCAGCGGGCCGCCGGCGAGATCGCGGGCTATCCATCGACCGCAAAGGTCTTTCTGCCCCAGGGACGCGCGCCCCGTGCCGGCGACGTGCTCGTGATGAAGGATCTTGCCCGCAGTCTCCAGTCGGTGGCCTCCGGCGGGCGCGAGGTCTTCTACCGCGGGGAACTCGCCCGGCGGCTGGCCGCGTACTGCCGGGACCACGGCGGCCTGCTCACCGAGCGCGAGTTCGCGGAGCACCGCTGCGACGTGTATGAGCCGATCTCTACGACCTACCGGGGACTGACCGTGCTGACCACGGCGCCTCCTTCGCAGGGCGTGATCGTCCTCGAGATGCTGAACATCCTGGAGGCGTATCCGCCCGAGCACCTGCGGTGGGGAACCGCATCGGCGGTGCACCTGATGGTCGAGGCCAAGAAGCTGGCCGTGGCGGACCGGCTGGCCTATCTAGGTGATCCCAGGATGGTCGATAACCCGCTAGACGTGCTGTTGTCGAAAGACCACGCCGCCCGCCGGCGGCGCGCCATCGATCCGCGCCGCGCGCAGGTCGAGGTGCCGGCGGGGAGCCTCCCGGAGAAGGTGGGAGATACGACGTACTTCTGCGTTGCCGACGCCGACGGCAACGTGGTGTCGTACATCACCAGCCTGTCGGCCAGTTTTGGGTGCGGCGAGATCGCCGAGGGCACAGGAATTCTGCTAAACAACCGTGCCGGCCGTGGGTTCGTGCTCGACGAGGGCCACCCGAACTGCATCGCGCCGGGCAAGCGCACGATGCACACGCTCATGCCGTTCATGGCGCTCCGGGACGGCGCGCCCTCCATGGTCTGGGGGACTCCGGGGGGAGACGGCCAGCCGCAGTGGAACACCCAGGTCTTCAGCAACATCGTCGACGGGGGCCTCGGCGTCCAGGAGGCGATCAATGCGCCCCGCTGGTTCAGCTTCCCGGCCACCGATCCGGCGAATCTGCCGGCGCCGTTCGAGCTGCGCATGGAACCCGCCTTCCCGCCCGAGACGTCGGCCGAACTAACAGCGTACGGGCACATCCTCCGCGAGATGGGTGAAATGGAATCCGGCGGCGGGTCGCAGGCAATCCTGATCCAAGATGGCATGTACCATGGAGGTTCGGACCCGAGGGTGGACGGACTGGCGATTGGATACTAGTAGAGGGACGGGCATGCAGGAAATCCGCAGGGACCGGTCGCTGGTCTTTCTGAAGCCGGATGGGGTACAGCGCGGTCTGGTCGGCGAGGTGGTGGGCCGGTTCGAGCGAGCGGGCCTCAAACTGGCCGGGATGAAGATGCTGTGGCCCGACCGGTCCCTGCTGGACCGGCACTACCCTAAAGACGAAGCGTTCTTAAAGACCATCGGCGGCAAGACCAAGGAGGCGTTCGCGGCGTACGGACTGGATGTGAAGAAGGAGACCGGCACCGACGACGCGAGGGAGATCGGCACGCAGGTGCGCGGCTGGCTGATCGATTACGTTTCGTCGGGGCCGGTGGTCGCGTTCGTGCTCGAGGGTATCCACGCGGTCAGCGTCGTGCGCAAGCTTGTTGGAGACACCCTGCCCTACCGGGCCGCTCCCGGCACCATCCGGGGCGATTTCTCCGTGGACTCCCCCACGGTGGCCAACCTCATGAAACGCCCCGTCCGGAACCTGATCCACGCCTCTGGCTCGGTCGAGGAGGCGTCGGTGGAAATCCCTCTGTGGTTTCGCAAGGAGGAGCTGCACGACTACCCGCGGGCGGACGAACGGGCGATGTTCGGCTAGGCCGTCCTGCCGATCAGCCAGACACCGCCCGACAGGATATGTCCCTCGCGGGGGTCCCGGCCCAGTGTCTCGCGATCCGCAAGGACCTGCAGGGTAACCCCGTGCACGCCAACCTGCATCCACCAGTACGGCGACTCCGTCACGGGATTGATCAGCAGGCGTGCGTGAACGATCCGTCCACTGATCAGGGCAGTCGCCTCCTGGAATCCCAGCGATTCGTCGATGCCCGCGTGTGCCGCGGAGGCGAACGATTCTACCGGAGGACGATAGATCTCCCCGGGGGCGGCGCGATAGGCGGCCTCGTTCTCAAAGAGCTCGGCCTCATGGGCCAGGGCGGCAATCTCCAGGCGGCCGGGAGCGGGGAATGTCGTCATCCGGTCGCGCACGAGCGCGAAGTCGACGAGGTTCACCCGCAGCGGAAAAGCCCCGGAGTATGGCTCGTCGTCCTCGACGGGTTCCAGCCATCCGTCCACCCACCCGTCGAGGGGCTCCTCAGGGTCCTCGCCGATGCCGGTGATGGCGATCCTGTGCGCGGCACCTGTGGCGAAGAAGGGCGTCGCGCCGCCGACCTCCCCCGTGCGGTCGATCTGCACCCAGATCTCCGGCCCGATCGATGAAAGGCGCGGATGCGTCCGGCCGCCTTCCGCTCCCCCCGGCGCGGGAGACGGTAGGGGGTGGAGCTGAGGCGCCCACCGCACGACAGCGCTGCCGCCGGGCGCCGGGTGGCTCACGCCCTCCGCGGCCGCGCGGCGCGCCAGCGTCCAATAGGCCTCCATGTCCTCGACCGGAAACCCAATGCAGTTGAAG
The DNA here is from genome assembly GCA_044868695.1 of bacterium. Classification (GTDB taxonomy): domain Bacteria; phylum Sysuimicrobiota; class Sysuimicrobiia; order Sysuimicrobiales; family Kaftiobacteriaceae; genus JBIOWP01. Next base: position 5,900 of record JBIOWP010000034.1, read on the forward strand.
TGGCTGGGCATTTGATCGTGCGGCTATTGAGGCCGCAGGAGGCGCCGCGCGTTATCGCCCAGGATGGCCGCCCGGTCCTCCGTAGGCAGTTCCAGGCGGTCGATGATCTCGACCTGTTCCTTGAGAATGTGGTGGCGATAGCCGCCCCAGACGGTGGAGTCGGTTCCGAACAGAATGCGCTTGGGACCGAACGCGCGCAGCGCGTCGCGGAACACCTGCTCCAACGGCGGGGCGCCCGGATAGTACTCGCGCCAGTTGTTGGTCCCCGACGTGTCCACGCAGACATTCTCGGTATGGTACGCGAGAAACAGGGTTTCCCGCAGGAAGCCCGCGCCGAAGTGGGCGATGATGAAGGTGACGTCGGGGAACTCCTTGATTGGCGCCGAGAGCGGTAGGGGGCTGGCGTACGTCAGGTCGTAGAACGACCCGACGGTAATGCCGAAATGCATGAGGACCGGCAGGCGCTCTTCCGCCGCCACCTCGTAGATGGGGTACAGCGCGCGGTCGTTTGGGTAAAAGCGCTGGATCGGGGGATAGAGCTTCACGCCGCTCAGCCCCATGCCGCGGAACTGAGCAACCGTCCGTGCCGCGTCGGCCTGGCGTGGATCGACCAGCGAGCCCCACCCCACCAGGCGCTCGGGGTTGATGGCCACGAAGCGCGCAAGTTCCTCGTTACTTTCCCCGCCTCCGATGAAGCCGCCGGAGGCGACCCCGGCCTGGTCGAACGAGGTCAGCCAGGAACGCGCATGATCTTCCAGCGTCAACCCCTCCAGTTCGGCCAGGCGTTCTTCGAACGTCTTCCCGCGGACGCGGACCGCCTCGACGGCCTTCTGCCGATGGGAAGGCATCCGGTCCCGCGACCGGCGCAGCATGGAGGCCGTGATCAGATGGAGGTGGCTGTCAAAGATGGACACGGGATTCACGATACTGCCCACCTATGGGGCCGTCAACAGACCAGAGCAGGCGGTAGTGGGTCGTCTGAATGGACGGGCGGCTGGCTGCTCGGGGGCGGTCCCTCGCGTCGAGTCGGGCGGCTTCGGATTGGATGTGCAGGCCTCACGCTCCCTGGTGCGCTCGCCTGCCAATATGCGAGGGAACACGACGGTCTCTGCTGCGTTCCCGCGACATACTTCGGTCGATCCCTACCTCACGGCCTGCCAGCTGGTTGCCGCCCTCCAATCTCCGCTCGTGACCGCCCCACTCGCCCAACAGAAGACGGATGACAGTCCAGACTGAGCCACTGTCGCGCTTCTGGGCGCCTTG
>JBIOWP010000035.1:0-10847 GCA_044868695.1 bacterium
CAACGACATCCAGAAAAATCTGCAGGAGCCCCTGGCGGCGATCCGCGCTCTGGCCGAACAGGCCGGGACGCCGCTGCCGGAGATCCGCGCCATGGTCCGGTCCGGCGACACACCGGCCTGTTCGGCCAGGAGGCGGATCGCCGCCAGGGGCTCCTGCAGATTTTTCTGGATGTCGTTACCCAGGGCTTTCAGCGGCGACACGTAGATAACCGCGGTCTCATCCGCCAGCGCCCCGCGCCGTGCCGCAGCCACCAGATGATTGATCGACCACAGGAACGCGGCCAGCGTTTTGCCCGACCCGGTCGGGGCCGCGATGAGGGTATCGCGTCCCTCGGCGATGTCCCCCCAGCCCTGGGCCTGCGGGGCGGTCGGCTCCCCGAACCGCTCGGCAAACCAGCGGGCGATCAGTGGCTCAAACTGGGCGAGGGCCTTCGGCGGACTGTCTGCCATGGGAGTCGGTGTTCCTTATTGTGAACCTGTTCGGTGCGCCCTGTCTATTCCCCGGCACCCCGCGGGCCCGCAAGATCGTCGGTGCCAGGCACCGGCGAAGCCGGCGCCCAGAATAGCTCACTTGAGTCATGGTCATGGCCGGATCGGCGTGTTTTCATAGGAAACGCGAGGTTCGTCGGTGCCAGGCACCGACGAAGGAGCAAACTGCGGGATCAGGGAGAAGGAACCCCGCACTTGTCAGAACATCGTTTCGCGGTCGAGGATGCCGAGCTGGCGGGCACGGTGCTCGGCGAAGGCGAACGCGGTGAACGCGACCGCCACCCACACCGCGGCGAGCCCGGCCAGGATGGTCAGGACCTGGACGTCGCTCAAGTGGGGAAACGACCGCACGGTCGCCGCCGGTCCCAGGAGGCCGCGACGTGTTGCCTCCAGCCACCAGGTGAGCGGAATCGCCTGGGACAGCGTCTGGAGTGCGTGGGGAAGCACCGTCACGGGGAAGACGGCTCCGCACACCAGGTACAGCGATGCGCCGACGCCTTCGGGCATGCGCCAGGCTTCGCCGGCGATCAGCACCGCCGCGCTGACGACGGCCAGGCCGAGCGCCACCACAGATGCCATGCCCAGGACAAACGCCAGCCCGGTATACGGAAGGTCCATCGTCGCCAGGTGCATCGGCACGCCGAGCACCCACCGGCCGAAGAGCAGGGTGACGGCGGCCGCCCCCACAGCCGCGGTGACCTGCGCCAGCGCGCGGCCGATCAGGTACGCGCGCAGCGAAATCGGCGAGGTGTAGACGTAGCGCAGGGTCTTCCAGTGCTCGCGGTCGCTGATCAGGCTCCAGGCCGTGCCCATCATGCCGCGCACGACGAACGGCCAGCACGCGGAGCCGACGACAAAGAATCCCAGCATCTCGCCGCCGCCGGTGCGCGCCACAACGTAGTACATGAAGACGAGGATGAGGACGCCGCCGAGCGGCCGCGCAATAGAATAAATGAAGAAGAGCAGCGGGTCGGTCCAGTTGCTTTCGATCTGCCAGCCCAGCCAGTAGCCGACCCGCACCACGCGCCACCAGCGGCGCAGGCTGCCGTCCCGTCCCCGGACCATTACCTGGGTCGCCATGGTGTCAGAACCGGAGGCTCAGGCGCCCTTCGCGTCTCGCCAGGTATTCCATCTTGCGCAGCGACAGTCGCGCCACGACAATGAACACCGCCGCGAGCCCAACCAGCCCGGCCAGTTCGGCCTGCACAGGCAGCAGCCCCGGATGGCTGCCGGGGAAGAGCAGCTGGCGCATGGCGTCGAGCGCCAGCGTCAGCGGAATGATCGACGTACCCATCGCGGTCCAGAACCCGAGCGCCCGCACCGGGAAGTAGAAGCCTGAGGCGAGGAACACGGGCTCCATGAAGAGCTCGGCCATGTGCCATGCCTCGCGGCCCCACAGCAAAAACAAGCTGGCAAAGGTGACGCCCATCCCGTACAGCGCGACGATCCCAACAGCAAACACCAGCAGGAACAGGGGCAGCTGCGTGATGACGTAGGTGACGTGGAACAGCACGGAGCCGAGGATGATGATCGCCGCGGCGCGGACCAGTGTCCCGACAAAGCCGCCGAACGACATCCCCAGGAGGATGGGGACGATCCCGCAGGGCACGACCATGTACAGTTCCAGGTTGCCGCCCTGCTTATCCCAGTAGAACTGGGCCGCCATGTTCCACATGACGTTCATCCAGAACGCCATCGTGGCGCCGCCCATGATCACGTAGCCGACGAACCGGTCCGGCGCGCCCAGCGCTTTGTAGACGTAGACGAAGGCAATGGTCCCTAACAGCGGCAGCACCGTATCGTAGAACAGCCAGGACCGCTCCCGGTTGGCCCCGATGATCCGCGGATAGGCCCGTCCCAGCGTCGCGCGCACGACACGCCGGAGCCCGGAGACGCGCGGGGTCTCGTTCATTCCCGTCCCCGTCCCTCGTCGGCTTCCTCCAGCCGCTGGCCGACGATCTGCACAAAGACGTCCTCCAGGCTGGGTTCGATCTTCTGCAGCGAAAAGATGCGCCGCTCGTGATCTGCGAGCGCCTTCACCACCCCGGCGATGACTCCGTCGTCGGCCAGCTGCAGCCGCAGCTCCGTCCGGCCGTCGGATGCGCGCGCGTCAGCCCGGTCCACCCCCGGCACCTGATTGAGCCAGCCCGTCCCGTCCAGGGGCTCGGTCGTCAGCACGAAGTAACTGCCCCCGGCCGTCCGCCGCCGCAGCGCCGCGGGGGTGTCGCAGGCGACGATGCGGCCCTTGTGGATGATGGCCACCCGGTCGCACAGCTCTTCGGCCTCGTGCATATAGTGCGTGGTCAGCAGGATCGTCCGGCCGGGCTTGGCCTGGACCCACTCCTTGATGTACGCGCGCACGTCGCGGGCCGCCCCGACGTCCAGCCCGACGGTAGGCTCGTCGAGAAACAAGATCTCCGGATCCGGCATCAGACCGCGCACCATGTTCATCTTCTGGCGCATCCCGCTGGAAAGGGCGCTCACGCGGCGGTGCCGTTCATCGAACAGTCCCACAATGCGCAGGAGCTCATCAATGCGGGCCAGCGCCGCTTTCGTCGGGATGCCGTAGAACTGGCTGAACATCCACAGCTGTTCCCGCACGGTCAGCAGGCCGTACCCGGAACTCTCCCCGCCGGAGACCATCGAGATGCGTTCGCGCACCTGCTGCGCCTGCTCGACGACGTTGAACCCCGCGACGCGGGCCGATCCGGACGTCGGGAGCAACAGTGTGACGAGGACCTTGATCAGCGTGGTTTTGCCGGCGCCGTTGGGTCCAAGGAGCCCGAAGAACTCACCGCGCGGAACGTCCTGGGTGATCCCGTCCAGGGCCACGATCGGTGCGCCGGTAGGGTTGGCCGGAGACTTGCGGGCCCGATACGATCTGACCAGTTCTCGTGTTTCGATAGCCAGCTCGTTCATGAGTCTACTCAGTCTACTTGGTCTTCTTGGTTTCCTGGGTCTGGTCTCCAGCAACTCTCGCTGCTGATTCGGTCCACTTGGCGGCGAGCACATCACGGCGCGGGCGGTAGACCTGCATGTAGAACAACTGCTGGGACTCCAGCACCGCCTTTGGGTGAGCCTGCACGATCCGGAGCGCCTCCGCCCACGCCTCCGTGAACGTGCCGGAAAACCGCTGTTCGATCTGGCGCCGGAAATCAGCCGGTCGCTGGATCTCCCCGCCGATGGTGAACAGCGTGGAGCGGCCGGCGGTCACCTTGTAGGCTTTGTCGTCGCCCAGGTGGAACTCGCCGAACGACGCGGCATATGTCTTCGGCTTCGCCGGCCCTTTGCCGCCCTTGAACCCCCGTTTGGCCGCCGCATAGTAGATCGCGCGGTTGAGCCCCCACGACTTGGCGCCGGCCATCGGGAGCCCCAGGACCTTCGCCCGCGCCGCCTGCAGGGTCGCCATCACCTGGAAGCGTCCGACGCCGGACTTCACCCTCTCAATCTACCCAATCTACCCAACCGACACAATCTGCACAATTTGACAGGGTAGGCGGCTGTGGAGGACGAACCAACGAGAATACCCAGGACGGCAAAGGAGTGACGCACGATGAGTGTGGTGGGTGAGCGCTCCAGGATGTTTGTGGGTGGCACGTGGGTGGGTGCGGCAGGCGGCAAGACGATGCGGGTCAGCAACCCCGCGACCGGCGAGCCGCTGGCCGACCTGCCGGACGCCGGCAAAGACGACGTCTGGAAGGCGTGCGATGAGGCCGCCAAAGCCTTCCCGAAATGGGCGGCCACGCCCGCGCTGGAACGCGGCAAGGTCCTGCGGCGCATCTTCGAGCTGATGACGGAGCGGCGCGACGAGCTGGCGCGCCTGGTGACCGAAGAGAACGGCAAGCCGATTGAGGAAGCCAAGAAGGAAGTGGCGTTCGCCACCGGCTACTTCAGTTGGTTTGCGGAGGAAGCCCGCCGGGTCTACGGAGAGATCGTGCCGCCGCCGGTGTCCGGCAAGCGCCTGTGGGTGATGCGGCAGCCGCTCGGCGTCGTCGCCGCGATCACGCCGTGGAACTTCCCGGCGACCATGGTGACGCGCAAGATCGCGCCGGCCCTGGCCGCCGGCTGCGCGGTCGTCCTCAAGCCCGCGAGCGCCACCCCGCTTACCGCCCTCGCCCTTGCCCGCATCTGTGCGGAGGCCGGGCTGCCGGCCGGCGTGTTCAACGTGGTCACTGGCAAGAGCAGCAGCGTGATCGGCCAGGTGTTTTTGGACCATCCCGCGGTCAGGAAAATCGCGTTCACCGGCTCCACCGACGTGGGCAAGCGCATCATGGCCGGGGCCAGCGCGCAGCTGAAACGCGTGTCCTTTGAGCTGGGCGGGAACGCGCCGTTCATCGCATTCGACGACGCCGACCTGGCGCCGGCCGCCGACGGCGCGGTGGCGATCAAGTTCCTCCGCGTGGCGGGGCAGTCGTGCATCTGCGCCAACCGCGTGTACGTGCAGGAGAACATCGCCGACAAGTTTATCCCGATGTTCATCGAGCGGGTCAACGCGCTGAAGGTGGCGCCTGGATTCGAGCCCGGCGCGCAGATCGGCCCGCTGATCAACGCGGAGATCTTGGAGAAAGTGGACGGGCTGGTCCAGAGCGCCGTCAAGGAAGGCGCCCGCGTCGCCGCCGGAGGCAAGCGCCTCTCAAACGGCGCGTACAGCAAGGGACTGTACTACGCTCCGACGGTCCTCACGCAGGTGCGGGAAGAGATGGAGGTCGCCCGAGACGAGATCTTCGGACCGGTGGCGCCGGTGATGACGTTCAAGGACGAAGCCGAGGTCATCGAGCGGTCAAACGCCACCACCTTCGGGTTGGCGGCGTACTTCTACACCCGGGACCTTCGGCGGGCGATCCGGGTGGCCGAGGCCCTCGAGTACGGGATGGTCGGCGTCAATGATTCCACCGGCTACACGCACGAGATCCCGTTCGGCGGGTTCAAAGAAAGCGGCCTGGGCCGCGAAGGCGGCACGCAAGGCATCGAAGAGTATATGGAAGTGAAGTCGATCTCGATCGGCATGTAGGACGCCCGGTCACCGGCCGAACACGAGGTTCGGCAGCCACAGCGCCACCTGCGGGATGAAGTACACAAGGGCCAGCATGAGGACCTGGAGCCCCAGGAACGGCATCATGCCCCACCAGATGTCGGCGAGCAGGACGCTCTTCGGCGCCACCCCTTTGATGTAGAATGCGGCCATCGCGACCGGCGGGCTGAGGAACGCCGTCTGCAGGTTCACCGCCACCAACACCCCCAGCCAGATCGGGTCAATCCCATACTTCTGCGCAATCGGCCAGAACAACGGCATGAAGATGATGATGATCTCCGTCCACTCGAGGGGCCAGCCCAGCAGGAAGATTACCAGCATCATGAGCAGGACAAACCCCGATGCCGAGAGGCCGAGGCCGAGGATGAACTGCTCGATGACATGCGACCCCCCGAGGCGGGCGAAGACCGCTGAAAAGATGCTCGACCCCACCAGCAGCGTCAGGACCATGCTGGACGTGCGCACCGCGTGGAAGACGGCGCTCTTCAGCACCGGCCAGGTGAGCCTGCGGTAGGCGGCGCTCAACACCAGCGCGCCGATCGCGCCCATAGACGCCGCCTCGGTCGGCGCCGCCAATCCGAACACAATGGACCCCAAGACGGACAGGATCAGGAGAGAAATCGGCACGAGCCCGGTCAGCAGCTGCACGATCTTCTGGCGGAGCGAGTGGATCCGCTCCTCCTCGGGCAGCGGCGGGCCGGCCTTCGGGTGCAGCAGGGAACGGATCAGGATATAGATGAGGAAAAACCCGGAGAGCATGAACCCGGGAACGAACGCTCCCAAATACAGCCGCACGATCGACTCGCCCGCGTTGGCAGCGTAGAGGATCAGCAGGACGCTCGGAGGGATCAGAATGCCCAGCGTGCCGCCCGCGGCGACGGCGCCGGTGGCCATCCGCGTGTCGTAGCCGAGGCGCAGCATCGCCGGCAGCGCCAGCAGCCCCATGATCGTCACCGATGCGCCGATGATCCCCGTGGCCATCGCGAAGATCGTCGAGCTGATGACGGTCGCCAGCGCGAGCGACCCCGGCAGCGGGCCGGCGGCCACCAGGATCGACCGGAACAACCGCTCCATGATGCCCGCCCGTTCCAGCACGTAGCCCATGAAGATGAACAGCACGATCGAGATGAGGACGTCGTTGGTCATGACCTGGAACGCACGCACGGCCATCAGGTCGAAGACGAGATGGCCGAACCCGAGGAACCCAAAGACGAAGCCGAGCGCCAGCAGCGTGAAAGCCGTGGGGAATCCGATGAAGATGGCGACGGTCAACAGCGCGAGCTGGATGACCCCGAGGGTTTCTGAGTTCACACGGTTTCCTCCAGCTCGCCGGGCTCGCGCTCGTCGGTCTCCGGCCACTGGCCGGTCCGCAGGGCAATGATGCAGCGCAAGACCTGGGCGAACCCCTGGAGGAGGAGCAGGAAGGCCGCGATGGGGATGGTCGCCTTGAGCGGGTAGATCGGCCGCCGGTACGGGCTGAAGGCCGAGGTTTCACGGATCACAAACGAATCCCAGAAGAAGTCCGCCCCCACCCACAGCAGCGCCATCATGGCGGGAAAGAAGACCAGCAGGTACAGCGTGAGATCGATCGTCGCCTGCGTTCGCACCGGGAAATTTCGGTAGAAAATATCACCCCGGACATGCGCGTTCTTGGAGAGCGTGTACGCGGACGCGAGCATGAAGTACGCCCCGTACATCATCAGGCTGGTGTCGAACGCCCACGTGGTCGGGGCGCTGAAGAAATAGCGGGCGAACACTTCGTATCCGATCGAAAAGGTCAGCGGCAGGATGATCCAGCCAGAGGCTTTCCCGACGAACGCGCTGATCGCGCTAATACGCCTGATCGCCTGTTCCAACGGACGCGCGCCTCCCTCTCAGATCCTCAGTGCGGGGGGACGGCCGAAAGGTCAGGGCGCACCGCCCGGATACCGCGGCTGCGCGCCCTGACCGGTATGGCTACTTCTTGAAGTAGTGATCAAACGCCGGCCGGTTGTCCACGTAGATCCGCTGCTTCCACGCGACAACCCGCTTCGCCCATTCCTTCTGGCTGGCGACGATCTTGGCGAAGGTGGGGTTTGCCTTCGAGTTCGTCTCGATCAGCTTGTCCCACGCCGTGAGTTGGGCTTCCAACACCGACTTCGGCGTGACGAAAACCCGCACGCCTCGCTTCGTCTCGAACTCTTCCAGGTCCCGGCTATTGCGATCGATCATCTTGTACTGGAAGTCGGCCGACTCAGCGAAGATCGCCCCTCGGACGATGGCTTTCAAGTCCGCGGGTAGCGGATCCCACTTGGCTTTGTTGATGATGAACTCCAGGGTCTCCACCGGCTGGTGATAGCTCTGGAGCATATAGACCTTGCGCACATCCGGGAAGCCCAGCGCCTTGTCCGACGTCGGGTTGTTGAACTCAGCGCCGTCGATGACGCCTCGCTCCAGCGCGGGAACAATCTCTCCGCCGGGAAGGGTGACAACGGATGCTCCCAGTTCCCGGAAGAGGTCCGCTGAGAGACCCACGGTCCTGTACTTCGTGCGTTTGAGCTGGTCGGGGTTAAGGATGGGGTTCCTGAACCAGCCCAGCGGCTGTGTCGGCATCGGTCCCAGCAGGAACCCGACGACGTTCATCCGCATCTCCCGCGTAATCAGATCCTGATACATATCGAACCCGCCGCCGTAGTAGAACCAGGACAGCAGGTCGATCGCGTCCATGCCAAATGACGGGCCTGTGCCGAACAGGCTGAACGCGGGATTGCGGGAGTACCAGTACGCGGGAACCGCGTAGCCGCCGTCGAGCACGCCACGGTTCGCGCCGTCGATGATGTCAAACGTTCCTACGACGGCGCCGGACGGCAGCACGTCGATCTTCAGGCGGCCGCCGGCCATCTCGTCGACCTTCTTGGCCCAGTCCACAAACGAGACGTTGAGCTCGTCGCGCGTGGCAAACCCGGACTGGACTTTCCACACAATCGGCGCCTGTGCGGACACCGTGTTGATCGATGGCCACTTGACAGTCGCGGCCGCCACACCGGCACCGGCGGCAACCGCGGTCCGGAGGAAGTCTCTGCGTGAGGATTTTGTGGTGGCTCGCACCTTTCCCCTTCTTTTCATGGGCATCTCCCCTTTCACGTCTCCCGTGGCTTAGCCGCCCTATTACGCCGTGGTTGCGGTACGGTCCTTCCCGCTGCACCCGCAGATGTGTAACATCCCTGTACCGCTCCACTCGTTCGGGTACAGGGAGGTCCCGTCGCACGCCGAAACACACCCAGGCGATGCGCCGCCTGCTCCTGCCGGGGCTGCTGGTCTTCCTCCTGGCGCCCGCCGCGTGGGCGAAAAGCTACGACCACCCGCGTATCGAGCAGGTCTTTCAACTCCTGCCCAACGGCGACGCCGTCGTCGACGACGTCCGGACCTTCAGGTTCGACGGCTCGTTCAGCTGGGCGGAACTACGCCTGCACACCAGCGGCCGGTACGGCCGGTACGACGTCGAGTACCTGGGCGTCTGGGACGCCGATACTCGCCAGCCACTGCGAATAGAGCGCTCCTCAGAGGGTGCCGACCGAATCCTGCGGTGGTACTACCAAGCGGACAACACCACCAGGCGGTTCCTTCTCCGGTACCGGATCATCGGAGCCGTCCAGCGGTACGGGGATGTCGCACAGTTCTATTGGAAGGCCATCGAGGACGATCATGCGCCGATCCGGCAGGTGCAGATCGCCGTGGTCCCCCCCGGGCCCAGCCCGGCGCAGTTCAAGGTCTTTGTGCACAGCCGCGCGGCGCCGGGGACCCTCCAGTTCGATACCGACTTCAGCCGCGCCGTCATCACGCAGAGCGTCATCCCCGAAACCAGCTTTGTAGAGGTCCGAGCGTTCCTCGACTCCTCGCTGTTCCTCCAGGCGCCGTTGCGCATCGGCCAGACGGTCGAATCGCTGCTGGACGATGAGCGCAGGCAGGGTGGGACGAGCTGGCTGGAGTGGCTGGCCTCGGCCGGGTCCGTGCTGGCGGGCGTGCTCGCCGTGGCGCTGGTTGTCGGGTACGTGTGGGTGTACCTGCGGTACGGCAAGGAATGGGGCGTGATGTATGACGCACCCTACGAGCGCGATCCGCCGCGTCCCCTGCCTCCCGCCGTCGTCCCCGCCATCCTGACCCAGACCAAAGTCCAAAACGCCGAACTGGCCAAGGGGTTTGCGGCCACGCTCCTGGAGGCGGCTCGGCTCGGCTACCTGGGGATCGAGGAGGTGCAGGACCGCGGCCTGCTGGGGACGGGGCTGTTCAAGGACACCGATCTCGTCTACCGCCTGACCAAGAAAGGCCAGGACCTCCTGCGCGGCGCCACCCCGGAACGAAAGTCCGGCGAACGGGCCCTGGAACCGTTCGAGGTCGAGGTCCTGGAAGCCGTGTTCCGCATAGCCGGCAGCGGCGATATCGTCACGAGCGATCAGATTGAAAGCTGGGGAAAGAAAATTGTCGCGAGCAAGTCCAACTTCCTCCGGTTCGTGGAAGGCTGGGGGCCGCGCCTCCGCGGCTGGTTCGAGCGCCAGTTCTTTCCCCTCGACGATCCCCGCAGCGAGCGGGCCCGGATCGCGTTCATCGTCGTCGCAGCCATTGTCGTGCTCGTGACCTTTCCCCTTGGATTCGGACGCTCCGTGTTCGTCATCGGTCCGGTCGGGACCGTCCTCATCGCCGTAGCCTGGAAGAGTCTGGTGCGGCGTAGCCCGCAGGCCGCCCTGGAAGTAAAACGCTGGGACGCCTTCCGGCGCTTCATGACCGATTTCTCCGCTATGAAAGACGCCGGGCCGCAGTTGCTGCCCTTGTGGGAGCACTACCTGGTATACGCGACCGCCCTCGGGGTGGCCGACCGGCTGCTGGCAAACCTCAAGCTGGTCGCCGCCGAACTGAACCAATCGATTCCCACGGCCCGCTGGTACTCCGGCCGGGGCGGCACCGGAGGGCCGGGCATGTCACTGGCCTCGCTGGAGTCGCTGACCCGGTCGTTTGAGAACTTCCAGAACCTGTCGCGGGCCCTGTCGAGCTCGACCGGCACCGGAGGGGGGTTCAGCGGGGGAGGCGGCGGGGGTGGAGGCGGAGGCGGCAGCCGCGCTGGATAGTCAGGGGGATGCCGCGGCCTGAGTGCTGGGAGTCTTGCGCGCTCCTGTGTCTCGCATCAACTTCACAAAGACGGCCGCCACGCGCGGATCGAAGTGCGAGCCGGCATCACGCTCCACACGCGCAAGCGCCTCCTGAACCGGAAGCGCCTTCCGGTAGACCCGCTCGTCGGTCATCGCCTCGTACGCATCCACCACTGCCACGATCCTCGCAATCACAGGGATGG
>JBIOWP010000036.1:0-13202 GCA_044868695.1 bacterium
TGGCCGACCGCATTCTCTTCATGGATGAGGGCGTGATCGTGGAAGAGGGCGCACCGGAGCACTTCTTCACCAATCCGACGCATCCGCGTACGAAGCAGTTCCTGTCTAAGATCCTGCACCAATAAACCGCTGTGGTATAATGAGCGTTGTGCTTGCGTAGTGGAAAGGGTGGACGTCCTCGTTGGACCCTTCGAGTAGCCCGGCTGGGTGGATTATTCTGGCTGTATTGCTCCTGCTGTCCGCGCTCTTTTCGGGCGCGGAAACCGCCCTGCTGGCTGCCAACAAGCTGCGGCTGCGCCAGCGTCGCGAGCAGGGAGACCCGCGCGCCGAGCGGCTGGCGCGGCTGTTAGAAGAGCCGGGCCCCGTGCTCACGGCGCTGCTGGTGGGTAACAACATTGTCAATGTGACCGCCGCGGTCCTGGCGGGCGCGCTGTTCGTGCGGTGGGTGGGGCCGGCGCGCGGGCCGTGGCTGGCCGTGGTCGCGATGACCGTGCTGCTGCTCATCCTGGGCGAGATCACCCCCAAGACGTTCGCGGCGAAGTACGCCGACCGGCTCGCGCTGTGGGTCGGACGGCCGGTGGCCTGGCTCACCGTGGCGCTGTTCCCGGTCATCCGCGCGCTGTCGGTGTTCAGCAACCTGCTGGTGCGGCCGCTGGGCGGCCGGGTCAACCTCGCCTCGCCGCTGGTCACCGAAGAGGAGATCCGGCTGCTCGTCAAGATGGGTGAGGAAGAGGGGGTCATCGAGGAAGACGAGCGGCAGATGATCCATTCGATCTTCGAGTTCGGGGATACCGTGGCGCGTGAGGTCATGGTGCCGCGGATTGACATGGTGTGCGTGGAAGACACCACGACCGTCGATGGGGTCCTGCGGGTGGTCCTCGAGGAAGGGCATTCGCGGATTCCGGTGTATCACGAGACGATCGATCAGATCGTGGGCGTGGTGCACGTCAAGGACCTGTTGAGCCACATCAAGGCTGGGCACCACACGCTCGTGGTGAAAGAAGTCATGCGGCCCGCCTACTTCATTCCGGAGAGCAAGCGGCTGGACGACCTCTTCCGCGAGATGCGGCGCAAGCGGACGCAGATGGCCATCGTCGTGGACGAGTACGGCGGCACCGCCGGGCTGGTCACGCTCGAGGATCTGCTCGAGGAAATCGTGGGCCCGATTCTCGACGAATACGACGTCGACGAGAAACTCTTCGAGACCGCCAACGGCCAGACCGCCGTCGTGGACGGACGGTTGAGCATCGAGGAAGTCAACGAGCTCATGAGCCTGGACCTGCCGACCGACGAGGTGGATACGATCGGCGGCTTCGTCTACACGCTGCTGGGGCACGTGCCCCAGCAGGGGGAATCCGTCACGGCCGGCGACGTGGAGATCGTCGTGGAGAAGCTCGAAGGACACCGTGTTTCCCGGGTGCGCATCAACCGGCGCGTGCCCGCCCAGCCCCTCCGTCCCTAGATGAGGGCCCGGCTGCGCAGATACTTTTTGGCCGGGCTGATCGTCTTTCTGCCGTTCGCGGTCACCCTCAACGTCGTGCTGTGGATCATCCGCCTGCTTGACGGGTTTCTGGGGCGGCTGTTCGTTCCACTGCTGGGAGAACCCCCGCCGCTGATCGGCCTCGCCGTCCTGATCGTCCTCATCCTGGTGGTCGGGATGACGGCATCAAACGTCCTGGGACGCCGGCTCGTCGGGTGGTTTGACCGGTTGATGCTGCGGCTCCCGCTGGCCCGCACGATCTACTCGGCGACCAAACAGCTCAGCGACAGCCTCTTCCTTCAACGCCGCGCGGCGTTCCAGCGTCCCGTGTTGATCGAGTGGCCGCGGCGGGGCCTCTACACCGTGGGGTTCGTCACCGGCGAGAGCACCGGGGAGCCTCAGGCGAAGACGCCGGAGCGGGTGTTCAACGTGTTTGTGGTCTCCACCCCGAATCCCACGACCGGGTTCCTGGTCCTCGTCCCGGAGGATCAGCTGATGCCGCTGGAGATGACTGTGGAAGATGCGCTGAAGCTGGTGATGTCCGGCGGGATTGTCTCCACCGGTGTCAGGGCGCCGCTGCCGGTGAGCGCCCGTTCCGATCCCAGCCGGGAGACGATCTCATGACGCGGACGACCGCATCCCTCGTGGCCGCGGCCGCTCGGGCACGGCTGGCGGCCTACGCCCCGTACTCACGCTTCCGGGTAGGGGCGGCGGTGCGTACGGCGGACGGCACCGTCTACACCGGAGCCAATATCGAGAACGCCTCATACCCGTTGTCACACTGCGCAGAGCGGGTGGCCATGCACAAAGCCGTCTCGGAGGGACACCGGCGGCTGGACACCGTCGTGGTTGTTGCCGACGGCGCGGCGCCGGCGATGCCGTGCGGCGCCTGCCGCCAGGTGATGGCTGAGTTCGGCGTCACGCGCGTCATCGTCGCCACACCCGCTGGGCGCACGCGCGTGCGTACCTTGCGACAGCTGCTGCGCGAGCCCTTTCTTCCCGAACGACTGCTCGGCACACGCGGGAACGCGGAAACGCGGGAACGCGGGAACGAACGTCGGCGCAGTCTCCGCCGGCGCGTGTGACCGAAGCACAGGATCGCGTTCCCTCGTTCCCTCGTTCCCCCGTTCCCGGTTACAAGTCCGGCTTCGTCGTTCTCGCCGGGCGGCCCAACGTCGGTAAGTCCGCGCTGGTCAACCGTCTGATCGGCCGGAAAGTCGCCATCACGTCCCCGGTCCCGCAGACAACGCGCGGCAGGTTGTCCGCCACCCTGACCCTGCCGTCCGCCCAGATCGTGTTCGTCGACACCCCCGGCCTGCACAAGCCGCGCCACCGGCTGGGGGCATGGTTGGTGGACATCGCGTCCCGCGCCCTGGCCGACGCCGATGTCGCGCTGTTCGTACTTGACGCCGCCTCCGGCGTGACCCCGGACGACGAGCTCGTGGCCGCGAAACTGCGCGGGGCCCGCGCTCCGGTCGTGGTCGCCCTGAACCGGGTCGACCGCGCCGCCCCCGGCGCGATTGCTGAGGCGGAGGCGGCCGTGGGGGGGCTGGGGACCTTCGCGGCAGTGGTGCCCGTCTCGGCGGTGACGGGCACGCACGTGGACCGGCTGCTGGACGTGCTGATCGGGATGCTCCCGGAGGGCCCCCAGTACTTTCCGCCGGAGATGTTCACCGATCAGCCCGAACAGTTCCTGGTCCGTGAGCTGATCCGTGAGCAGGCCATCGCGCTGACCCGGGAGGAGGTCCCTCACAGCATCGCGGTTGAGATTGAGGAGTTCACCCCCCGTGAAGGCAAGGATCTCCTCTACATCCGCGCCGTGCTCCATGTGGAGCGGGATTCCCACAAGAAGATGCTGATCGGCCGGGAGGGACGGATGCTCAAGGCAATCGGGGAACGCGCGCGCCGCGAGATCGAGGGGGTCGTGGCCTCGCGCGTCTACCTGGACCTGTGGGTGAAAACGACAGAGCGGTGGCGCGACCGGGACGACCTGATCAAAGCCTTCTACCCCGAGTCCTGAACCGAAAAGAGGGTTCTCGCGCTCCAGCAGTAATAATTGGGAAGATTGTGCTCTACTTGAGCCGCCTCATCAACGTTCCCATTGCAGACGCCGAGAGCGTCGCCCTCGGAGCGCTCGGCGACGTCGCGGTGGACCTCCGCGAGCCGCTGCCGAAGCTGACCGGCCTGTGGATGCGGGGTGACCGCAGCCGGCTGGCCATCATCCCTTGGGAGTTCGTTGCCACCGTGGACCCGCAGCAGGTCCGCCTGCGCGTCGCCCGCCGCTTCCTTCAGCCCCGGCCGCTGCAGCCGGAGGAGATGCTGTTGGCCGACATCCTCGACAGCCAGGTCGTGGACACGGACGGTCTGAAGGTCGTGAGGGTCAACGACCTGCAGTTGTTTCAGACCAACAGCGACGTGCGGCTGGTCGCCGCCGACGTCGGCACCCTGGGGCTGCTGCGGCGGCTGAGCCTGGATGGGGTGGTGCAGCGGGTGGCCCGGCTGGTCGGCCGGCCGCTGCCGGACCGCGTCATCCCCTGGAAGATGGTGGCGGCCTTCGGGGGACCGCAAACGCCGGTCAAGCTCAGCATCTCGCGCGAGCGGCTCCGTGAAATCCATCCCGCCGACCTGGCCCAGCTGATGGAAGACCTCACCCGCGACGAGCGGGTCGAGGTCATGACCGCGCTGGACCGCGAGGAGGCCGCCGACACCCTGGCCGAGGCCGAACCTGAAGTCCAGACCGACGTCATGAAGAGTCTGCCGAGCGACCTGGCCGCCGACATCCTGGAGGAAATGTCTCCCGACGACGCCACGGACGTCCTGACGGACCTGCCTCCCGACCGCGCCCGCCAGCTCATCAACCTGATGTCCGCGGAGGAGGCGCACGACGTTCGGGAGCTGCTCAAGTATCCTGAGGGCACCGCCGGCAGTGTGATGACCACCAGGTTCATCGGATTGCCGATCGGACTGACGGCGGAGCAGACGCTACAGCGCCTGCGGCAGCGTGCCCCGGAGGCTGAGCACATCTACTACCTCTACGTGGTGGACGCCGACCGCCGGGTGGTCGGGGTCCTTCCACTACGGGCCTTGATCGTCGCGCCGCCGGCGCAACCCATCGTCGAGTTGATGACCCGTGATGTCATCGTGCTGTCGGCGGGGGACGATCTTGAAACCATCGCCGCCGCCCTGACGAAATACGACCTGCTGGCCCTGCCGGTGCAGGACGCCACCGGGCGGCTGGTGGGGGTCGTGACCGTCGACGACGTCATGGAGGTCGTGCTACGGAAGGGACGGCGGCGCGTGCCGCCGCGGTTCCGGCGGCGGGCGAAGCCGCGCGGCCAGCGCCGGACGACCGCCTCGTGACGGGGAGCCGATGCGGAACTGGCTGAGGCACCGGTGGGCCCGCTTGGCGGTGTTCCTCTCGGTCATGGGTCCCGGGATTATCACCGGCAACGTCGACAACGACGCCAACGGGATCGCCACCTACTCGGTCGCCGGGGCTCACTACGGCTACACCCTACTGTGGACGCTGGTGGTCTCGACGGTCGCGCTGGCCCTCGTGCAGGAAATGGTGGCGCGCATGGGAGCGGTGACCGGCAAGGGACTGGCCGATCTCATCCGAGAACGGTTCCGCGCCCGGCTCACGATGTTCGTGATGATCATGCTGGTCGCCGCCAACTGGGCCAACACCGTGGGCGACTTCGCCGGGGTCGCCGGCGCCATGGAGATCTTCGGGGTCAGCCGCTACATCGCCGTGCCGCTCGCCGCGCTCCTCGTGTGGGTGCTGGTCGTGCGCGGGAACTACCGGGTGGTCGAGCGGGTCTTTCTCGGGGCGACGTTGATCTACGTGACCTACATCGTCTCCGCGGTGCTGTCACGTCCCCCGTGGCCAGACGTGCTGAGGGCGGCGGTCACGCCGACGTTCCGGTTCGACCGGCCGTACCTCGCCCTGCTGATCGGGCTGATCGGCACCACCGTCGCGCCGTGGATGCAGTTCTACCAGCAGGCGGCGGTGGTGGATAAGGGGATTGACGTGAGGAGCTACCGGTACGCGCGGCTGGATACGTTCCTGGGCGTCATCTCCCTGAACGCGGTGGCGTTCTTTATCATTGTCGCCTGCGGGGCGACGCTGTTCGTCCATAAGGTGCAGATCGCGAGTGCCGCCGATGCGGCGGTCGCGCTGGCTCCCCTGGCCGGCCGGTACGCCGCGGGGCTGTTCGCCGTCGGACTGCTGAACGCGGGACTCTTTTCGGTGGCCATCATCCCGCTGTCGACGGCCTACGCGGTCTGCGAAGCCTTCGGGTGGGAGCGGGGACTGGACCGGACGGTGCAGGAGGCGCCGGTGTTTGTGGGACTGTATACGGCGATGATCGTCGCGTCCGCCCTAGTCATCCTCCTGCCCGGCGTGCCGCTCATCCCGGTGATGCTGCTCTCGCAAATTCTCAACGGGGTGCTGCTGCCGTTCGTGCTGCTCTTTCTCATCCTCCTGACCAGCGACCGCGCGATCATGGGCGCCTTCCGGAACTCTCCGCTGTTTGCCGGACTGGCCTGGGTTTTTGTGGCCGCGATGATCGTCCTCAGCCTGCTACTGCTTGCCGTCGGCGTGGGGCTGGTCTGATGCCGGTCTACAAGACGGAGGCCATCGTTATCCGCCGCGTCAACCTCGGCGAGGCCGACCGCCTGGTGACGCTGTTCTGCCGCGATCACGGCAAGGTCTCCGCCGCCGCCAAGGGAGCCCGCAAGCCGAAGAGCCGGTTTGCCGGCCGGCTGGAGTTGTTTTCCCACGTGCGCATGCTGCTGGCCGTCGGACGCACGCTGGACGTCGTCTCACAGGTAGAGGTGGTGGATGCGTTCGCCGGGCTCCGGACAGACCTGGACCGGCTGGGCCACGCCTCCTTCGCGGCGGAGCTCGTCGATCGCGCGACGGCCGACCGGGAAAGCGCGCCGGAAATCTTCAAGAGCCTGCGCACCGCTCTGGAGCTCATGCAGACGCTCGACCCGGAAAGCGTCGCGCTCTGGTTCACCGGGCAGGTGCTGGTTCACAGCGGTTACGGTCCGGTGACGGACCACTGCCAGGTGTGCGGCGCCCCAGTGCGCGAGGGCGCGGTTTTCAGCGATGCGCTTGGGGGCGCGCTGTGCGCGACCGACCGCCACCGGGATCCTGGGGCGGCGGTGGTCTCCACGGTGACGCTACGCGCCGTCGGCGAGCTCCTCCTCGCGCCGCCGGCCGCCCTGGGCCGGGCGGTCCAGGGGGCCCGAGCGCGATCCGACGTCGGGACGCTGCTGCGCCGCTACGCCGAGTACCGGCTGGAGACCACGCTGAAGAGTCCGCGGGTGATCCAGACGCTCTCACGCACGGGAACGCGGGAACGGGGGAACAGGGGAACGTGAATCGAATAGGACGTGTGTTATAGTGGAGATAGTGGAGGTGAACGTCAGTGGAAATTGATCTCGAGCGGGCGCGCCACGCCCTATTGCAGTTGGGAACCGCACTGGAGGAGGCGCGCAGTGTCATCCGGCCGGGGCCGGCCGGGATGGTGCGGGTGAAGACCAACGACCGGATTGTGGAGCTGCCGGTGTCCTGGGCCGTCGCCGGGGCGGTGGCGTTCGCGGTGGCCGCGATCCTGTCCAGCGTCCCCATGCCGTCGGTCCGCCGCCGCGAGCGAAACGAAGAACCGCTCGGGATCGGATAGCATTTCGGATTGCCAGCAGAGCCCTCCGTCCCCGGGACGCGCGGGCCTTTTTATTTCAGATTGCGGATGACGGAGTGCGGACTGACCGGTCGGTGACATTCCAGGATGTCGTCCTGTCGCTGCAGGCGTTCTGGGCCGCGCAGGGATGCGTCATCGAGCAACCCTACGATCTCGAGGTCGGGGCGGGGACCATGCACCCGTCGACCTTCCTTCGCGCGCTGGGGCCGGAGCCGTGGCGTGTGGCGTTCGTCCAGCCGTCCCGCCGCCCGGCGGACGGCCGGTACGGCGAGAACCCCAACCGGTTGTACAAGCACTACCAGTACCAGGTTGTGCTGAAGCCGTCTCCCGATGACGTCCAGGACGTGTACCTGGAGAGCCTGGCGCACCTGGGGATGACGCTGCGTGACCACGACATCCGATTTCTCGAAGATGACTGGGAGGCGCCGACGCTCGGCGCGTCGGGCCTAGGCTGGCAGGTCTTCCTCGACGGGAATGAAATCACGCAGTTTACCTACTTCCAGCAGATGGGCGGGTTGGAAGTCGCGCCGGTGTCCGCGGAAATCACGTACGGTCTCGAGCGCATCACCATGTATCTCCAGCGCAAGGCCACCGTCTTCGACGTGCTGTGGACGCCGGGTCTGACCTACGGGGAACTCCGCCGCCAGGAAGAGGCTGAGCATTCCGCATACGGATTTGAGCATGCCGATGCGCAGATGCTACGGTCGGCGTTCGCCAGCCACGAGGCCGAGGCGCTTCGCCTCTTGGACGCCGGTCTCGTCTTGCCCGCGTACGACGCGGTGCTGAAATGCTCCCACCTGTTCAACCTGCTCGACGCCCGCGGCGCCGTCGGCGTCGCCGAACGCACGACGTTCATGGCCCGCAGCCGCGCGCTGGCGCGAAAATGTGCCGAGCAGTACGTGGCCGGGCGGGAGGCGCTGGGATACCCGCTGCTGCGGGCTGCGCAGACACCACCGCGCCGCGGAAGGCGGAAGGCGGCGCATGCCTGATCTCCTGCTGGAAATCGGGACCGAAGAACTCCCGCCGGGCGACATCGCGCCCGCGCTGCGGCAGCTGGCCGACGGCGTCCGGGCGGCGCTTTCGGAGCTCCGGATCGACGCCGGCGCGATCCGCACGTACGGCACGCCGCGGCGGCTCGCGTTGACCTGCGCCGGTGTGGCGTCCGCTCAGCGTTCGTCGACACGGGAGGTCCGCGGCCCCGCCGCGCAGGCTGCCTTCGACGCGGAGGGCCGGCCCACACAGGCGGCGATCGGCTTTGCGCGCAGCCAGGGCGTGGCGGTGGAGCGGCTGCGCGTTCACGAGGACCAACGCCGGCGCTATGTCGTTGCCGTGCTGGAAGAACGCGGCAGGCGGGCCGGCGCCGTTCTGCCCGCCGCCCTCGCCGCCGTGGCAGCGGAGCTGTCGTTTGCCAAGACGATGCGGTGGGGACACGGCGACGCGCGGTTTGCCCGGCCGGTGCGCTGGGTCGTGGCGCTGCTCGGGTCGTCCGTGCTGCCCGTGGAGATCGCCGGAGTCCGCGCAGGGCGGACGACCCGGGGCCACCGGATTCTCGGCCGCGTCCCGCGCCCGGTGCGCAGCGCCTCGGCGTATCCGCAGGTCCTGCGGAGGGCCGGTGTGATCGGCGATCCGGATGAGCGGAGGCGAATGATTGTCCGCCAGACGACGGCGCTGGCGGCTCAGGCGCGCGGTACCCCGATGCTGACGCCCACGCTGCTGGATGAGATCGTAATGAGCACCGAGCATCCGCAGGCGCTGCGCGGCGCGTTCGATCCCGAGTTCCTCTCGCTGCCGGGCCCGGTCCTGGTGACCGTGATGCAGCACCATCAGAAATACTTTGCGGTCGAAGGCGGCGGGCGGAAGCTCCTGCCGTGCTTCATCGCGGTGCGGGACGGCGGCGCCGCGCATCTGGCGACGGTGCGGCAGGGCCACGAGTGGGTGTTGCGCGCGCGGCTGGCCGATGCGCGCTTCTTCTTTCAGGAGGACCGCAAACAGAAGCTGGAGGACTACCTGCCGCGTCTGGACGGCGTCGTGTTCCAGACTCAGCTGGGCACCATGGCGGAGAAGACCCGCCGCCTGGTCACGCTTGCCCGGCACGTCGCAGGGCTGCTGCTCCTGGACGGGCGCACCTCCGAGGCGCTGCTACGCGCGGCCACGCTGTGCAAGGCCGACCTGGTGACCCGTCTGGTCGGCGAATTTCCGGAACTGCAGGGTGTGATTGGGCAGACATACGCCGAACTCGACGGTGAGCCGGCCGAGGTAGCCCGGGCGATCGGCGAGCACTACCGGCCGACGGGGTCGGGCGACAGCGCTCCCAAGTCGCAGATCGGGGCGCTGCTTGGCCTCATCGACAAGATGGATACCCTGACCGGCGCCATGGATGCGGGCCTGAAGCCGACCGGCTCGCAGGATCCGTATGGCCTGCGCCGTGCCGCGCAGGGGGTTGTGGAGATCGTGCTGATGCTGCGGCTGCGCCTCCCGCTGAGACTCCTGGCGGACGCGGCGGCCGCCGGGTACCAGCGGACGGCTCCAACCGGCCAGTCCGGCGAGGTCGTGGATTTTGTGGTTGAGCGGCTGCGGACGGCCCTCATCGAGCGCGGCATCCGGTACGACCTGGTGGACGCGGCCCTGGCCGTGGGCGGTGACGACGTGCTGGCCGGCGCAGACCGCGCGCAGGCCCTGCAGGCGACGGCGTCCGGCCCGGAGTTCTCCAGGTTGTACGTAGCGTATGACCGGGCGTCACGCATTCTCGGTCCCGGCGTCTCATCGGAGGTCGATCCGGCGCGGTTCGAAGCGCCGGTTGAGCGGGCGGTCTATGATGCCGTCGCCGCGGCCGCTCCACAGGTGCGGGCCGCCGCCGCGAACGGGGACTACCACGCGGCCATGGCCGCGTTGCTGCCGCTGACCGCACCGGTGGACCAGTTGTTTGACGATGTGCTGATCATGGCTCCCGATCCCGCCGTGCGGACCAACCGGTTCGCCCTCCTGCGGTCGGTGGTTGAGATCTTCCGCCACGTGGCGGACTTTTCGAAAGTCGTGATGACCGACGCACCGCGCCGGGCCACCGGGGAAGCCCGTACGGGGGCCGCGAAGAAGAGAGCATCCCGCCAGGACATCCAGCAGACGAGGTGACGCGATGGCACAACTCCGGAATCGCCGTCCCAACCCCGCGGCCCGCAAGACGCCGCTGCGCCGGGAGAGACCGGCCCGCAAGGCCGGGAGGGGGCGGTGGACCCTGCTGTTTGGGGAAGGCAACGCGACGATGCGCGACCTGCTGGGCGGCAAGGGCGCGGGCCTCGCGGAGATGAGCCGCATCGGACTGCCGGTGCCTCCCGGGTTCACCATCACGACCGATGCATGCCTCGAGTACTACCGCCGGGACCGGCGGGTCCCCGCGGGGCTGCTGGAGGAGGTCCGCGCGCGCATGCGCGCCGTCGAGCAGCGCGCCGGCCGGCGCTTCGGCGATGCCGCATCTCCGCTCCTGGTTTCAGTGCGGTCCGGCGCGAAGTTCAGCATGCCGGGGATGATGGACACGGTGCTCAATCTCGGGCTGAACCAGATGACGTGCGACGGGCTCGCCAAGGGCACCGGCGACGCCCGGTTCGCCTACGATTCCTACCGGCGGTTCATGCAGATGTTCGGCAACGTCGTTCTGGGGATCAAGCACGAGCACTTCGAAGAGGCGCTGGCCGCGCTCAAGCGGGCGCGCCGTGTCACGCAGGACACCGATCTGACCGCCGACGATCTGGCTCAGCTGTGCGAGACGTATCGCGCGATCGTGCGGAATCAAGGCGGCCGGGCGTTCCCGGACGATCCGTGGCAGCAGTTGGAACTGGCGATCCGGGCGGTGTTTGAGTCTTGGAACAACCAGCGCGCCATCACCTACCGCACATTTCACAAGATCCCCCATGACCTGGGCACGGCGGTCAACATCCAGACGATGGTCTTTGGGAACATGGGACCGCGGTCCGGCACCGGTGTGGCCTTCACGCGCAATCCGGCGACCGGCGAGAAGGCGGTGTACGGCGAGTACCTGCTGAACGCGCAGGGCGAAGACGTCGTCGCGGGCATCCGCACCCCCAAGCCTATTGCCGCCCTGGCGGAGGACCTACCGCAGGCCTACCGGCAGTTCATGGACATCTGTGCCCTGCTGGAAAAGCATTATCGCGACGTCCAGGACGTCGAGTTCACAGTCGAGAACGGCCGGCTGTACCTGCTGCAGACGCGCAGCGGGAAGCGCACCGCGCAGGCCGCGGTGAAGACCGCGGTGGACATGGTGCGCGAGAAACTGATCAGTCGTGACGAGGCCCTGCTGCGCGTGGAGCCGGCATCACTCGAACAGCTCCTGCACCCGCGGTTGGATCCGGATGCGCCCCGGCGGGTCATCGGCAGCGGCCTGGCTGCCAGCCCAGGCGCAGCGTCGGGGGTCGTGGTGTTCGATGCCGACGAGGCGGTGAAGCTGGCCGCCGCCGGCAAGGTGATCCTGGTCAGGCCGGAGACCAACCCCGACGACATTCACGGCCTGGTCGCCGCCCAGGGCGTGCTGACCAGCCGCGGGGGCATGACCAGCCACGCGGCGATCGTGGCGCGCGGAATGGGCAAGCCGGCCGTGGTCGGCGCCGAGAGCGTCCGGATCGACGAGGACGCCGAACAGATGGCCGCCGGGAACGCGGTCGTGCGCAAGGGTGACGTGATCACCATCGACGGGTCTACCGGCGAGATCATGCTCGGCGAGATCCCGGTGATTGAGCCGCGCCTGACCGGCGAGATCCAGGAGCTGCTCCGGTGGGCCGACGAGGCCCGGACCCTGGGGGTGCGCGCGAACGCCGACTACCCCCGGGATGCGCGCAAGGCCAGGGAGTTTGGGTCGGAGGGCATCGGGCTGTGCCGGACCGAGCACATGTTCATGGAGGCCGAGCGCCTGCCGATCATGCAGCAGATGATCATGGCGGTCACCGAGCCGGAGCGCCGGGCGGCGCTGGCGGAGCTGCTGGAGTTTCAGAAGGACGACTTCAAGGGGATCTTCCGTGAGATGAAGGACCTGCCCGTCATCATCCGCCTGTTGGACCCGCCGCTCCATGAGTTTCTGCCGCGGATGGAAGACCTTCTGGTCGAGGTGACGGAGCACCGCCTGCGCAACGAGGCGGCGGCGCTGGCGGAGAAGGAGGCCCTGCTGCGCCGGGTGCAAACCCTGCATGAATTCAACCCGATGCTGGGGCTCCGCGGGTGCCGGCTGGGGATCCTCTACCCGGAGATCAACGAGATGCAGGTGCGGGCGATCCTGCTGGCGGCCATCGAGCTGAAGCGCGACGAGGGCATCGAGGTCGTCCCGGAGATCATGATTCCACTGATCGGAGACCCCAATGAGCTGCGCGTGGTGCAGCAGCAGCTGAGCACGGTGGCGCAGCAGGTCATTGCGGAGGCTGGGGTGCCGGTGCGATACATGTTCGGGACGATGATCGAGATCCCGAGGGCGTGCCTGGTCGCCGACCAGATCGCGGAGATGGCCGAGTTCTTCTCGTTTGGAACGAACGACCTCACGCAGACGATCTTTGGATTCAGCCGCGACGATGCCCAGGCGAAGTTCCTCCACGTCTACCTGGAGAAAGGCATCCTCAAGGACGACCCCTTCCAGGTGCTCGATCGAGCTGGCGTGGGCCGGCTGATGGAGATGGGCGCGACGCTCGGCAAGAAGGCGCGGTCCGGGCTGGAGGTCGGGATCTGCGGCGAGCACGGCGGCGATCCGGCCTCGGTGGAATTCTGCCATCAGATCGGACTGGACTACGTCTCCTGCTCGCCGTTCCGCGTCCCCGTCGCCAGGCTGGCTGCGGCGCAGGCGCGCCTCACGGAGAAGATGGCGGTGGCGAAGGACGTCTAACACGAGACAGCGGGACCAGGGACCAGAGATATGTTGGTCACGGGCCCGACCCTCGTGTTGCTCGGGTCCCCGGTCCCATCATTACTATCGTGGTTCTGACGCCGCGTGAGGTGACGGAGCAGTGGGAGCGGGAGCGGTT
>JBIOWP010000037.1:0-3114 GCA_044868695.1 bacterium
CGCCCTCGCTGGGGATCTGCACGTGCCCGGTCCCGGGGCGGTCCTTCTGGTCACCCCGTCGCACGACGCTGCAGAGCGCCTGCACGACGACCTCCTGACCTTTGCGCCGGAGCTGGGTGGCGCGCTCTCCCTGTTTCCCCAGTGGGATCAGCTGCGGGGGGACGGGGAGCGGCCGGCCACCCAGATCGTCGGCGAGCGGCTCATGGTGCTGCTGCGGCTGCTGGATGGCCCGCCGCCGTGGATCATCGCGCCGGTCTCTGCGGTCCTGCGCGTCGTTCCCACGCCGGACGAGTTCCGGGCATTGATGCTGCACATCGCGCAGGGAAGCCGCAGCGACCGGGATGCGGCGATCGCCTTCCTGGCCGCCGGCGGCTACGAGCGCGTGGACCTGGTCGAAGTGAAGGGCCAGTTCGCGGTGCGCGGCGGCATCCTCGACGTCTTTCCTCCGCAGCTGGATGTCCCGGTCCGCGTTGAATGGTTCGGCGATGAGGTCGAGGCACTGCGTGCCTTCGACCCCGCCACCCAGCGCAGCACCCAACCCCTGCCTCAGGTCCTGCTGACGCCGGTCATCGAACGCGGCGGGGCCGCCACGGTGCTGGACTATCTACCGGCCGGCTCGCTGCTGGTGCTGGATGAACCCGACGAACTCCAGCGACAGGCGCACACGCTGCTGGAGCATGCCGCCCCTGGCGTCGTGCTCCCGTGGGACACCCTGCTGCAGCGGGTCCGGGACACTACCCGCGTGAGCCTCTCGGCCCTGCATGCCGGTGACGCCGCGGCAACAGAGATCCCCTTCCGGTTCGCCGGGGTTGAGGCCTTCGGCGGGCAGATGAAGTTGTTTGCGCGCGCGCTGGAGCAGTGGCAGGTGGAGGGCCGCCGGATCATTGTCGCAACGACCCAGGCGCAGCGCATGAAAGAGATCCTCGCCGACCACGGGCTTGCTGGTCTCGCGGCCGGCGACCTCGATGCACTTCCCAAGCCGGGGCAGGCGGCCATCATCAACGCGCCGCTGTCGCGCGGGTTCCAGCTGGACGCCGCTTCGCTGGTGGTGGTCGGCGACAGCGAGATCGTCGGCTGGCGCCGGCGCCGCCGCAAGCTGCGGTTCCGGGAAGGCGTGCGACTGTACTCCTGGACTGATCTCTCGGTGGGCGATCTGATCGTGCACGTGCACCACGGCATCGGCATCTACCGGGGCATGGTGCGGCTGCTGCTCCAGGGCGCCGAACGCGATTACCTGCAGCTGGAGTACGCGCAGGCGGACCGGCTCTACGTGCCGACCGACCAGATCAACCTGGTGCAGCGGTACATCGGCGTGGAAGGCCAGCAACCCAAGATCCACCGGCTGGGCGGCGCGGAGTGGGAACGGGAGAAGAAGCGGGTCAAGGAAGCCACCCAGCAGATGGCGCGGGAGCTGATCCAATTGTATGCGACGCGGGAACGCGTCCCGGGTTACGCGTTTTCGCCCGACACGCCCTGGCAGCAGGAGCTGGAAGCGACGTTTGAATTCGAAGAGACCCCGGATCAATGGCTGGCGATCCAGGACGTCAAGCGCGACATGGAGACCGCCAAGCCGATGGACCGTCTCATCGCCGGCGACGTCGGTTACGGCAAGACCGAGGTGGCTCTGCGCGCCGCGTTCAAGGCGGTCATGGACGGCCGGCAGGTCGCCGTCCTGGTCCCCACGACGATCCTCGCGCAGCAGCATTACAACGTGTTCCTCAAACGCCTGGCCGCGTATCCCGTGAAGGTGGAGGTGCTGAGCCGGTTCCGCAGCCGCGGAGAGCAGCGCCGGGTGATCGACGGGATCGCCGCCGGCACGGTGGACGTCGCCATCGGCACCCACCGGCTGCTCCAGAAGGACGTCCGGTTCAAGAATCTCGGCCTGGTGATCGTCGACGAAGAGCAGCGCTTCGGCGTGAAGCACAAGGAGCAGCTCAAGCAGCTGCGCGCGAGCGTCGACGTCCTAACGCTGACCGCGACGCCGATCCCGCGGACGCTGCACATGTCGCTGGTCGGGCTGCGCGACATGTCGGTGATGGAAACGCCGCCGGACGCCCGGCTGCCGATCCAGACCGAGATCCGCCCCTATGAGACCGATCTCGTCCGCAACGCGATTCTCCGCGAGATGGACCGCGGAGGTCAGGTCTACGTCGTGCACAACCGCGTGGAAACGATTGAGCGAGCGGCCCGCCGCATCCGCAGCGCCGTGCCGGAAGCCAAGGTCGAGGTCGCTCACGGGCAGATGCCAGAAGAACGGCTCGAGCAGGTGATGATGGACTTCCTGGGCGGCCGGTCCAACGTGCTGGTGTGTACCACGATCGTGGAGATCGGCCTGGACATTCCTCGCGTCAACACCATCCTGGTCGAGGACGCCCACCTGATGGGCCTGTCCCAGCTCTATCAGCTGCGCGGCCGTGTGGGCCGGTCCGACCGCCAGGCGTTCTGCTACCTCCTGTACCCTAAGGGCGCCGGCCTCACCGACGAAGCCCAGCAGCGGCTGCAGGCGATGCAGGAGTTTGTCGAGCTGGGCTCGGGATTCAAGCTGGCGATGCGGGACCTGGAGATCCGCGGGGCTGGCAACCTGTTGGGTCCTGAGCAGCACGGCCACCTGGCCGCTGTGGGGTTTGAGCTCTACAGCCGGCTGCTGGACGAGGCGATCCGTGAGCTGCGCGGCCAGATGGTCGAGGAAGCGCCCGACGCCACGATCGACCTGGGCGTGGACGCCTACCTCCCCGAGGCGTACATCCCCGACGAAGGACAGCGCATGGCGATGTACCGCAAGATGGCCGCCGTGCGAACGCCGGACGAGGCGGGCGCGGTGGCCGACGAAACGGCGGATCGCTACGGCCCGCCGCCCACGCCGGCGGCAAATCTGCTGCAGATTGTCCGGCTGCGGGCGCTGGCCCGAGAGGCCGGTGTGGCGGCGATCGGCCGGGAACAGGACCGGATCGTCATCAGGCCGGCGGCCGGGTGGGCGCTCCCTCCCGACGACGTCACCTCGCTGGTGGGACAGCTCCGGGGTCGGCTGGCGGTCGCCGGCGGCACGCTGCGGCTCCGTCACGCGGGGACGGGACTCGCCGATCTCGGCGCCATCACCGACGTGCTGCTGGCTCT
>JBIOWP010000038.1:0-9753 GCA_044868695.1 bacterium
ACTGTCCCGCCAAGCTGCCACAAGAACGGATACCACCGATCTGCCGTTTCTTCTGCTTGGCCGCCCGGGAAGACATAGCCCCATTGAGCGGGCGGCCTTGTGCATCGCTGAGCCATCGCCACCAATTCGTCCCAAGTGCGCGGTGGCCGTTCGGGGTCAAGTCCGAACTTCCTGAAAACCTGCTTGTTCCAGTGGAGCAGACGAACGTCAGCGTTCAACCACAAACCATACACTCTCCCTTCCCAGGAAGCAGTGTCTACGAAGGTCTTGGGAACGTCGTCTTTCTCACTCCATTTGTTGAATCGGTCGGTCACATCCTGAATGATGCCCCCCTCCGCAAACTCCCCGAGCCAGATATTATCCATCTGGATCACATCTGCTCCACGACCGGCCTGCGTTGAGATGAGCGCTTTGCGCCTTTGATCATCGTACGGCGACCCCTCGAGTTCAACGTCGAGATCAAGCTCAGGGTGTCGGCGCTTCAATTCAACCGCAGCAGTCCTCCAAGGAGAATCGAGTCGCAAAGTGTAGTCTCGAACGAGCGCCCTGACCCTGAGCCTGCGCCGCTGAGCCAGAACCTTGGGGGTTGCTGGTAATCCGATCGCAGCGGCTGCCGCTGCACCAGCTGCTGCTTTCAAAAGCGTTCTACGCGTGACTCCTCCGTGCCCCTGACTCCCCCTTGCGACATCCCCCATTGCGATCACCCCCGAGATGGCGACCTGACCAGACCTTACCGGGATCGCATCACACTTTGCCCGGAGTTTCCATTTTGGTTTCTGAACTCCTTCCATCGGAGAGTTTGGCCCGATTTTCGTTCGGCCCTTCCTCGCACGTAGGAGTGGCGCACCACATGTCATCTCACCGAACCACAATCGAAGATGTCGCAAAGACATCGGCCGTGCGGAACCGCAGCGAAACGTCCATGACCTTCGGCGGCTATACCATGCGCTTCACCCCGATGGGCGGCCTGCTGCGCGTGCTCGTCAGCCGCTAGCGGAGCCGCTGAGCGAGAGCGATTCCTGGTAGGCCCATACCGGGAAGAATGACCGGCGGTGCACGGGGGTAATCCCGTGCCGCCGGATGGCCTCGAGATGGACGCTCGTCCCGTACCCCTTGTGGCGGACAAACCCATAAAGCGGATACGCCCGGTCCAGTTCGCGCATCACGCGGTCCCGCGTAACCTTTGCGAGCACCGAGGCAGCGGCGACGGAGCCACAGGTCGCGTCGCCGTCGATCACAACCAGCTGCGGCACCGGGACATCGGCGGGGTACCGCCCATCGATGACCACCAGCTGCGGCCGCACCGCCAGTCCCAGAATCGCGCGGCGGTGGGCGAGACGCGTGGCCTGGAGGATGTTGAGACGGTCGATTTCTTCCACGGACGCGACCCCGATGTGAAAGGCGATCGCCGCGGCCGAAATCTGCTCAAACAGCATCTCGCGCTGGTGGGGCGTCAGCCGTTTGGAATCGTCGAGCTCAGGCAGCGTGATGCCGGGCGGAAGGATAACCGCAGCGGCCACGACCGGGCCGGCCAGCGGGGCCACGCCGGCCTCATCGACTCCGGCGATCGCGGCAAATCCGTGCCCCGCCTGTTCGTGTTCGAGCGCAAAGAGCCCGGCCAGCCGCGCCGCCTCGCGGGCCGTCCGCTGCTGTACCGCCCGCAGCCGGGCAACGAGGTGCCTGACCCCGCGGCGCGGGTCGCGCGCCATGGCGCGCAGGAGTGCGGGATCCGCGTCAGGCACTGACGACAGGTGTGCCGCGAGGTCGGCGATGGAACGATCTCGCACCTTCACGTGGGTCAAGGTTCGAGGGACCCCTCACCCTGCCCTCTCCCCTCGCAAGGGGAGAGGGGAAAGGCGAGTCACCTACCGGACGAGACCGATGCGCTGCGGCGGCCAGTAGATCAGCAGGGCCTTGCCGACCACGTTGCCGACCGGCACGAACCCGAAGAACCGGCTGTCCTCGCTGTTGCAGCGGTTGTCGCCCAGGACAAACAGCTGGTCTTCGGGAATCCGCTGCGGGCCGTAGTTGCTGGTGCAGGCCCGGTCGCCGCCTGCCAGCGCGGTGGGGTAGAGCTCGCTGATTGGGGTGTCGTTGATCAGCACGACGCCGTCGCGCAGCTCCACCACCTCGCCGCTCCGCGCGACGACGCGCTTGACGAAATCCTTTCCGGGATTGAGCGGGTAGTGGAACACGATGACGTCTCCGCGGTCGATGGCGCCGACGCGGTAGGCGAATTTGCTCACCAGGATGCGGTCGCCGATCTGCAGGGTGGGTTCCATTGAACCGGATGGGATGAAAAACGCCTGAACGACGAAGGTGATGATTAGGAGGCTGAGCAGCGCGGCGAAGATGCTCGCATCCAGGGTCTCGGTGACGGCTCTGCGCCAGTCCGGAGGAATCGCGTAGATGCGCCGGACGGCGACTCTGGCCACGATGAGCAGCCCTGCGAGGATCAGGATGAGACTGGGAATGCTCAGCGGCAAACGGTCCAACAGCTCCAACCGCATGGGGGATGCCGGATGGCTACCGGCTTTCCTTGACTTTCGCTTCCCGGCCGATCTTCTCGCGGAGGTAGTACAGCTTGGCCTGCCGCACCTTGCCCTTCCGGACGATGTCGATCCGCTCGATGCGGGGTGAGTGCAGCGGGAAAATTCGCTCAACACCGACGCCGTGGCTGATCCGGCGCACGGTAAACATCTCACGGACGCCGCCGCCCTTGCGGGCGATGACGACTCCCTCAAACGCCTGGATCCGCTCGCGGCCGCCTTCGGTCACCTTCAGGTGGATGCGTACGGTGTCGCCCGGGGCAAACGACGGCACTTCGCGCTTCAGGTGCTCCTGGTCTACGACTGCCAGCCTGTCCATGCCCACAGCCTCCCGTGTACGCGCCACACCCGCGGCGCTGCATTATAGCATAGTGCGTCGGCGGCGTTCAAACGTCCGGCCTCACTCGATCTCGATGTCGAACTCTTCGAGCAGCCGGCGATCTTCCTCGCTGAGCGCTTCCGCTTGGAGCAGATCGGGCCGGCGGGCCAGGGTACGCCGCAGCCGCTGGGCGTGACGCCAGCGCCGGATGGCCTCGTGGTCCCCGGACAGGAGCACGTCGGGAACCGCCATGCCGTGGAACTCCGCCGGCCGCGTGTACTGGGGGTAGTCGAGCAGCCCTTCGGCGAACGAATCACCCGCCACCGACTGCGCATCGCCCACGACGCCGGCGATGAACCGGGCGACGGCGTCGACGATGACCATCGCGGGCAGCTCGCCGCCGGTCAGCACGTAGTCGCCGATCGAGATTTCGTCTGTCGCCAGCCCCTCGCGCACCCGCTCGTCGATCCCCTCGTAATGACCGCACAGGATGATCAGGTGGCGCTCGCCGGCCAGTTCGTTGGCCAGCGCGTTGGTGAGGGTCCGGCCCTGCGGGGAGGTGAGGATGATCCGAGAGGTGGTGCCCGGCACGGCCGCGCGGATAGCCTCCACCGCGGCGAAGAACGGCTCGGGTTTCATGACCATCCCGGCGCCCCCGCCGTACGGGGTATCGTCGACCTGGCGGTGGCGGTCGGTGGTGAACTCGCGCAGGTCCCACACCTTGATCTCCAGCAGCCCCCGCTCCCGGGCCCGCTTGAGCATGCTGATGTCCAGCGGAGAAAACGCTTCGGGAAAGATGGTCACAATGTCGACGCGCATCGCGCTCACTCCAGCATGCCGGGCAGGGGGCGGATGACCAGGAGCCCTGCGGCGGGATCGAGCCTGGTGATGACCGTGCTGATAGCCGGGATCAAGTACTCCCGCCGGAGGCCGCGGACGATGTACACATCGTTGCTGCCGGTCCGCACGATCTCCGCGACCCGCCCGAGTTCCTCACCGGCCTCCGTCTGGACTCGCAGGCCGATGACGTCAGAGACATAGTGGCGGCCCTGCGGCAGCGCGGCCGCCTGGCTGCGGGACACGGCCATCTGGGCCCCGCGCCACTGCTCGGCGGCTTCGATGGAGTCGATCCCGGCCAGCTTGACCAGCACCTCGCGCCCATGAGGGCGAGTCCGTTCCAGCCGCACGGCGGAGACGCGATCCCCTTTCAGCAGGACCGCCTCGTGCAGCTCCAGCAACCGCTCGGGAAAATCGGTATCCGGCGTGACCCGCAGCTCGCCGCGGATCCCATGCGGCCGGACCACGCGGCCGACGATCAGATACGCACCGGTCATTCTTCCCGGATTTCCATGATGATGCCGTCTTTCACAACGATCTCGGCGCGGCCCACCTTGGTGAAGAGGTTGTCGCCGACCTTGACCTCGACCAGGCTCTCGACAGAGCCCTGCGTGAACTCCGCGTTGAGCTCCAGTTGCTGGGCTTCACGCAACCGCATCTCCAGTTCGGCCCGGGTCGCCTCCTGGCGGGCGTGCTCGAGCTCCAGCTGCTGGCGCACAGCGCGTGCCTGGGGCGTGACCGTCCGCTCCAGTTCCGTGCGGCGGATCTGGCTGGCCAGCTGCTGCTCGAGCGAATCCACGCGCTTGATGGCCTCCTCCAGATCCTGGATGTACAGCCGCTTGAAGCTCTCCGTCACGATCGCCTTGATGACGACCGGCCGGCTTACCGTGATCCCCATGCCTGCCTCCGCGTCATTGTAGTATCTCCACCGTCACCCGCTTGTCCGCCCGGGCGGCCGCGGCGCGCACCACGGTGCGCAGCGCGTTCACAATGCGGCCCTGCCGGCCGATGATCTTTCCGACGTCATCCGGGGCCACTGTGACTTCGATGACGATCGTGTGCTCCCCCTCGACTTCGCGGACCACGACGGCCTCAGGGTGATCGACGAGGGACCTGGCAATGAACTCGACGAGTTCGCGCACCCGTCTAGCTCCGGGTCGGCGACCCCGTCCGCGTCAGGACGCCGGTCTTTTCAAGCAGCACGCGCGCAGCGTCGCTCGGCCGGGCGCCCTTCCGAAGCCACGCCTGCGCCTTAGCCTCGTCGATCTTGATGGTCGACGGCTCCGTCGTCGGGTTGTAGTACCCGATGGCCTCGATGTACCGGCCGCTGCGCGGAGCCCGGGAGTCGGCGATCACCAGGCGGTAGAACGGCTTGTGCTTCCCTCCGATTCGCATGAGACGGATCTTGACCACGACGATGCCTCCCTTACTGGAGTGGGAATTGCGGTTTCCCGCGGTTCCCCTTCTTGCTAAGCTGTCCCATCTGCTTCACCAACCGCCGCGCACCCTCGAACTGGCGCAGGAGCCGGTTGACATCTTGGATGGTTGTCCCGCTGCCCCGGGCGATCCGGCGGCGCCGGCTGCCGTCGATGATCTGCGGGTGGGCCCGCTCATCCGGCGTCATGGAATTGATCATGGCCTCGATCCGGGCCAGCGCCGCCTCATCGACGCCGCCCGCCGCCTTGGCCCGGACGGCGCCGGGCAGCATCTCCAGCAACGATTCCAGCGGCCCCATACTCCGGACCTGACGCAGCTGCGTGCGGAAGTCGTCCAGAGTAAAGTCGCCCCGCCGCAGTGTTCGCTCCATTTCGGCGGCGGACGCCGCGTCCGCGGCGGTTTGGGCTTTTTCGATCAGCGTCAGGACATCGCCCATCCCGAGAATACGCGACGCCATCCGGTCCGGGTGGAACGACTCCAGGCCGTCCAGTTTCTCTCCGACGCCGGCAAACAGCACGGCCCGGCCGGTCACCTCGACAACCGACAGCACCGCCCCCCCACGCGCGTCGCCGTCAAGCTTAGTCACAATAAGCCCGTCGACGCCGATCCGCTCGTGGAACCGCTGCGCCATGGTCACCGCGTCCTGGCCTGTCATCGCATCGACGACCAGGAGCACCTGGTGAGGGGACGTGACCCGCCGGATCGCCTCCAGTTCCGCCATCAGCTCGTCATCAAGATGCTGGCGCCCTGCCGAGTCGATGATCACAACGTCGTGCCCGCGTCGTTTCGCCTCATCCAGGGCGGCCGAGGCTACTTCGACCGGGTTCGTTGCGGTGCTCGGGGCGAACACCGGCACTCCCGCCTGGTCGCCCACGACCTTCAACTGTGTCACCGCGGCGGGCCGAGCCAGGTCGGTCGCCACCAGCAGCGGCCGGCGCCCCGACTTGGCGAGCCGGGCGGCCAGCTTGCCGGCCGTCGTCGTCTTCCCCGCACCGTGCAGGCCGGCCAGAAGGATGACCGTCGGCGGCCGGTCCGAAAACCGCAGGTCATGGGTCGTCCCGCCGAGCAACCGGACGAGCTCGTCGTGCACCAGCTTGACGATCTGCTGGCCCGGCGCCAGATGTGTCAGGACCTGCGATCCCACCGCGGCCGCGCGCACACGCTCGACGAAAGCCTTCGCGACTTTGAAGTTGACGTCCGCCTCTAATAGCGCCAGCCGCACTTCACGCAGGGCCGCGTCCACATCAGCCTCGGACAAGACGCCTCGGCCGGTCAGGCGTGTGACGATGTGCTGGAGTCGAGCTTGGAGTGCCTCAAACATTACCTTTCACGGCCTCGTACACCCGATATCCGCCTTTCCGTTCCCGTTCGGTCACCGTCTCGAAGACCTCCGCCAAGTCGCGCGCGAACGTCTTGGCGCCCTGGGCCGTCCGGATCACCACGTACAGGCGGCCGCCTGATTTCAGATGCTCCCGGATCTCACGGACCAGCCGCCGGAGCGTCGCCCGGCCGGCTCGAATCGGCGGATTGGTGACCGCGACATCAAACTGCCGACCGACCACCGGTCCGCAGCCGTCGCCCTGCAGCACTTCGACGTTGCTCAGCCCCCGGAGGCGCGCGTTCTCCCCGGCGAGGGCCACCGCGCGCTCGTTCACGTCGACCAGCACCGTCCGCCCCGATGGCGCCAGGGCGGCCGCGACCAGTCCAACCGGCCCGTAGCCGCACCCGACATCCAGCACGTCATCCCCCGGGCCGATGCGCATCGCCGCGATCAACAGCTTCGTCCCGGCGTCTATGCCGCTTTGAGAAAAGACTCCGCGATCGGTGACAAACGTCCATTCGCGACCGCGCAGGCGGGCGCGAATCTGCCGCGGCTGCGACCGCGCGCCCGGGCGCCGTGAAAAGTAGTGGTCGCTCGCGGGAACGTTGCTCACTTGATCGCCCGGCGGACCGCCACCAGCGCGGCGGTGACCCGATCCAACATCCGGCCCGCGACCCGCCCGTCCAGTCTGGCAATCGCGCGTTCCAGCGCATCGAGGCGGACCTGCACCTGCCGCTCGCGCCGGGCGGCGTGCTCCCGGCCGTGCACGACGCCCAGGGACGTCTCAATCCGCTCCAGTTCCTCTGTCGACCGGCGCAGGCCATCGAAGACGGCCTGCCGGGTCACGTGCATGCGACCGGCGATCTCGCTCAGCGAGAAGTCGTCGAGGTAGTAGAGGCGCAGCAGCCGCTGCTGGTGGTCTGTCAGCAGCCCGCCGTAGGCGTCGATCAAACGCGCCATCCAGATCCGCCCGGCCAGCCGTCGCTCCATCGCATTATCGTCTGTAAAGGTATTTCGCTTTACAGAGCCCGGTCAGTATACACCGGCGGGATGGGAGTGTCAATTGCACTACCGATCTCACCCGGGGGCGCTAGGGAGGGAGCAGGGCGTCCACAAACTGCTGGGGGTCAAAGGGCTGGAGGTCCTCGATCCCCTCCCCCAGCCCGACCAGCTTCATGGGAAGGGCGAGCTCGCCTGCCACCGCCAGGACGGCGCCGCCTTTGGCGGATCCGTCCAGCTTGGCCAGCACCACCCCCGTCAGGTCGACCGCCTGCTTGAACACACGGGCCTGGGCGATCGCGTTCTGGCCGGTGGTGGCGTCCAGGACGAGCAGCCGTTCCACTGGGGCGCCGGGGAGTTCCCGCGATAGCACACGGTCGATCTTCTTGAGCTCCTTCATGAGGTTGGTCTTGGTGTGCAGGCGTCCCGCGGTATCGGCGATTAGGACGTTGATTCCCCGCGCCTTGACCGCCTGGGCCGCATCGTACACGACGGCCGCCGGGTCGGCGCCAGGCGCGTGCCGGACGAGGTCGCACCCGGCCCGCCGTGCCCACACGGCCAGTTGGTCGATGGCTGCGGCGCGAAACGTGTCCCCCGCAGCCAGCAGCACACTGCGGCCGTCGCCCCGCAGGTGGGCAGCCAGTTTGCCGATCGTGGTTGTCTTACCGGCGCCGTTGACCCCCAAGACCAGCACCGCTGCGGGCGGCGGATCCAGGAGCAGCGGAGCTGGCTCGCCCAGCAGACCGCGGAGGGCCTGGCGGACGACCATCATGCGCGACGCGGGATCGCGGGCCTCAGGGTGCGCGCGGACCTGCTGGAGGATGCATGCCGTCGTCGGGACGCCGACGTCGCTCTGGATCAGAAGGGCTTCCAGGTCATCCAGGAACTCGCCGGGCGGCGTCCCGGCGATCTGCGAGAGACGCGAGCCGAACTGCTCACGGGTCCGGGTGAGGGACTCCTTGAGGCGGTCGAACCAGGTCACGCCGCACCGTCATCCGACGGGCGCGGCCTCGCGGGCGAGCGGATCTAGGCGCGTCAACCGCATCGAGATGATCTTCGACACGCCCGGCGCCTCCATCGTCACGCCGTAAAGGACGTCCGCCGATTCCATCGTGCCTTTGTTGTGTGTAATGATTAGGACCTGCGTGCGCTCGGCCAGCTCCCGCAGCAGCGTGGCGAACTTTCGCGTGTTGGAGTCGTCAAGAGCGGCCTCCACTTCGTCGAAGATGCAGAAGGGGCTGGGGTGCACGCTCAGCATCGCAAAGATCAGCGACAGCGCCACCAGCACGCGCTCGCCGCCGGAGAGCGCCGACAGGCTGCGCATCTTCTTTCCCGGCAGCTGCGCCTCGATGTCGATGCCCGGCTCGGTGCCTGGTTCGCCGTCCACCAACAGCAGCCGCGCGCGGCCGCCGGCGAACAGCCGGACAAACAGGCGGTTGAACTCTTCGTTGACCGCCACAAATGTCTCCGCAAACCTGACCCGCAGGATGTCATCGAGACGCTGGATGAGGGCGGCCAGCGCGGCCCGCGCCCGCTCCAGGTCGTCCGCCTGCGCGCGCAGCGCCTCGACGCGCGCGGCCAGCGCCTGGTGTTCGTCCACCGCCCGCAGGTTCACCGGTCCCAGAGCGGCGACGAGCCCGCGCAGGGCCTCGATACGCCCCATGGCCTCGTCACGGCCCTCGGGCAGCCGGACCTCGCGGATGTCGTCCCAGGACACGGCGAACTCCTCGGAGATCCGTCGCTGTGCGGCCTGCATCTCCGCCTCGACCTGCGCGTGCCGCACTTCCAACCGATGCGCCTGCTCTTCGACCTCGCGCAGCTGCTCCTGCAGCTGCCGCCAGCGCGCGTCAGCATCCGTCAACCGTCGGTGGACCTCGTCGCGCTCGGCCTCCAGCTCGCCGAGCCGCCGGCGTGTCGCTTCCTGGAGATCGGCAAGAGCCTGCCGCTCGCGCTGGGTCTCCTCCACGGAGTGAGTCAGGAGGTGCAGTTCCCCGTCGAGCACGGTGATTTCCCCCTGCACCTGGTCACAGCGCGCGCCCAGCTCCGCGCCTTCACTCACGTGCTCGTCGATGCGGGCGTGCAGCGCGTCGACCGTTCCCGCGATCTCGGCCAGCTGCACCCGGACCTCCGTCAACTGACTCGCCGTCTCCGCGACATCGGTGTGAACGGATTGCAGCGCCGCCTCGGACGCGTTCAGGACCCGCTCGCGCTCGGCGATCGTCCGTCCGATCGTCGCCTCGTCTTCACACAAACGGACCGCTTCCGCTTCCAGCGAAGCGCGCTCGGCGACG
>JBIOWP010000039.1:0-4846 GCA_044868695.1 bacterium
CACCCGCCTAGAAACCCGCGGATCATCGCCCGGGACCCCCGGGCGCTGAGCGAGGCGATGAACGCGATGCCCAGCACGGACAGCATGAACAACTCGGGCGACCCGAACGCGAGCACCAGCGGGCGGACGATGGGAATGGCAAGCGCGAGCGCGGCGGCGCCGACCAGCGCGCCGACCAGCGAGCTCATCAACGCCGCCCCGAGCGCCCGCCCGGCCTCGCCTTTTTTGGCCATCGCATGTCCGTCGAGGATCGTCGCGGCGGTCGTGCCTTCACCAGGAATACCGAAGAGGATCGACGTGATGTCGCCGGTGGTCGCGACCACCGAATGCATGCCCAGCAGGAAGGCGAACGCCTGGACGGGCTCCATCCGGTAGACGAAGGGCAGCATCAGCGCCAGCGTCGTGCCGCCTCCCAGGCCGGGCAGCAGCCCGACCCAGAAGCCGACGGCGATGCCGATGAGCATGAAGCTGAGCGCATCCCACCGGAGGACCTCGAGGAGCGCCTGGAAGAGCGCGTCGATCATCGAGGGCCCCAACGAGCGCCGTTCCCCACCCCGGTCAGTTGAAGCTGAAGAATTGGCTGAACACCTTCACGATATCCGACGATGCGCCCAGCACGTCGCGAACGATCTGCATCGCCTGGTCGCCGCGGACGTAGTTGATCTCAAACCCGGCCCGCTCGGCCTCGGCGAGAAACTCCTTGTCCTGGGACATCCTGGTAAACGCGTCCCAGTACGCGCGGACATATTCCTCGGGCGTTCCCGGAGGCGCCATGTAGGGCCGCCCGATGATTTCCGGGGCGGAGCGCAGCCGCATGACGGCCTTGCTCCGGGGTTCGGAGACGAGGTCTTCGTCGGTCGGCAGGGCGGCGATGTCCGGCACCGACGCGCGTCCTCGCACGACGGCCTTCACCAACCCGCGGTCGATAAACGGCTTCGTGGAGGAGTATGATCCGGCGCGCCCGTCGACTTCCTTCCGCTCCACCGCCAGCATGATGTCGGCGCTGCTGGGATAGCCGCTGATAATCCGGAGATTCAGCCTCGCCAGCGCCTTCAGCAGCAGCGGGAAGTCATAGGTGCTCGCGCCGGGGCCGGTCGCGCCGACGATGACCGCCGGATCGGCCTTGACCAGCTCGGCCGGCGTGCGGTAGGGGAGGTCCGTTCTGATGGTCAGCACCGTGGTCTCGCTGGCGATACTTCCCACCCAGGCATACTTGCCCATGTCAAATCTGACGCCGGGAGCCTTGACGAGCTGTCCGAGGATCAGGTTGCGGTTGAACGCGCCGAGGGTGAGCCCGTCGGGCTTCGCGACGGTGTACACATGGTTGGCCGCGGTGATACTGTTCGCCCCGGCCATGTTCTGGACGATGACTGCGGGGGTTCCCGGGAGATATTTGGGGAGATGGCGCGCGACCAGGCGGGCCACGAGGTCATAGCCGCCGCCCGGATTGTAGCCTACGATAATAGTGACCGTCTTTCCGGCGAACAAGGGCTGCTGGCCTTGCACCGGTACCGTGGAAAATGGTGTGACCAGCACCAAGGTAGTCAAGAGCAACGCGGCGGCACAGCACATCACAAGGTTCCTCATGGTGACCCCCCGGAGCGGTTTTGCAAACAGGATTGGGCGTGAATGTATCAATATTGTACCTGTGGAGTGGTCCGTCCTCCTGCGGCATGGAGGCGTATACTCCTAAGTGGACGACGACGGAGGAGCGCGCATGAGCAATCAGCCCGTCCCCTTGCCATCAGAATGGAGCCGCAGCGCCTACCGCCGGTTCCAGGAGCGTGAGGGACTTCCGCTGATCACCGGTCTGGCCGTGGACAGCCTCGCTCACGTGGAAGTCGTCCCCTGGCCGCGATTGGGTGCCAGGGGCGCATATGTCCAGCTGACGGGGGCTGAGGATACCGACGGCGCGTACGTGCTCGAGATTCCCACCGGATCGTCGACAGCGCCCGAGCGGCACATGTTCGAGGAAGTCTTCTTCGTTGTCAGCGGGCGGGGCTCGACGGAGGTCTGGAACCAGGCGGGCGCCCGCCGGACGTTCGAATGGCAGGCCGGGAGCCTCTTCGCGATCCCGCTCAATGCTCTCCACCGGCTGCACAACGGGTCCGGACGGGAGGCGGCCCGCCTCCTTGCGGTGACCACGGCGCCTCTGCTGATGAATCTGTTCCACAGCGATGAGTTCGTCTTCAACTGCCCGGTGGACTTCACCGACCGTTTCAATGGAGAGGACGACTATTTCACCAGACCCGGGACGCTGTACGCCAGTCCCGACAGCAGCCAGAAAATCTGGGAGACCAACTTCGTCGCCGATCTCTACCATCTCCACCTGCACGAGTGGGCCGAGCGAGGCGGCGGGGGCAAGCACGTCAAGTTCGAACTCGCCAACAACGCGCTGGTCGCTCACGTCTCCGAGTTCAAGGTGGGGACGTACAAGAAGGCACACCGGCATGGACCGGGCGCGCACGTCGTCATCCTCGAGGGCACGGGCTACTCACTGCTGTGGACCGACCAGCACCCGGCGTTCGATGACATCACCTGGAAGCCCGGGACGATGTTCGTGCCTCCGGGGCTGTGGTGGCACCAGCATTTCAACACCGGGGCGACCCCGGCGCGGTATCTGGCCATCCGGTGGGGCAGCACGAAGTGGAAGGTCACCAGGTACTTCGATCACCAGGGCATCGACAAGAACGCGAAAGAAGGCGGGAACCAGATCGAGTATGCCGACCAGGATCCCCGCATCCACCGCCTGTTCGTCGCGCGCTGCAAGGCCAACGGCGTCGAGGTCCGGATGGACGAGTTGATGCCCTCGGTCATTGCGAGACGCGAAGCGACGAAGCCATCCCGGCGCGGGTAACCGATGCACGAAGGCGACGAAGAACACGTTCACCTCGACGACGGCACCTTCGCCTACACCGGCGAGCGGATCGAGCTCACAAGCGTCGGCATCGACATCGGCTCATCCACGTCGCACCTGGTCTTTTCGGGGCTGGTCCTGGAGCGGCAGGGCA
This sequence comes from bacterium, assembly GCA_044868695.1. GTDB lineage: Bacteria > Sysuimicrobiota > Sysuimicrobiia > Sysuimicrobiales > Kaftiobacteriaceae > JBIOWP01. Next base: position 3,012 of record JBIOWP010000039.1, read on the forward strand.
AGCGCCTGTCGAGCCGCTACATGGTCACCCACCGCGAGATCCTCAGCCGCTCTCCCGTCATCTTTACTCCCTTTGCGCCTTCCGGACAGATCGACGCCCCGGCCCTGGGCGTATTCATCGCGGATTCCTATGGCGCCGCCGGGTTCACGCCGGACGGCGTGGATGGCGGTGCGGTGATCACAACCGGCGAGGCCGCCCTGCGCGAGAACGCGCGCGCGGTGGCGGACCTCTTCTCCCAGGAAGGCGGGAAATTCGTCTGCGCGACGGCCGGGCCGAATCTGGAAAGTCTGCTGGCCGCGCACGGCTCCGGGGCCGTGGAACTCTCGCTGCGGACCGAGGCGCCCGTGCTCAACGTGGACATCGGCGGCGGGACGACAAAATTCGCGGTCTGTCAGCAGGGGGAAGTCCGCGAAACGGCGGCGGTCCATCTTGGCGCCCGGCTGCTGGCGTGGGATGGGCAGAGTCGGGTGGTGCGTTTGGAAGACGCTGGACGCCGGCTTGCGCGGTCCGCCAACGGTGATCTCGCACTTGGTGCGCGGGTTGCCGGCAGCCAGCTCGACGCGCTCGCGAACAGCATGGCGGGGATCATCGTGGACATCATCCTCGGGAAGATGCACGAGCACGAGGCCGGGCTGTGGATCACACCGCTGCTGCGGTCGCCGGGACCCTTCGACACAGTCGTCTTCTCCGGCGGCGTTGCCGAGTACCTCTACGGTCGGGAGACGCGGGAGTTCGGCGATCTTGGACCGCGCCTGGCGGCTTCGGTGCGGCGCGGTGTCGTAGAGGCCAAGGTCCGGCTGCTCGAACCCCGCGAGGCGATCCGCGCCACCTGCATCGGCGCCTCGCAGTACACAGTTCAGCTCAGCGGGGACACGATTTTTCTCTCACACCCTGATCATCTCCCGCTGCGGAACGTCCCGGTGGCCGCCGTCGGCCTCGTCGGCGAGCCGTCGGCGGAAGAAGTGACCCGCGCCGTCCGGCAGGCGCTGGTCCGACTGGACATCGGCGAGGACGGCGACAGCCGGTTCGCCCTCGCGCTCCAGTGGCGCCACGGCGCCGATTACCAGTCGCTGCACGCGCTGTGCGCGGGGATCGTCGAGGCCCTGCCGGGTGTGCGGGACGGCCGGCCCGTGCTGCTCGTCCTCGACGCCGACGTCGCCGGGCTGATCGGCGCGTTGCTGCAGCAGGAGTTCAAGGTCGGCGGCAGTCTGGTGTGCATCGACCAGGTGCAGCTGCGCGAGTTCGACTACATTGACATCGGCCGCCGGCTCCCTGCCCAGGACGTCGTGCCGGTGGTCGTAAAGAGCCTCGTCTTCCATTAGCGAGCAATCCTTGCGACGGCCAGACGACACGGAGGACCCTCGATGGATGTCGTCAATCTGAAGAACAAACTGGGGCGGATCAAGGACTACTGGTCGCCCAAGATCGTTGGCGAGCTGAATGATACCTACGTGAAGATCGTGAAGGTCAAAGACGAGTTCGTCTGGCACCATCACGACCGGGAGGACGAGCTGTTCTTCGTCGTCGAGGGCGGGCTGCGCATGCAGTTGCGCGACGGCAATCGGGACGTGGGGCCTGGAGAATTCATCATCGTGCCCCGCAGGGTCGAGCACTGCCCGATGGCGTTGACGGATGAGGTCCACATTGTGCTCATTGAGCCGAAGACGACGCTCAACACGGGGAACGTCGTGAACGAGCGGACAGTGCGAAATCTCCAACGGATCTAAGCGGTTTCCCAAGGATCAACCCCCCGCCCCCGACCCCCCAGCAACTCCTCAAGCCGGATCTGCTTTGGGGCGTACCCGTCCGCAAATCGTCGGTGCCTGGCACCGACG
>JBIOWP010000040.1:0-29660 GCA_044868695.1 bacterium
ACGATGACCGCGGCGACATGCTCGGTGGTGAGGCGCAGCCACTTCGGCATCAGGTATCCGGTGTTGGCCCGGCGGCCGCGGCGGAACTCCGTGCCTTCCACCGTGGCCGGATAGACTCCGCAGACCGCGATCCCCTGCGGGCCCAACTCGCGCCGGAACGCTTCCGTGAGTCCCCGCAGTCCGAACTTCGTGGCGTTGTACACGGAGGTCGTGGGGACGGCGAGCAGCCCTGCGATCGAGGACACGTTGATGATGACGCCGCGGCCGCGGGCGAGCATCAGCGGCGTGACGGCCCGGGCCATCACGATGGGCGCGACGAGGTTCACGGCGACTTCGGCGCGGATGTCCGCCACGTCGAGCTCATCGATCCAGTTGTACCGGCCCTGCCCCGCGTTGTTGACCAGCACGTCGACCTGCCCGTATCGCGACGCCGCCGCATCTACGATCCGGAACGCCTCTTCGGCCTGCGTGAGATCGGCGGTGATGGGGAGGCTGTCCGGCAGGGAGGCGGCCACCTGGCGCAGGCGGTCTTCGCGGCGCGCCACCAGCACCACGCGGTCGCCCCGCGCACCGAACGCCCGCGCCGTCGCCTCACCGATCCCGCTGCTGGCGCCGGTGACGATGACGACCCGGCCGCTGACGCGAGTCTCCACAGTCTTCACAGTCTACTCAGTCTGCACAGTCTCCACAGTCTGCACGGTCCACTCAGTCTTCCCAGTCTACAGGCACTGCCAATTAAGAGGGTTGGAGACCGGGAAGACCGTGAAGACTGTGGAGACCGGGTAGACTCATGTCACCGCGGCGATCGACTCCCGGAGAATGTTGATCATGCGGTCGACCTGGGCGTCGGTGACGACCAGGGGCGGGGCGAGGCAGAGCGTGTCGCCGATCGGGTGGTCGCCGGCCTGACCGGTCCGGATCCGCGTGATCAAGCCGCGGCGCCTGGCTTCCGCCACCACTCTGGCACCGACGCCCAGCGCGGGCGCCTTGGTGGTCCGGTCGGCAACCAGTTCGATCCCGCACATCAACCCCAGTCCCCGCACATCGCCGACAGAGGGCAGGTCGCGCAGGGTCTGCGCCCGCGTCTGCAATCGTGCGCCCATCGCCGCCGCCCGCTCAACGAGGTGCTCGCGCTCGAACAGGTCGAGGTTTGCGAGCCCCACCGCGCAGCAGGTCGGATGGCCCGAGTATGTGGCCGCGTGCATGAATCGCTCGGCGGCCGGCGCCTGCATGATGGCCTCATGGATTTTGCGGGAGATCATCACGCCCCCCAGCGGCAGATACGCGCTGGTCACTCCTTTGGCGAAACTCACCAGATCAGGCTGCACGCCCCAGTGCCCCAGCGCAAACCATCGTCCGGTGCGGCCGAAACCTGTGATGACTTCGTCCGCAATGAACAGGACATCGTAGCGGTCGCAGATGGCGCGCACAGCCGGGAAGTAGTCCGGCGCCGGCGGAATCACCCCGCCGGCACCGATGACCGGCTCGGCGATGAACGCCGCGACGGTGTCGGGTCCCTCTGTCTTGATGGCCTCCTCCAGCGCGCCGACCATCGAGCCCGGATAGCGGTACGGGTACGACGGGAGGATATGCATGAAACCTGGCACTGTGGGCTGGAACATCGTGTGGAAGGACCGGATGCCTGTGGCGCTCATCGCCCCCAGGGTCAGGCCATGATATCCATGAATCCGCGAGATGATCTTCGTCTTCCCGGTCCGGCCCTGCCGGCGCCAGAAGTAGCGGGCGAGCTTGAACGCGGTCTCATTGGACTCCGCCCCGCCGGTGGTAAAGTACACGCCCGAGAGGGTTGGATAGGCGATCCGCAGGAGCCGTTCCGCCAGGCGCACGGCCGGTTCGTTCGTGTAGCCGGCGTACGCCGAGGCATAGGCCAGGGTGCGCATCTGGGCGGCCGCCGCGTCGGCGAGCTCCGCGCGCCCGTGGCCGGCGTTCACGTTCCACAGTGACGCCAGACCGTCGAGATATTCGTTGCCGGCGGCATCGCGCAGTACGGCGCCGTGCCCTTCGACGAAGACCACCGGGGCCTGATGGTCGGCGGGATGGTGCAAGGGGTGGATCAGCGCGGCAAGGTCGGTCGTCACCAGCGTCCGGACATCCATACACACACTGTTAGCCCCGCAGGCGGGAAGCCCTGCGGGGCCGCCAGGTCCCGCCCGTTGCGATTGAGTGGGAAGGAGCGCACCCTGCGCGGGTGTAATAGGACAGTCATTTCTCGGTTCCCTGTGTCGGAGGTCAAACTGCCTGCTCACGACGCCGCCGCATCCCGCCGGGCGGCCGCGCCGGCGCGACCCCGCGTCCGTCCTCCGGTGACGCCGTGGCAGCGGGTGAAGCGCAATCGCGCCGCGCTGTTCGGACTGGTGGTGGTGGCGGTGGTGAGTACCGGCGCGATGCTGGCACCGTGGTTCGCGCCCTACGATCCCGCGCAGCAGTTTTTCGACGGCCTGACGCAGGAAGGACGTCCACTGGCGCCCAACCCCCGGTTCTGGCTCGGCACCGATCTGCTGGGACGGGACCTGCTGTCACGCTTGATCTTCGGGGCACGCATCTCGCTGCTGATCGGCGTGGCCGCCAACGCGGCGGCGCTGAGCATCGGCACCGCGTTCGGCCTGGTCGCCGGCTACTTCCGCGGGTGGGTCGGCACGGCGTTCATGCGGCTGACCGACATGATGATGGCATTTCCGGCGCTGATCCTGGCCATCGCGCTGGCGGCGATCCTGCGGCCGAGCCTGTGGATCGTGGCGCTGGTCATCGCCATGGTGAACTGGGTCTGGATCGCGCGGGTCATCCACAGCCAGGTGCTGTCGATCAGCCAGCGTGAATTCATCGACGCGGCCCGGGCGCTGGGCGTGCCGACGTGGCGGATTTTCTGGAGACACCTGTTCCCGCACCTCCTGCCCATCCTGCTGGTGTGGGGAACGCTGGGCATTTCGACGACGGTAATGTTCGAGGCGTCGCTCTCATTCCTGGGCGTCGGGGTGCGGCCGCCGACTCCCAGCTGGGGCGGCACCATCAACGAGAGCCAGTCGTACTTCCTGGAGGCGCCGTGGCTGGTGGCATGCCCGGGCGCCGCGATCCTCCTGACCTCTCTCGCCTTCAACCTGGTGGGCGACGCGCTGCGTGACGCGATCGACCCGCAGCTGAGGGGCCGCTGATGGCGGCGTACGCGGTGCGCCGGCTGGTGCAGGCGGCGGTGATCCTGCTCGGGATCACGCTGATCACGTTCGCGCTGCTCTACGCGCTGCCCGCCGATCCGGCGCGCATGATCGCCGGGCGCAGCGCAACGGTCGAGACGGTGGCGCGCATCCGGGCGGAACTCGGCCTGGACCATCCGCTGCCGGTCCAGTACGCGCGCTACCTCAGCCGCCTGGTCCGCGGAGACCTGGGCCGGTCGTACGCCCAGAAGGTCGAGGTGGCGGACCTGCTGCGCTCGCGCCTGGGCGCGACCTTCTGGCTGATGGCCGGCGGCATCACGTTCGAGCTGCTCATCGGCCTTCCCGCCGGGATGCTGGCCGGGCTGCGGCGGCGCTCGGCGGTCGACCGCACCGTCATGGTCGGCGCCTTCCTGGGGGTCTCGGCCCCGCAATTTGTCGTGGGGCTGTTCCTGCTGTACTGGCTGGCCTACCGCTGGGGGCTGTTCCCGCTGGGCGGCTACGGGAGCCCGGCGCACCTGGTCCTGCCCGCGTTTGCGCTGGGCATCGCCGGCGGCGGGTGGTACGCGCGCGTCATGCGCTCCGCGATGCTGGACGTGATCCACCAGGACTACGTGCGGACGGCGCGCGCGAAGGGACTGAACGAACCGGCGGTGGTCCTCAAGCATGCGGTGCGCAACGCGCTGCTGCCGGTGGTGTCGATGGTGGGCCTGGACATCGGCACCTTCATGGGCGGGGTCGTCATCGTCGAGTCGGTGTTCAGCTGGCCGGGCATCGGACAGCTGGCCTGGCAGGCCATCCAGATCGTGGACATCCCGGTGATCATGGGCGTCGTCGTGGTGTCGGCGCTGGCCATCATCACCGGAAACCTGCTGGCGGATCTCGCCTACCCGCTGCTGGATCCGAAGATCCGGTATGGCTGAGACACGTACTCCACTCACAGGGGGTGAGGGCATGAGGCACAGATGGATCGTGCCGGCGGCGCTGGCCGCCGCGGCGCTGCTGGCATCGCTGGTCCCCGCGAGCTTCGGCCAGGGTCGCGGGAAGTCCATGATCGTGACCTTCAAGGACGACATCAGCACGCTGGACGCGGCGATCGGCTACGACTGGCAGAACTGGTCGATCATCAAGTCCATCTTCGACGGGCTGATGGACTACGAGCCGGGCACCACGAAGCTGGTGCCGCATCTCGCGGAGTCGTATGCGGTCTCCGCGGACGGCAAGACGTACACGTTCACCCTGCGCCGCGGGGTGAAGTTCCATAACGGCCGCGAGGTGGCGGCCGCGGACTTCAAGTACTCCCTGGAACGCGTGCTGAATCCGAAGACCCAGAGCCCCGGCGCAGGGTTCTTCAGCAACATCACCGGCGCGGGGGCCTTCAGCGAGGGCAAAGCGACGGAGGTCGGCGGGATCAAGGTCCTCGACACGTACCGGGTGGCCGTCACCCTCGACAAACCCAATGCCGCGTTCCTGCACACGATGGCGTTGAACTTTTCCCACGTGGTGCCTAAGGAAGAGGTGGAGAAGGCCGGCGCGGACTTCGGGCACACACCGGTCGGGACCGGCGCGTTCAAGGTCAAAGAGTGGGTCCTGGGCCAGCGCCTGGTGCTGGTGCGCAATCCTGACTACTTCCTCCGGGGCCGGCCCTACCTGGACGAGATCGTGTTCCAGGTCGGCGTGGAACCCAACGTGGCGTTTCTCAAACTCCAGCGCGGCGAGGTCGACATCCTCGGCGACGGCATCCCGCCGGCGGAGTTCGTGAAGGTCATGAACGACGGCACCCTGAAGAGGCTGGTGGCCGTCGGCGACCAGCTGCAGACCGGGTACGTGACCATCAACACGCAGGTCAAACCCTTCACCGACGTGCGGGTGCGCCGGGCGGTGAACATGGCCGTCGACAAGGCCCGCATTGTCCGCATCATCAACAACCGCGCGGTGCCGGCCAGCCAGGTCCTGCCGCCGCTGATGCCGGGCTACAACAAAGAGTACAAGGGATATGCGCTGGACCGCGCGCAGGCGAAGAAGCTGCTGGCCGAGGCGGGGTTCCCCACCGGCTTTTCGACGGTGCTCTACGCCAACAACACCGACCCCAACCCGCGCATCGCGCAGGCCATCCAGCAAGACCTGGCGGCGATCGGAATCAAGGTCGAGCTGAAGACGCTCGCCCAGAGTACCGTGATCGAAGCCGGCGGCACGAAAGGCCAGGCGCCGCTCATCTGGTCGGGCGGCATGGCCTGGATCGCCGACTACCCCGACCCCAACAACTTCTACTGGCCGATTCTCTCCTGCGCGTCGCTGGCGCCGGGGACGTGGAACTGGGCCTGGTACTGCAATCAGAGCGTCGAGAAGCAGGTGGAAGCCGCCGACGCGCTGGTCCAGGCCAATCAGGCCGCGACCCGTGAGACGAGGTTCCGCGAGCTATACCGCACGGTCATGAACGACGCCCCGTGGATTCCCGTCTTCCACGAGAAGCGGTACACGATGCACTCCGCCCGGATGGGCGGCGCGCAGGGATTGTTTGTCGATCCGATCCACATTCCGGTGCACTACGACGAGGTCCAGATCGTGAAGTGAGTTACAAGACGATCCACGCACAGCGCCATCACTTCGGCTGGAACAATGCCTTTGAGCCGGTCCTGCGGGTCGTGCCGGGCGAGACCGTGGTCCTCGAGGTCGTAGACGCCAGCGGCGGACAGTTGAGCCAGGCGTCCACGACCAGGGACGTCGCCGCGCTGGACTTCGCCCGCGTGAATCCTGTGACCGGCCCGGTGTACGTCGAGGGGGCGCAGCCCGGTGACGCGCTGGTGGTGGAGATCGTCGACTTCGAAAGCAGCGGGTGGGGATGGACGGCCATCATTCCCGGCTTCGGGCTGCTGGCCGACGACTTCCCCACCCCATTTCTTCGCATCTCCCGGTACGGCGCCGGGGGGGTTGAGTTCGCCCCCGGCATCCGGTTGCCGGTCCGGCCGTTTCCGGGCACGATCGGGGTCGCCCCTGCCGAGCCGGGGCTGCACTCGGTGGTCCCGCCGCGCGAGGTCGGCGGCAACATGGACATCCGTGATCTCACCCGGGGCACCACGCTGTGGCTGCCGGTGGCGGTGCCCGGGGCGCTGTTCTCCGTGGGAGACACACACGCCGCGCAGGGCGACGGTGAGGTGTGCGGGACGGCGATCGAGTCGCCGATGGCGGTCACGCTGACGTTCGGGCTGCAGAAGGCCGCGAAGCTGCGGCGGCCGCAGTTCGCGACCCCGTCGGCCCCGACGCGCCACGTGGACGAGCGTGGGTATCATGCCACCACCGGCATCGCCCCGGACCTGATGCAGGCGGCCCGGGACGCCGTGCGGGACATGATTGATCACCTCGGCAAGACACGCGGTGTCGCGCCGGACCTGGCCTACGCGCTGTGCAGCGTGGCCGCGGACCTCCGCATCAGCGAGGTGGTCGACATCCCGAATTGGGTCGTTTCGGCCTACCTGCCCAATTCGATCTTTGCGTAGCTCGACGTTTCGCGTGGCGGAACAGAAGGTCACCGAAGGAGGCTATGAGCATGCGCAGGGGTGCGATCTGGCTTACCCTCGTCTTGACGGTCGGGATGCTGGTCCAGACAGCCGCCACGGCGCCGATGGCGCCGCCGATTCAGGTCAGTGGGTTCTCCACACCGGAGTCGATTCTGTACGATGCCCGGAGCGACGTGTACCTCGTCAGCAACATCAATGGGAATCCCACCGCGGCCGACGGGAATGGGTTCATCTCCCGGGTGGCTCCGGACGGTCAGGTGCTGGAGCTGAAGTGGATCGACGGCACGACATCCGGCGTCCGCCTGAACGCCCCCAAGGGGATGGCCGTCGCCGGCGACACGCTGTATGTCTCCGACATCACGGCAGTCCGGATGTTCGACCGGCGGACCGGCGCGCCCAAAGGGTCCGTGGTGATCCTGGGTTCAACCTTCGTCAACGACCTGGCCGCCGGCCGGGACGGTACGGTGTACGCGACGGACTCGGGCCTGCGGCCGGACTTCAGCCCATCCGGGACGGATGCAGTGTACAAGATTGACGCCTCCGGCCGCCTGACGCCGGTCGCCAAAGGCTCATCGCTGAACGGCCCCAACGGCATCACGGTGCTGCCGGACGGTACGCTGGTCGTCGTCACCTTCAGCCCTGCCGGCGAGGTGTACAACTTGGGAGTGGACGGCTCGAAGCAAAACGTGCGAAAGCTGCCGTCGGGTAACCTCGACGGCGTCGAGGCGCTCCCAGGCGGCACGCTGTTGATCTCTTCGTGGGGCGCGTCGGCGGTCTTTCAACTGGAGCGGGACGGCTCGGTGAAGACGGTGGTCGCCAACGTGCCGTCGCCGGCGGACATCGGCTACGACACGAAGCGCGACCGGGTGCTGATTCCTATCTTCATGGAGAACCGCCTGGTGCTCCAGCCGCTACGTTAGCTTTCCTTGACGAGCGGGCGGCACGGACCCAGGCCCGTGGTAATCGGCAGGGCGATACTGTAGTTTGACGGCGAGTTGCTGGCAATGAAGATGCCGACGACGAAGCCCTTGCTGTCCAGCACCGGCGAGCCGCTGGCACCCTGGTTTAGCGCGGGTTTGAACACCACCATGGGCGTGTTGACGCGCCGGCCGGACAGGATGGCCGTCTTGATGACGTTGGTGACCCGCCCGTAGACGACCGTCCACTTCCGGCCCGGGTATCCGCCGACGCGCAGAGTTTCGCCGACCTTCACCGTCCGGTAGGCGATCCGGTAGCGCGGGGTGCCTTTGGGCAGCCTCGCCGTGATGACCGCCGTGTCACGGTCGGGCGCCCTGCAGAGCACGCGGCCGGTGACTTTCGCTTTCGGAAGGATGATCTCCACCGCACCGGACACCGCGTGTCTGGCGGTCAGAACGGTTTCCGGGCCGACGATCACGCCGGTTCCATAGCGGATGGTATCGCGCTCGCGCGTCACCAGCTGGGGGATTGCGCGGCGATCGGGCATCGTGAGGATCGGACCCTCGGCAAACACCGGCTCTGTCGTCATGGACGCGCCGGCGGTGACGGCCGCGACGATCCAGAGGACAGCCCGCGCTCTACGACCCTGGACAGTGGACAAGGGGGTCATCGGTTCTAGCATACCCTACCCGCATGCGACGCAGGCAGGAAGGCGCGACTCTTTTCGCCAGGATGAGCGGATCGGTGGCTCTCAACGTCAGCCGTGACGGCGTCCGCCGGTTTCTGCTCGACGCGCAGGACCTGACCGACGATCATCACTACGCGCCGGAACGCACCGCCACGCCCGCGAGCGTACTGAAGCAGATCCGCCGGTTGGAAGCCGTGCAGCTGGATCCTGTGTCCGCCGTCGAGCGCAACCAACATCTGGTCCTCGCCGCCCGCGTCAGCGGATATGCGCCGTCGCTGCTGGAGCGGCTGCTGACCCAGAAACAGATCTTCGAGTATTGGGGGCATGCCGCCTGTGTCTTCCCCATGGAGGACTACCCCATTTTCGAGGGTAAGCGGCGCCGGGACCGCGCCAGGATGGCTTCCGACATTGATGAGATCACGCGCGCCGTCAGGGCGGTGCTCGGGGAGCTGCGAAGGCGCGGGCCGCTGCCCGCCCGCGCCTTCGCCTCCGGGGAGCGCATGCGGGGCTGGTGGGACATCCGCGGGCCGCGCACCAAGACCACGTCGCACGCGCTCAACCTGTTGTGGTACACGGGCCGGGTGATGGTCGTCCGCCGCGACGGGCTCGAGCGTTCCTTCGACCTCCCCGAACGCGCGGTGCCGGCGGCGGTGCTGCGCCGCGCTCGAGAGATCGACCCCGCCGAGGCCGACGACGCGCTGCTCCTCAAGTACATGCGCGCCCACCGCGTCTTCGACCTGGGTGAATGGGCGTTTGGCTGGCGAAAGATTTCGATCGCGCAGCGGCGAACGGCGGTCGCGAACCTCGTGCGCGCGGGAACGGTCGTGCCGCTGGCGGTCGACGGGAGCCGCAGGCCGTACTTTATACTGGCCGAGGACGAGGACCGGCTGCGCCGCCATGCGCGCGCGTCGCGCGAGTCCGCTCCCGGGGAGGGGCCCATCCGGTTCCTCTCGCCGCTCGACAACCTGCTGTGGCGGCGCGAGCGCCTTGCCGACTGCTTCGGGTTCGACTACACCTGGGAGGTCTACGTGCCCGCCGCCAAACGGAGATACGGCTACTACACCATGCCGGTCCTGGCAGGCGGCCGCCTCATCGGGCGGATGGACCCGCGCCTGGACCGGGACCGTCACCGTCTCATCGTGAACTTCCTCCACCTGGAACCCCGTGTCGCCGTCACCCGGCGGCTGCGGGAGGCGCTGCACGCCGCGCTGGATGGGTTCGCCCGCTTCCACGGGGTGTCTGAGGTGGTCGCCGCGCGCACACGGCCCGCCGCCCTGCTCCGCTGAATCGAGACGCGCCGCAAGAGTAGGACCCCTCTTCCCGCAGAGAGAAGCCCGATGGGCATGGAGTCGACGCTCGTCGAGTGGGTGAGTCTCCTCCTGCGCTGGATCCACGTGATCGCGGGGATCATGTGGATCGGCGATTCGCTGCTGTTCATGTGGATCGACAGCCACCTCTCCCCCGACCCAGAGGGCCGGACCGATGTGGCCGGCGTCACCTGGCTCATCCACGGAGGCGGGTACTACCACCTCGAGAAGCGTCTCCTGACTCCCGGCAGGCTCCCGCCGCGGCTGCGGTGGTTCTGGCTGGAGGCGACCAGCACCTGGCTGTCAGGCGTTCTGCTGCTGATCCTCATCTACTACATGAGCGCGGACGCGTTCATGATCGACCGCAGCGTCTCCGCGCTGACCAGGGGACAGGCGATCGCGGCCGGGGTTGGGATGATCGCCGGCGGCTGGCTGCTCTACGATGGGCTGTGGCGCACGGACCTGCGGCACCGGCCAGTGTTCGCCGCGTCTCTGTCTCTCGCCGCGCTGGCCGCATTCGCCTACGCCGCGACACACTTGCTGAGCGCGCGCGCCGCGTTCCTGCACGCCGGCGCGATGCTGGGCACGCTGATGGCGGCCAACGTGTGGGTACATATCCTGCCGCCGCAGTACCGGATGGTACAGGCCGCGCGCGAAGGGCGGGAGATCGATTACACGCTCGGGGTGCACGCGAAGACGCGGTCGACTCACAACACCTACCTGACCTTCCCCGTCATCTTCCTGATGATCAGCCAGCACTTTCCCGTGGTGTACGCGGCACGGCCGGCCTGGCTCGTCCTCACGCTGTTCTTCGTGGTCGGCGCGGGAGCGCGCCATCTAATGCTGGCGGGGATCCGCGCGGCGAAGGGAACCGCGGCCGCCACCGCGGCGGCGCTGTCCGCCCTGATCTACCTCACCGCCCTGCCGGCGCTGTCCGCCCGACCCCCCGCCGCACCGGCGGGACTCGCGCCGGCATTTGTGGACGTCCGCGCGGTTCTCGTCCAGCGCTGCGCCGTGTGCCATTCCGAAACGCCGGTGATGCCGGGGTTCATCGCCCCGCCGGGGAACGTTCGCATGGACACCCCGCAGCAGATCCGGGCGCTGGCGGGCCGCATCCGCGCGCGCGCGGTGGAACAGCAGACGATGCCGCCTGGAAACGTGACCTCTCTCACCGACGATGAGCGCCGGCTGATCCAGCGCTGGATCGACGCGGGGGCGGCGATCCGGTAAGGTCCGTCTGTCTAATCCTGCATCCGCCGGGGCATGCCTCCTGCATCCGACCCAGCGCGAACTGGAGGCGCCTGTCATGTCAGCCACAAGCGCAACACCGCAGAATGAAGCGGCACAGTCGGTCGTCAAGTTCATCGTCCAGCAGATGCGGGCCGGGACGAGCAACTCGGTTATCGCCCAGCGTCTGACGGAGATGGGCATCGATGCGGCGGAAAGCAGCAGAGTCGTCGACGCGGTGTCCTCGGAAGCCATCCGCGTCTCCCGGCAGGAGAAACCAACCGTGCCTGCAGTGCTCACCGGACTCATCGGCGGGACGCTGGTCGCCCTCATCAGCGGCGTTGCCTGGGGCCTCATTGTCAGCCGGATCGACTTCGAGATCGGGTTCATGGCGTGGGGCGTGGGCTGGCTGGCCGGCGTCGGCGTCGTCCTGTTTGCGCGCGGGAAAAAGGGCACGGCGCTCCAGGCCATCGCCGTCATCGCCAGCGTCGCCGGCATCGGACTAGGGAAGTATGTTCTCTTCTCTGAGATCCTGCGGAAGATCGTGCTGGAACGCTCCGGCGCCGAGGCGGCGGCCCGCGTCACGGTCCTGTCGGCGAAAGTCTTAGGGGTGTTCCTGCAGAGCCTGCCCCAGCTGCTGTCCCCGTACGACGCGCTGTGGGTGGTGCTGGCCGTCCTGACGGCCTGGCGCATCCCGAAGGGCCTCGGCATCAAGGCCCCCCCACAAATGATCGGCGGGTAGCACCGGTTCTTTCCAATCGTCCGGCGGGCTCCTGCGGTCTGGGAGCCCGCTCCGTTTTTGCGGTCGTCCGCGACCGGGCGAGAGGAAGGCGGAACCCGCAAAGGGAACAATCCTGCAGCCCTCGGTGTGTCCATCAGGAGGTGGCGTATGCGCGCGCGAATGGCGATGGCTATTCTCGCGGTGGCCGTTCTTACTGGAACGCTGGTGGCGCTGGCGGCGGTCGGTATCATCGCCTCGCCTACTAACGACGACGAACTGCTGAAGGATGAGAAACACTTCCTCCAGCAGCTCAACACGACGTATGAAGGCGGGCAAAAGGCCGGTTCGGCGCTGAACATGGTCGTTGTCGGCCACAACGACCTCGCCGGCCGGGGCTTCAACGGAGACGTCTGGTACTACAAAGGCTTCGCCTACGTCGGGCACTGGGGGTTCACCGACTGGGCCACCGGCAACCGGCGGTTCTGCCCGGAGCCGCCGAACAACGGGGTGGCGATCGTCGACGCCCACGATCCCGCCAGCCCCGTCGTGGTCGCGAAGCTGCTGAATCCCGACACGACGTCCGCCGAAGATGTGGTCGTGTACACGGCGCGGTATGGGCCGCTCGCGGGACGAGATATCGCCGCAGCCGGCCTGCAGGTGTGCGGCGGATCACGCTACGACGCGAGCCTCCCTAGGGGTCTGATGCTGTGGGACGTGACCGATCCTACTAACCCCCTCGAGCTCGGCTTCCTCGATAGCGGCTGCTGCGCGCGCGGCGTGCACGAGTTCGAGGTCGAGCACCGGGCCGATCTGCGCCGGACCTTTGCGTACGCGACCGTGCCGGCGAGCGAGTCCCCGGATACGGGCACGATCAGCGGTGTCAGGGATCTCTTAAAGCGAGGGGACTTCCGGCTGATCGACATCACCGATCCGCGGCAGCCGGTGGAAGTTTCCAGCTGGGGCGTGACGCACGATCTCGGCGGCCCGCCGGCGGCCGGGCAGGGCTGCGACCCCGACCCCATTTTCGGCCACGGCGCCGAACCGTCGGACGACGGCAAGCTGGTCTTCGTGAGCTACTGGGACAGCGGGTTCATCGCGTTGGATGTGACCCACCCCGCCGCGCCGGTCTTGGTGGGTCGGACCGTGTACCCTGCCAGCGCCGACGGCGACGGACATTCCGCCAATTATGACGCGCAGCGGCGGTTGCTGTTCACCGCGGACGAAGACTTCTGCAAAGCCTCGGGGGCGGGCATCGAGAAGGGCTTCGGCTACCTGCGGATTTACGATTACTCGAACCTGAAGTCCCCGGTCCAGATCGGCGCCTACCGGACTCCGAACTCGCTGGGGACCGACGACCAGGCCGCCGGCGACTACACGATTCACAACCCGTTCCTGGTCGGCACGGACGTGTACCTCTCCTGGTACACCGACGGCGTGCGGGTGGTCGATGCGCGCAACCCGCGTACGCCGAGGGAGGTCGCGTTTTTCGTCCCTCCGGCCGGGAAAAATCCGGTGAAACCTTCGCAGCGGGGAGTCCTGAGTAATACGACCCAGGTGTGGGGGGTCGTCGTCGATTCTGAGACCGGACTGATCTATGCGAGCGACATGAATACCGGGCTGTGGATTCTCCAGCGTACGGATCGATGATGCGGAACTTCTTACGGATAACGCCGAGCGGCACGATCGGAGATAGCGTGGAAGGACCTCACAGGGGTAGCGTCAACCGCATCGTGGTCCCTCCTCCGGCTTCACTCTCCGCAGAGATCTCCCCTCCGTGCGCGGCAACAAGATTCTTGGCGATAGCGAGACCCAGCCCGCTGCCGCGCGAGTCGCGAGACTTGTAGAAGCGGTCAAAGACGTGTGGCAGCTCTTCGGGGGCGATGCCCTGGCCGGTGTCCGCGACGGACACGATCAACTCCCGCCGGGCACCGCCGCCGCCCGCGCGGCATGCCACCCGGATCTGCCCGCCTCGCGGCGTGTAGCGCAGCGCGTTCGCGACGAGGTTCTCGAGCACCTGGCGGATGCGGAACGCATCCACGGCGACTACGGGTAGATCGGGCTCCACATCCGCGACAAGCGTGATCGCCGCCTCGCCGGCCTGCCCCTGGAACGACGCAGCGGTCTCAGCGATCAGCGCCCCCAGATCCGTGGGGGCGCGGTCCAGCTTGAGCGCCCCCGCCTCTGCCAGCGCCAGCGTGTGCAGGTCTTCCACCAACCGGGCCAGCAGGCGGGTCTCCTCCAACACCGGCCCGAGGTGCGCGTCGTCCCGGGGATAGACGCCGTCCAGCAATCCTTCCAGGTTCCCCTGGATCACCGTGAGCGGCGTGCGCAGATCGTGCGAGATCTCGGCCAGCAGGCTGCGGCGGCGCTCGTCCGTCGCCCGCAGCCGGCTCACCATGGTGTTGAACGTGCGCGTCAACTCGCGCACTTCCGGCGGTCCCCCCTCAGGGATGCGGACGGAGTAGTCGCCTCCGGCGACTCGGGACGCCGCTTCCATCACATCGCCGATCGGCGCCGCGACGCGCCGGAAGGCGCGCCCGGCCATGATCGCCCCGAGAACGACCAGGAGCGCGAGCATCAGGCCGAATGGGCGGACCAGGAAGAGCGGATGGGGACCGCCCCCGGAAATCCCAGAGGCGATCCAGAACGCGACGGTCGACGCGGCGACGATCAGGAGAAAGAGGAACCCAAAGAACACCCCGATGCGCCAGAGGAACCGGCCCCGCATGCCGCGCCAGGCCCAGGGCGGGCCCACCGGCGGCCACGGCTCGCCCTCCGGCCACCACGGCGGCCGTCGGTGAAACCCGTGTGGGTGTTTCGTCCAGGTCATTCTTCAGCAAGCCGGTAGCCGATTCCATAGACTGTCTGCAGATATCTCGGCTTGCGCGGATCGGGCTCCAGCTTACGGCGGATGTTCTTGATGTGCGCGTCGATCGCCCGCTCGTACGACTCAAACGCCACCCCGTGCACCTGGTCGAGGAGCTGGCCGCGGGTGAACACCCGCCCGGGCTGCCGGGCCATCGCGAGCAGGAGCTGGAACTCCGTCGAGGTCAGCGAGACCGGCCGCCGCCCCGCGGTGACGCGCATGCGCGGCACATCGATGGTCAGCTCGCCCACGCGGATCGTCTCGGCACCGGCCCGCGCCGCGTCCCAACGGCGCAGGACCGCCCGGACGCGCGCGACCAGCTCCTTCGGGCTGAACGGCTTCGTCATGTAGTCGTCGGCGCCCAGTTCCAGACCGAGCAGCTTGTCGGCTTCGTCCGCGCGCGCGGTGAGCATGATGATCGGCACCGCGGAGGTCTTGCGCAGTTCGCGCGCGACATCCAGCCCGTCCATTTTGGGCAGCTTCAGATCCAGCACGATCAGATCGGGCGCCGCCGACCGCGCCGACGCCAGCGCGGAGGGTCCGTCGCCGGCACTGTGGACCCGGAACCCCGCCCGCTCAAGGTAGTCGCGCGCGAGCTGCACGATCTTCGGTTCATCGTCAACGACAAGGATCGTTCTCACACTCAGGCCGTGCCCGTCTCCCCCTTCTCGCCCTTCTCCCCATGCGCCCGGCGATGCCATTCTTCGAATGTCGGAGGCGCCCCTCTGCCCCAGTGGCCGTATCCCCACCACGGGCGCCAGAACAGACCCTTCAGCAGGCCGAAGATCAGGAAGAAGAACAGCAGCGGGAACAGGAACCCAAAGAACCCGAAGCCGAACGGCCCGTGGTAGTACGGACCGTAGTAAGGATGGGGCATCACGCCCGGCGGGGGCGGGCTGATCTTCCCACTGTCGGCCATCCCGCGCGTCACCCCGGCGTTGTACGCGATCCCCGCCGCAGCGGCGGCCAGCACCAGTACCAGAACGAGCCCCAGCACACCTCTCATACCCATCGCAGCTCACCTCACCGTGTGATCATGTTCACGCGTATTGTCGTCTGAGAAGATGAATCGACTGTGAACGCTCCGCGCAGAGATTGTGGATTTGACTCCGTACGGACTTCTACGGTACAACTCGCAGTGAGCAGGTGCCATGGACACGCAGGCGCAGGGTACGCGCGCATTTCATCTCCGCCCCGGCCATCCAGATTTCCTGGATCTGCCGTGGGACGACCCGCTGTCCGAGTGGGCCGACCGCAGCGAGCGGGTGGAGCGGCTGCCCATCGGTCCATCGCGGCATCCCGTCATCTTCGTCAACTATGACGGACGGCTGTACGCATTCAAGGAACTGCCTCAGGAGATCGCGTCGAAAGAGTACGAACTCCTCCGGCAGATGGAGAGCCTCCGTCTGCCGGTGGTGACGCTGGTCGGGCATGTGCGTCTCCCCCGCGCGGACGGTCCGGTGGGGA
The DNA here is from genome assembly GCA_044868695.1 of bacterium. Classification (GTDB taxonomy): domain Bacteria; phylum Sysuimicrobiota; class Sysuimicrobiia; order Sysuimicrobiales; family Kaftiobacteriaceae; genus JBIOWP01. Next base: position 15,880 of record JBIOWP010000040.1, read on the forward strand.
TCCTGATCACCCGCTATCTGGATTACTCGCTGCCGTATCACGTGCTCTTCGTGCGGCGCAGCCTGATGCGCTACCGCGATCACCTGCTGGACACGCTGGCCGGCCTCCTGGTCCAGCTGCACCTGGCCGGCGCGTACTGGGGGGACTGCTCGCTGTCGAACACGCTCTTCCGCCGTGACGCCGGCGCGCTGCAGGCCTACCTCGTCGACGCGGAGACGGCGGAGGTGCACCCGCAGCTCAGCGACGGGCTGCGAGAGCACGACCTGGACATTATGGAAGAAAACATCTACGGCGCGCTGCTTGATCTGGCCGCGATGTACGCGCTGCCTCCGGACTACCAGGTCACCGACGTGGGGATGGAAATCCGGCGGCGCTACCGCCGGCTGTGGCACGAGATCACCCGGGAGGAGCTCGTCCCATCAGGCGAACACTACCGGATCCGCGAACGCGTCCGTTCCCTCAACACACTGGGATTCTCGGTCGACGAAGTGGAGCTCAGCGCCGTGGACGGCGGCGAGCGGCTGCGGCTCCGGGCGTTTGTCGCCGACCGCAGCTTCCATCGCGACCTCCTGCACAGCCTGACGGGCCTGGAGGTGGAGGAATCGCAGGCCCGGCAGATGGTCAATGAGATCCAGGAGGTGAAGGCCACCATCGCCAGGACAGAAAACCGCAGCATCCCGCTCAGCGTCGCGGCCAACCGCTGGCTGAACGAGATCTATCTCCCGATCGTCGCCCGGCTCGAGGCGCTCGCCGATGATTACACACACCCGGCCGAACTCTACTGCCAGCTGCTCGAGCACAAGTGGTATCTCTCGGAGAAGGCCAGGCGTGACGTCGGCCATCAGGCGGCGCTACTGGATTTTGTGCGCCGGTTCAATGGCTGAAACGCGCCCCGCGGGCGAGGGGGCAGGAGTCATCTCGCACCGGCTCGAAGCGCCCACGTTGGACTGTCCCCCCATTCTGGCTATCGTCATCTAGGAGGAGGCCACAGGTGATCCGATTTCGGATGCGCCGTTTGCTCGTCGTGGGTGTCGCGTGTGCGCTGGGTGCCGCGCTGCCGGGATGGGCGGCGCCGGGAGGTGGAGTGCTGCGGATCGGCATCGACGTTGACGCCGGCACGCTGGACCCGCGGCTGGCGAACGATACCACGGCGCGGCGGGTGATCGAGCAGGTCTATGACGGCCTGATCGAACTCGACCCCCAGCTGCAGCCCCGCCCCGCGTTGGCAGAATCCTGGACGCAGACCTCGCCCACGGTCTGGGTCTTCAAGCTGCGGAGGAACGTGCGCTTCCACGACGGCAGCCCGCTCACCGCCGCGGACGTCGTGTTCACGTACACCACCCTGCTCGACCCGGCGCTGCGGGCACCGCTGCGCGGACTCTACACGCCGATCAGCAAGGTCGAGGCGGTGGACGACGAAACGGTCCGCTTCACCCTGAGCGCGCCGTACGCGCCGCTGCTCAAGTACGCCGACATGGCGATCGTCTCGAAGGCCGCCGTCGAGCGGCTGGGCGCCGACGCCGCCTCACGCCCGGTGGGCACCGGAGCCTACAAGTTCGTATCCTGGCAGCGCAACAGCCGGATCGCGCTGGAGGCGAACCCCGCTTACTGGAAGGGCCAGCCGAAGCTGAACCAAGTCGTCTTCAATATCATCCCCGACAACACCACCCGTGCGGCAGCGCTGGAATCCGGCGACGTGGACCTGATCCACTCGCCGCTGTCGCCGCAGGACGTCGCGCGGCTGAAAACGGTCCCGCGTGTCAGCGTGTCGGAGATGACCGGCCTGGGCATCACCTACCTCAACATGAACATGGCCGACCCGACCGTGCGGGACGTGCGGATCCGACGCGCGATCGCCTCGCTCATCCCGCAGCAGACAATTGTCCGACAGATCTACCGCGAGATGGACCGGCCTGCCACGTCGATCCTCCTGCCCGCGTGGTCTGGGGTCTATACGAGCGAGATCGCCCAGCCGGGGCATGACATCACGCGCGCGAAGGCGCTGCTCGCCGAGGCAGGGTGGACCGACAGCAACCGGGACGGCGTGCTGGACAAGGACGGGCAGCGGCTCTCGCTGGTCGTCCGCACGCACAGCGAGGATCCCAACCGCATCCAGATCGTCGAGCTGTTGATCAGCATCCTCCGCTCGTCGGGGATCGACGCGCGCGCGGAGATCACCGAGTTTCCCGCGCTGGTCGGGGCTCTTGTCTCGGGGAACTACCAGGTGGTCCTGGTCGGCTGGCTGGGGCTGGTCGACCCCGACCGGGGCATGTACAACCAGTTCCACAGCAAGGGAAGCCAGAACTGGGAGAAGTACAGCAACCCGCGGGTCGACGCGCTGCTCGATGAGGGGCGGCAGAAGGCCGACCCCGCCGAGCGGGCGCGGGTCTACCGCGAGGTGGCGCGCATCGTTGCAACCGACCTGCCTTACTACGTGCTGACGTACCAGGGGTACATCGTGGGGGTGAACCGGCGGGTCCAGGGGTTCGTCCCCATCCCGAGCGGGAGCTTCCGGTCGCTGTGGACGACGAGCGTCCCGTAGGGAAGATCACCGGGGGCCGCGCCGCCCCTCACCGATGGCCCGCTACGCCGCCCGCCGCCTGCTCCTGCTCGTTCCCGTTGTTCTGAGCGCGGCGGCGGTCGCGTTTGGACTCCTCCTGCTGCTGCCGGGAGATCCGGCGATCGCGTTGCTGGGGCAGGAGGCGTCGGGGCCGGAGCTGGAGCGCTTCCGCCACCTCCTTGGCCTGGACCGGCCGATCCCCGTGCAGTTCGGACTGTATCTGTGGCGCATCGCGCACGGCGACCTCGGGCGCTCCGTCACGCTGGCGTCGCCGGTGCTCCGTCTCATCGCCGGCGCGCTACCGGCGACGCTGGAGCTCGCCATCGTGTCGATCGTCCTGGCGGTCCTCGCCGGCATCCCGCTGGGGCTGCTGGCGGCCCGGGCACGCGGGACCGTCGTCGACACCGGAACGATGCTCCTGGCGCAGCTCGGGGTCTCGATGCCTGTATTCTGGTTGGGCGTCCTCCTCATCTTGTTGTTCGCCGTCAGGCTCAACTGGCTGCCATCGTTCGGCCGCGGGGCGCCGCTGCTGTCCTCGGTGCTCGCCGGCGATGCCGGGGCGCTTCTGGACAGTCTCAGACACTTGATCCTGCCGGCCTTCACGCTGGCATTCTTCAATCTCGCCCTGCTGAGCCGCCTGACGCGCTGGGCGCTGCTCGAAGTCCTCGAGGAGGATTACGTGCGGACCGCGCGTGCGAAGGGCCAGACTGAACGCGTCGTGCACTACCGGCATGCGCTGCGCAACGCTCTTCTGCCGATCGTCACCATCATGGGCCTGCAGTTCGGCAACGCCCTCGGCGGGGCAGTCGTCACGGAGACGATCTACGGGTGGCCGGGGATGGGCCGGCTGGTGGTGCAGGCGATCGGGCAGCGCGACTTCCCCGTGGTGCAGGGCGCGGTCCTGATCGTCGCGATCCTCTTCTCGCTCGTCAACGTCCTGGTGGACCTGACGTATGCCGCGATCGACCCGCGAATCCGATACCAGTAGCCGTGCCGCTCCGCGGCGCCGGCTGACCATCTCGGCGAGGACGGGGGTGGTCCTGCTGGCGGTCATCATGCTGGCCGCGGCCGTTCCGTCGATCTTCACCCGCGCGGACCCGGACGAGGTGGACATCATGGTCCGCCTGGCGCCGCCGTCGGGGGCGCACCCCATCGGCACCGACCACATCGGGCGCGATCTGCTCAGCCGGCTGGTCCACGGAGCCCGCGTCTCTCTCCTGGTCGCCGCGGGCTCAGTCGGCGCCGCGGCGGCGATCGGCGTGTTCTTCGGGCTGCTGGCGGGGTACTACGGCCGGTGGGCCGACGGCACGATCATGCGGGTCGTCGACGTGTTCCTGGCATTTCCGGCGATCCTCCTGGCCCTCGCCCTGGTCGCGGTGCTGGGGGCGGGCGCCGGCAGCGTGATCGTGGCGCTCGCGCTCGTCTTCTGGACGCAGTATGCGCGGGTCGTCCGCGCCGTCACCCTGGCCGAACGAGAACGCGCCTACGTGGAGGCCGCACGCGCGATCGGCGCCGGGGACGTGCGGATTTTGCTGCGCCACATCCTGCCGAACGTCATCTCGCCCGTCATTATCCTGGCCACGCTGGGCATGGGCACCGCGGTGGTCGCCGAGTCGACGCTGTCGTTTCTCGGGATGGGGGTACAGCCTCCGGCGCCGTCGTGGGGTTGGACGCTCGCGTTTGGGACGCGCTACCTGCGCGACGCGCCGCACATCGCCACGTTCTCCGGCGCGGCCATCATGCTGACGGTGCTGGGGTTCAACCTGCTCGGGGATGGAATCCGCGACATGCTCGACCCGAAGTTCAGACCGCAGTGACATCTGGTCAAGGGAGGCACCTGATGCCCACTCGCACCTACCGCCCCATTCACGTCGCCACACTCGCGTCCGGCATGGATCTCGTGCTGCCCATGCACGAGATCGCCGGAGACCGCCCCGGCCCCACCCTCGGGATTTCCGCCGGCATCCACGGCGAGGAGGCCGTGGGCGTCGAGATCGTCGTCCGGTTTCTGCAGACGTTCGACCTGAGCGGCCTGGTCGGCCGGCTGCTGGTGCTGCCGGTGGCCAACCCATTTTCCTACGCGGCGGTCACGCGGCACACGCTCATCGACGGCGGCAATCTCAACCGCGTGTTCCCGGGGAACCGCGAGGGCCAGCTGACCGACCAGCTGGCCTACACGATCAGCCAGGAGTTCCTCCGGACCATCGACTACTACGTGGACCTGCACGCCGGCGGCGCCTACCCCACCGTGGACTACGTCTACATCCTGAACGCTGAGCCGCTGTCGCGGGCGTTTGGGTCGCCCCTACTGTACCGGGCCAAAGAAACGCTCGCCGGCACCTCGATCACCGTCACACGGGAACGCGACATCCCCTCGGTCGTGGTCGAGCTGGGCGGGGGGGACGTCGACCAGACCCCGTACGTGGCGCGGGGCCTGCAGGGGCTGGCCAACGTCCTGCGCACACTCAAGATGCTGCCGGGTGACCCGGTCCCTCCCCCGCCCCAGGTCGTGCTGACCGAAATCGCCACGCTGCGGCCGCACCACGGCGGGCTGCTGCTGCCGGAGGTCAGTGAGCTGGGGATCGAAGTGCGCGGCGGCCAGGTCCTCGGGCGGGTCGTGAGCCCGTACTCGCTGGCAGAGCTCGAAGTTCTCCGCTGCCCGTTCGACCGGGGCATCATGGTGTTGACCCACAGGACCGCGGATGTGGTGGAACCCGGCATCTACGCCTACATGGTCGGCAACCTCGACACCGCGCAGCAATGACACACTAGATCTGCACCTTCACCAGACTGGGATCGACCTTTCTTAGCAAGGTAAAGTCGGCGTACTCCTTCAGCTTCGGCCCTCGATCGATGTTCTTGAGTTCCAGGAGGAATGATGTGATCGTCTCGCTGCCCTTTACGAACGAACCGTCGGCGACCATGGAATAGGTATTCCGGTTCATCATGGCGCGTAGCTCTGACTTGGGAATGTTCAACGCCGGCGACAGAATGTCGATAGTCTCCTCCCGGTGGTCGTTGACGAACGCCGTCGCGGTCCGCAGCGCCCGCAGCATGCGCGTGATGGTCTCGGGATTCTTCTGGAGAAACTCGCGCGTCACTTGAAGCGTGGTATGGAAATCCATCCAGTCGACGCGGCCCTTCTTCTCGGGCAGGGCGGAGAGCTTGCCGCTGAACAGGAAGGTCCCTCCGGCGGCGATACCCTTGGTGACCCACGGTTCCCAGGCGCCCATGGCGTCGATCTCGCCGCGGGAGATTGCCGCGACTTGATCGGCGGGCGCCATGTTGATGAACCGGATCTTGTCGATGTCGACGCCAAGCTCTTTCGCCATGTTGCGGATCGCGATCAGGACGCCCGCGCCCCGCACCATGCCGATCCGTTTGCCTTCGAGATCCTTGGCGCTGCGCAGCACCAGCCCCTTGCGCCCGACCACGGCCTGCGTGCCGGCGATGTTCGCGAGGGGCGCCACGATGACGGCGGGGACGCCGCTGGCCTGCACGATGATGACGGTGATGTTGGTCTCAAAACTCACCGGCGCGCTGCCGCCGGCGATCAGCGGCCCGATGTCGGGGCCGGACTGCACGAGGCGGTTGTTCACGGTCAGCCCCTGCGCCGTGAAGTAGCCCTTCTTGTCGGCCACGATCTGCTGGGAGGAAATCTGCGCGTCGATCACGCCCCAGGCCGTCAGCTCCTTCAGCTCCGGCGCGGCGGCCAGGACCGACTGCAGGTGCGGCCACCGCCCGCCCCGGACATGGGGTAGACCCAGCACGGTCGCTGCGCCGACCGCCGAAACATAGGCGAGAAATTCACGCCGTGACAGTTCGCTCACTGCGCTGCCTCCCTACCGCACAGGATGTATGCTACCGTTCCAGCGCGTGCGCAAATCCCCCCTTTCGCCAGCGGAACAGCCTGGCCTCGATCTTCCCCAGCAGCAGGCTGAACAGCGTATACTCGACGCCGATCAGCGCGGCGGCCAGGAACATGTTGGCCATCCGGAAGAAGTTGCGGGAGTCAATGATGAGGTAGCCCAACCCCGCGTCGGCGCCGATCATCTCCGCGACCACCAGGGCGGAGAACGATAGCGCGAGGCTGACCCGCATGCCCACGAAGATATTTGGGAGCGCAGACTTGAGGACCACTCGGCGAAAGATGTGCATCTCCGACGCGCCCAGGCTGTAGGCCGACCGGATCAGCAGGGGGTTCACGCTCTTCACCCCATCGACCGTGTACGCGAGGATCGGCAGGAACGTGGCGTAGGCAATAAACACCACCTTCGGCAGCTCGCCCACCCCAAACCAGATGATGAACATCGGCAGCAGCGCGAACGGCGGGATCGGCCCGATCAGGTCGAGCAGCGGCGCGGCGACGCTCTCCAAACGCCGCGAGCGGCCGACGAGGATGCCCAGGACCACCGCCACGGCACTGCCCAGGCTGAACCCGACCAGCAGCCGGCCCGCGCTCTGCAGAATGTGGACGTACAAGGCTCCCGTGCGGAGCAGCCCGCGGCCGGCTTCCACCACCATCGTCGGCGGGGGGAGGAACACGGGGTTGAACAGCTTGTGGGCCGCGTTGTAAACGCTGAGGAGCTGCCACAGCGCAAAGAAGGCGACGATCGTCATCCACCGGGTGTAGTCCAGCGTCAGCGGCCGTCCCCGGCGCAGCCACGGCTGGGCGACTTCTTGCATCGTCATCCCCCCTACTCTGCCGGCAGCACGGCCGACTCCACCCGCAGCATCTGCTCCAGCCTCTTCACGTGCCGGAGAAACTCCTGGGCGTGCGTGTCGCGTGGGCGCGGGAGGGCCACCGGCACCACGCCTTCCAGCGTGCCCTGCAGGTTCATCACGACGATGCGGTCCGACAACGCCACGGCTTCGGGAATGCTGTGCGTGACAAACACCACCGTGGGGCGCACCTGCAGCCAGATCCGCAGCAGCTCCTGGCGCATCATCTCGCGGGTGAGCGCATCGAGCGCCCCGAAGGGTTCATCCATCAGCAGCACCGTGGGCTCATTCGCGAGCGCCCGCGCGATGCCGACCCGCTGCTTCATGCCGCCCGAGAGCGCGTCGGGGTAGGCCGACTCGAACCCGTCCAATCCCACCAGCGAGATGTACCGCTGGGCGAGGGTCAGGGCCGCGCCGCCGGCCACGCCGCGTACCTGCGGGCCGAAGGCCACGTTCTCCTGCACCGTGTACCACGGGAACAGCGCGTACTCTTGGAAGACGACTCCGCGGTCGGCGCCCGGGCCATCGACCGGGCGGCCGTCGAGGAGGATGCGCCCGCGGTCCGGTTTGATGTATCCGGCGATGAGATTCAACAGAGTGGATTTCCCGCACCCCGAATGACCCAGCAGGGAGATGAATTCCCCCTGCGCCGCCTGCAGGGTCATACCGCGGAGCACAAACCGACGATGGGGCGCCGTGGGAGGATCAAAACTCTTGTGGACGTCCTCGATGACCAGCTTCATCTGGGGCTGCGGGGCTGTTTGGACTGACTTGTACGCTGTCCTCGGGGGGCTTCCTGCTCACCGCACCGCAGTGTATGGTGTACTTGAATGAGACGCGTCCGTCCGGCATGGACTCTTGGCATCCTGATCGCGGTCGCCGCGGGCGCGGCGCTGACGCCGGCGTCGGGCGCGTCCATCACCCGGACCATCGCCGCCGCAGGACGGCAGCGGACATTCGTCTTGCACGTCCCGCCGTCGCTGCGGACCGGCGTCGCGACCGCGCTGGTCTTCGTCCTGCATGGAGGCGGGGGCACCGGCGCGGGCATGGAGCGGATCACCGGCTTCAGCGCGGTGGCCGACCGGGCGCGATTCCTCGCCGTCTATCCCAACGCGGTCGACCGCAACTGGAACGACGGCCGGGGCGCGCCCGAGATTCGCGCGCAGCACGACGCGATCGACGACGTGGGGTTCATCTCCGCGGTGATCGCGCAGCTCTCGGAGGAGTACCGTATCGACCCAGGGCGGGTCTTCGCCTCCGGCATCTCCAACGGCGGGTTCATGTCGCAACTGCTCGCCGCCCGCCTCTCGAACCGCATCGCCGCCATCGCGGCCGTCTCCGCGGGCATGGGGCCGGCGGTGGCGGCCTCCCTGCGGCCGGAGCGTCCGGTCTCAGTCCTCGTGATCAATGGGACCGCCGATCCGCTCGTGCCGTTCGGCGGCGGGCCGGTCGCGGGATCGCGCGGGGAGACGATCAGCACCGGCGGGATCATCAGGAAGTGGGTGGAGGCCAACCGGTGCAGTGTGGACCCGGTAATCGTGCAGCTCCCCGACACCGATCCGGTGGACGGCACCCGGGTGAAGAAAACCGCCTACGCGTCGTGCGCGGAGAAGTCCGTCGTCGTGCTCTACACGATTGAAGGCGGCGGGCACACGTGGCCCAACGGCCGGCAGTACCTCCCCCGCGCCGTCGTCGGACGGGTCAGCAGAGACATCGACGCCAACCGGGTCATCTGGGAGTTCTTCGCAAACCACCCTCGCCCGTAGCGGTCGTCTATAGACCCGTGACTGCGAACCAGGCCTGCGTCGGGCTTGTGACAAAGACGATTGGCGCGAAGCAGGGACTGGGCAGGGTGAGCACGGCTTCGATCTCGGCGTCTCCGGTGACGGTCGCAGGGAAGAGACCGGTCGCGACGTTGGCCGTGGCCGGAGCGCCGTCGACGGTCGTCATGCAGCTCACGATCGCGCGGAAGTTGGGGACCGGATTTGTCCCCACCGCCGCACCGGCGGCCAGCACCAACCCCTTGACCTTCACCTCAAGCGCTCCGTTCGCGCGCAGCTCTCCCCGGCCCTGATCAATCGCCCACGGCAGGCCTCCGCCGTTGACGCCCCGGATCGGATTCGCGGCGCCCACGAACGGACCCGACACGCCGGCCATGGTCTTGAACTCCAGGGCGACCGCGTCCGAGCTCTGAGCCGCTCCGGCGCCCGTCAACAACAATCCCAGAACCAGGAGCCCTCCTGCCACTGCGATTGCTCTCATCAACGCACCCCGCTGCATCATGACATCATGCACATCCTTTGTAGCCTCTCCGCTGTCACGAAAGCGGGCAGGGTGTGTCACAAAAGGGTCACGCATCACAAAGAAACAGGGACGTAGGCACTGAATCCCTACGTCCCTGCTGCCTTGCGCGGTGCGAGATCTGCCCGTGCCTGGTCTGACAACTCCTAGTTCGATGCCCCGACCAGCGCGGGTAGTGAGGGAGCCAGACCGAGCTGCTGCATCATGCCCAACTGATCGCCCAGACCCCAGTGCTCAACGACCTTGCCGTTGACGATCCGCCCGATGTGGATCTCCGACCAGCTCGCCTGCTTGCCCGTGGCGGGAGCGCCCATGAACTCGCCCTTCTGCGTGCCCCGCGCGGTCAGACGGTGAACGAGCTTGTCTCCGACGACGATCTCGTCCTCGATCGTGTAGCGGAAGTCGGGGAAGGCGGCCCGGAATGTGGTGAGACCCTTCTTGAAGCCCTCCAGATCCGGGGTGCTGCCAGGAGCCGGATTCCGATCAACGTAACCCGGGGCGAACACGTCGTCAATCGCGGTCAGGTTCCCCGTGTTGACGGCGTCGACAATGCGACGACCCAACGCCTTGCTCTCTTCCGGTGACATGCGGTGCTCCTTTGGAGATTGTCCTCACCCTCTATGCCGGTCGGACGGGGGTGGGCAACCATCCCGCGGCGATTCGCTTGTCCCGGTGGGCTCTGTGACTACTTGATTGTCTCCAGGGGGAGTGAACCGAAACGAATGGAAGCGTTCTTGCTACCGATCCAACTCTACGCGATCCAACTGCAGCATTCGCGCTACATTATGTACAATAGCACCCGCGCTGTCAGGCGTCAATGAATATCATCTTGGGGGGGCGGCATGAAACTTCACGGGCCGGGGCGTTGCGCCCCGGCCCGCGTCATCTCACGTGGACAATGGTGTTAGTGAGGGTTTAGCCGATAGCTCGAACTCCGGATGCCTGTGGACCCTTCTGGCCCTGCGTCACGGTGTACTCGACCTTCTGCCCCTCATTGAGGGATTTGTACCCTTCGCCCTCGATTCCGCTGTAGTGCACGAACACGTCCTTCGTGCCGTCCTCGGGAGTGATGAACCCGTACCCCTTCTCACTGTTGAACCACTTCACTGTACCGGTTGCCATTTCTCTTACCCCTTTGTCCTGCAAGCTATCACAGAGCCGAACCGGTTCTGTAACGCCCGAATAGTATCTCACAAATTACCCGCGGGCGCAATCACCCGACGGGCGGGGCGTGCGTCAGTTTGAAATACCCACTACCCTCTTCTAGGTCGTGGGGCGTCTGCATGGACGGGCGGCTGGCTGCTCGGGGGCGGTCCCTCGCGTCGAGTCGGGCGGCTTCAGCTTGGATGTGCAGGCCTCACGCTCCCTAGCCTGCTCGCCTGCCAATATGCGACGGAACACGACGGTCTCTACTTCTTTCCCGCGACATACCTCGGTCGATCCCTACCTCACGGCCTGCCAGCTGGTTGCCGCCCTCCAATCTCCGCTCGGGGCCGCCCCACTCGCCGCCGCCAGGTTCATCTGGTCCAGTCTACTAACCCAAGGTACTCTCCTTGGCGTGGGGCGGGTGGAAGGCCGCGGAGCGACGTGGCGGCGAACTGTCGCCGCCGTGCGCGAGGGCCGCGTCGCGCAGGGCGGGGCCCCGCACGCAGCGGCACGCAGGGAGCACGACGCACGATGGAACGCGCGGTAGTGCGGGGGGGGCCCGGAGCAGCGTGCCCGGCCGTCGTGCAGGCCGGGTGAGCCCAGCCGATCGTGGCTGGCGAGCCCGAGCGCTACGCCCGGCGGGTGAGCCGCCCCGAGAGCGGAGCGGCCTTCCACGAGCCCCACAGAAGACGGATGACAGTTCAGACTGAACCACTACTAGCGGACGGGCGGGGGATCTGGACAGGCCACCCGGAGAGGTGCGATGCTGGGGGCGATGGCCACGAAGCACGAGCTTCCTCCCTCTCTCGCCGCCGCGCTCGCCCGGTTGAAGGTGCCGTTCGATTCGCGCGCGTTCCGGTGGCGCGGGGTGGACCCGCAGACGTACAAGTTCGCGCTCGGAGACGCGCGCGGCATGGGGTGGCGCGGCGTCACCCGCTATACGCTCGCCGGCCCCCCTGCCATTCCGGCCCGCTTTGAGCTGCGCTACTTCGAGTTGGCGCCCGGCGGCTACTCAAGCCTCGAGGAACACACCCACGCGCACTGCATCGTGGTGGTTCGGGGCAGCGGGAAGGCGCTGGTCGGAACAGAGGTGTTCGCGCTCAATCCGCTGGACGTGGTCTACGTGCCCTCCCGCACCCCGCACCGCTGGATCAACGACGGTGACGACCAGTTTGGATTCCTCTGCCCCGTCGACGCCGACCGCGATCCGCCGCAGCCGGTCAACGATCGGGAATGGGACGCGCTGGCGCGGAACCCCGTGACGGCCCCCTACACGTTCTAGCCATGCCGGCGGTGCGCGAACCGCGGGCGCTGGCGCTGGTCGGCATGCTGGGCGCGGCGTCGTTCATCTTGATGGCGACGATCCAGGTGCCTCTCCTGCCCGCGGCGCCGTACCTGCGCTACGATCCCAGCGACGTCGTGGGACTCGTTGCGGCGGTGACGATGGGTCCGGTGCACGCGGCTGCCGTCGTCGCCGCAAAAGACCTGCTCTACTTCTTCTTCCGGGCGCGGTCTGTCTTTGGGCCGCTGGCAAATTTCATTGCCGTGGCCACCTTCGTCTTCGTCGCCGGATGGGTGTACCGGATCCGGCGCCGGTCCGGTCTGGGCCCGCTGCTGGTCGCCTGCGGGGCGGGCGCGCTCGCGCGTGTCGTTGTGATGGTCCCGGCCAACTTCATCATCTTGAACCTGCAACTGGGGATGCCGGCGGAGAAGGTGGCGTCGCTGATCTGGCCGGTGATCATCCCCTTTAACGCCGCTGCCAGTGTGATCAACACGGCGCTGTCGGTGCTACTGTTCACCGCGCTCTGGCGTCGCGGGCTTTCGATTGCGCCAGATCGACCACCTTCACCGCCGTGATCCCGTCAACGCGGGTCAGCTCCGCGATCGCCGCCGGCGGCGCCGGAGAGTCGATGGTGATCACCATCACCGCCGTGCCGCCCGGCGCCGTACGGCCCACCTGCATCCCCGCGATGTTCACCTTCTGGGCGCCCAGAATCGAGCCCACCCGCCCGATCATCCCGGGCCGGTCCGCGTTCCAGACAAACAGCATGTGCTGGGCCGGCATCAGATCGATGCGGTAGTCGTCCAGGTGCGTGATGCGCGGCTCCCGCTGGCCGAACAGCGTCCCGCCCACCACCAGCGCTCCGGCGGTCGTGACGAGGCGGACGCGGATCAGACTGGCGAAGTCTTCGCTCTCCTCCCGGCGGACATCCGCGAGCGCGATGCCCCGGTCTTTCGCCACCAGCGCGGCGTTCACGATATTCACCGGGTGCTCGGAAACCGACTCCAGCAGCGCGGCCAGGAAACTGGCTCCCAGCAGGTCGAGCGGTTCCTGCGCCACCGCGCCCTCATAGATCAGCTCGACCTCGCGCACCTGCCCCTCGGCCAGTTCCCGGCCGACCGCGCCGAGCGCCCGCATGAGTTCCACGTACGGTGCAAGACGCGCCCAGGCATCCGTCTGCAGGACCGGGGCGTTGACCGCGCCGCGCACCGGGGCGCCCTCAAGCGCCGCCACGACTTCCTCGGCAACCTGCATCGCGATGCTGCGCTGGGCTTCCTCGGTCGACGCGCCGAGATGCGGGGTGACCACGACCGCAGGATGAGCCAGCAACGGGTTTCCCCGCGGCGGCTCTTCCTCGAACACATCCAGCGCCGCGCCCGCGACCTTCCCCTCTTCGAGGGCGGCGAGGAGCGCCTGTTCGTCGATCAACCCACCACGCGCGCAATTCACGAGGCGGACCCCCGGGCGCATACGGCTCATCTCCCGCTCGCCGATCAGGTGTCTGGTGGCGGGGGTAAGCGGGATGTGCAGCGTGATGACGTCGCTGCGCTGGAGCAGCTCGTCTAACGACACCAGCTCGGCGCCGACACGGGCGGCGCGCTCCGGAGAGACATATGGGTCGAACCCGATCACGCGCATGCCGAAGGCAGCGGCGCGGCGGGTCACCTCGGCCCCGATCCGGCCGAGACCGACCACACCCAGCGTCTTCCCCGCGAGCTCGACGCCGGTCAACCCTTCGCGCTGCCATAGGCCCTGCGACGCGGCGGACGA